>JBIQJZ010000283.1:0-3908 GCA_044507115.1 Flammeovirgaceae bacterium | reverse complement strand
ATGTCGCTGATGATACCCGGCCCGAATTCTTTTTTGAACATTTCCAGAACCTGAACCTTGTGCAACGAAAAATCGTGCTTCATCGACGGGGAGTCCAGTTCGACAAATAATACCTTATCGCGGATGTACAGCTTCTTTGTACGTCGTGCGATAGGTTTTCCGGCGATCCGCTCCCAGGAGCTGATCAGGTTTGCCTCATCGAACCGGGTGGAAAGCCGGTAGGAAGTAAGCAACTCGCGGATTGCCTGCCCCATTGTCTGAAAATCTTTCTTGGGAGGTGCCATGGTGCGTTACAGAAGAGAAGGCTCGCAATTTAAACAAAATACGCGTGCCCCTTCAAAATGATTCCCTGACAAGTGTATTTCGATCAACTTTGAACACGAACGCTTCAGCCTGGGCTTTTTCCAGAAAGGAAAGGGTGCGTTCGGGGCGTGCATCAGTGATAAATAGCTGCCCAAGCTCATTATTATTGATCAACGCCAGCAATTTTTCAATCCTGAAATCATCGAGTTTGTCGAAGATGTCGTCCAGCAATACCAACGGGGCAAAACCTTTTTGCTGTTTCACAAGGTCGAATTGTGCGAGTTTCATTGCGATAATGAAAGACTTCTGTTGACCCTGCGAGCCCAGTCGCTTCAGATCGCCCATGCCAAGCATAAACTGGTAATCATCGCGATGGATACCGAAGGTGGTTCGCTGCAGGGCGAGATCACGCGAACGACGTTGGGAAAGTCCCGCGGCGAACGGCGTTTCATTCAATTCGCTGGTATACCGAAGTCCCGCATCTTCATGTGCGACGATAAATCGGTAGTATTGTTGAAACACAGGAAGGTATTCCTCGACAAACCGCTTCCTGCGATCGTGGATATAGGTGCCATGGCGGACGAGCACATGATCATACGCTTCAATCGCCGCAGGGTCGAACGGATGGTTGTCAGCAAACATCTTCAACAGACCATTGCGCTGCTTAAGCGTGTGGTTATACTGAATCAGCGACTCCAGGTAGGTCTTATCAATCTGTGATATGATGCTGTCGAAAAACCGGCGCCGCGCTTCACTTCCCTCCTTGACGAGGTCAGTGTCATCAGGCACAATCAGGACCACCGGATACTTTCCAATATGATCACTTATCTTCTGGTATTCATTGACGCCTTCACGGAAGATCTTTTTCGAGCCGGATTGAAAACCTACTGAAATCTCGCGTTCGTCATGCTCCGTTGCCATGAGGCCCCGAAGAAAGAAATGCTGCTCCCCCTGCCGTATGCAATAGCTATCGGCCGGAGAGATAGCACTACGGGTCATGGATAGGTAGTAAATCGCGTCCAGCAGATTGGTCTTACCGCTGCCATTTGCGCCCACGAGGACATTGATCTTCGGAGAAAAAGCGACCCTTGCTTCAGCGTAGTTCTTGAAATTGGTCAGCTGGAGCGTTTTGAGTTGCATACAGTATTTACATGGAAAGTTTTGCGAATGTTCGTAAGGGGGTTAATTTCGCAGTTCAAAATTAGGAATATGCCTACGACAACCAAAGCGAAGAACCCTACTGGAGGGCAGGGAAATAAGAGTACGAGTTCAAAGGCCGAATTCAGCAAAGAGACCTATATCACCTGGTACGAAAGCATGCAGCTGATGCGGAAGTTCGAAGAACGGTCCGGTCAGCTTTATGGAATGCAGAAAATTAAGGGTTTTTGCCATCTCTATATCGGACAGGAAGCCTGTGTCGCCGGGGCAGTCAGTGCGCTGACAAAGGACGACAAGTGGATCACCGCATATCGCGACCACGCGCACCCGCTCGGTCTCGGCACTGATCCCAGTGCCATCATGGCGGAGCTTTACGGCAAGGAAACCGGCGTTTCGAAAGGCAAGGGTGGCTCTATGCACTTGTTTGACAAGGAACACAATTTCTTCGGGGGCCATGGAATTGTCGGGGGGCAGATACCGCTGGGCGCGGGAATCGCCTTCGCTGAGAAATACAACGGAACCAAGAATCTTTGCATGTGCTATATGGGCGACGGCGCAGTTCGCCAAGGCGCCTTTCACGAGACCCTGAACTATGCGATGCTCTGGAAACTGCCGGTGATTTTCGTAATTGAAAACAACGGTTATGCGATGGGTACTTCGGTGGAACGCACCTCTAACGTAACGGAGCTTTACAGACTGGGAGAGGCGTTTGACATGCCCTCGGAACCTGTGGATGGGATGGATGTAGAGGCCGTTCACGTATCGGTAGCACGTGCCGCGGAACGCGCCAGAAACGGGGAAGGACCAACCCTACTCGAGTTCCGCACCTACCGCTACAAAGGTCACTCGATGTCGGACCCTGCGAAATACCGCACAAAGGACGAACTGGAAGGATATAAGCAACGCGATCCTATCGAGGTTGTGAAGCGCACTATCCTCAGCAAGAAATACGCGACGGAGAAAGACCTGGAAGCGATCGATAAATCAGTCATGGACATTGTTGAGAAGAGCGTGAAGTTCGCGGAGGAATCGAAATATCCGGATCCGTCCGAGGCGCTGAAAGACATATACGCGCAAACCGATTATCCCTACATCGTCGATTGATCCCGGCTAAACCGAATCCGCCATGCGCCTCTTTTTTTAGTATGGCCAAATTCGTAGTTTTGCGCCCCAACTTTTGCTTGGCGGAATAGAAAAAAAACAACAATGGCTAAGAAGGCAGAACCCAAACACGAACTGATCGAGAATCCCCAGGCGCTGGCTGAAAGGCTGCAAGGTGCCGAAAACTGGGTGGAGCGCCATCCGAAGGCCGTTATCGGGATCGTGACCGCAGTGGTCCTCATCTTGGGTGGCTACCTCGGATTTCAGTACTACAAAGACAATCAGGAGGCGGAAGCGCAGCGGGAGATGTTCCAGGCGGTATACTATTTTGAGGCCGACAGCCTTGACCTCGCCCTCAACGGCGATGGCAACAATCTCGGGTTTATCAATATTATTGAGGATTACGGTATCACCGACGCCGCGAACCTCGCTAACTTTTACGCCGGTGCCGCGTTTCTGAAGCAAGGGAAATTCCAAGTCGCCAGGCTATACCTCGAAGATTTCAAGTCAAACGATCTGCTCATCCAGGCCCGGGCCTACAGTCTGATCGGCGACACCTATATGGAGGAAAACAATTATACCCAAGCGGCAGCTTTCTATGCCAAAGCCGCTAACTATAAACCCAATAAATATTTCTCCCCGTCCTATCTGATGAAGGCCGCGCTCGCGTTCGAAAAGAACAATGAGCAGAAAAAGGCTATCGATGCATACGACAAGATCATCAACGAATACTTTGAATCACCCGAGTTCCAGAAAGCAAGAAAGTTCAAAGCGCGACTGGAATCGCAATCGTAAAAGGTTTGAAGGGATAGTTCGACTGTCCCTTTTTTGTTAGTATCCCTAAAGCTGTCATCACATGGCCGGAATTCTCAGATCTGGCGCGGTCAAGAGCGGGGCCAATGTCTCGCGCAAGAAGATCGCGGTCGTCGTAGCATCCTGGAACGAAGAGATAACGGAGGCTCTGTACGAAGGAGCTTTTCAATCTCTTATCTCGTCAGGAGTTAAACGTTCCAACATTATCCGGACGAATGTACCTGGAACATTCGAGCTTTCACTCGGAGCGCTTTGGATGGCAGAGCGCAAGGACATTCATGCCGTCATCTGCATCGGCTGCGTAATTCAGGGAGAAACTCCGCATTTTGACTACATCTGCCAGGCGGTGGCTTATGGAATAACCGAGGTTGGCCTCAAGGCCAAGAAACCAGTGATATTCGGTGTACTGACAACCCTCAACAAAAAACAAGCGCTTGAGCGCGCCGGAGGGAAATACGGTAATAAAGGGGAGGAGGCTGCGATTACCGCGCTCGAAATGTTAGCGGTAAAGAGGTAGTGGATGCAAAGCATCC
>JBIQJZ010000282.1:0-3927 GCA_044507115.1 Flammeovirgaceae bacterium | reverse complement strand
CTAGGTCTCGGTCGAGAGTTGGATGGATTCACTGTTGCAGGGCATGACCGTGTATTTTGCCCGGAGGTTGCGCGCGTGAACAGAAAGGAAAATTGTATTGAAATAGTTTGTGAAAACGTTACGGAGCCAGTAGCAGTTAGATATGCATGGGAGAACTATGTCAGGGCGACTCTCTTCAATACCGCCGGATTGCCGGCATCTTCATTTCGTACGGATAGTTGGGAACAATAATTCTTAATCATAATCAAAGATCGTTAGATGGAAAGGAACAAACATTTGCCTGTGATTAACAGCGTTGATATCTGCGTTTTAGGGGGAAGTTGTACCGGGGTTTTTGCTGCGGTGCGGGCAGCGAGATTGGGCGCGTCCGTGGCAGTGATTGAAAAACAGAACGCGTTTGGCGGTGTCGCGACCAATGCTATGGTGAACACCTGGCATTCATTGTCCAATACTGACTTCACTAAGCAGATAATCGCAGGTTTGACGCTCGAAGTCCTTGACCGCTTGAAGAAAAGAGGCGCGGTGGTCGAATCCGGGCGGAACCCCGAAGACAAGAAGATATACCGGTCACAGGAGATCAAGACATTTAATTCGCAAGAGTTAAAAATTGAGCTAGATGAGTTAGTACTTGAATCGGGTATACAGCCGTATTTGCATACGTTGTTTTCGGAGCCTGTGCTTGACGCGGACGGCAGGCTGGTAGGAGTTGTTGTCGACAACAAGTCTGGAAGAGGAATCATTAAAGCCAAGTTATTCATTGACGCTACCGGAGACGGTGACTTGTGTGATCGGCTAGGACTGGAGTCGTATGTAAGCGATAGCCTGCAGCCTCCGACTACATGTGCCTATTTCGAGGGGTGGAATTCCGAGATATTTCACGAATTGCTAAAGACCCATAGACAGGAGTTTAATATTCCCGAAGGGTATGTCTGGGGCGCGAAGATTCCGCAAACAGGAAGCTATATGCTTGCCGGAACGCGGATCTATGGGGTGAACTGTGCGATAGCCGACGATCTGACCAAAGCGGAAATCGAAGGACGCCGGCAAATACGTGCGATGCTCGATATGGTGCGAAAGTACGGTGGCGAGTATTCTATGAGTCTGGTAAGCCTTCCTTCTACGATCTCTACCCGGGAGACGAGACACATCAGATGTCTCTACCAGATGACGGATGAGGATGCTATGACGGGGCGAGTTTTTGAGGACGCCATTGCGAACTGTAGCTATCGCCTGGACACCCATCATCAGCACAAGTCGGGATTAACATTCAAGTACCTCGATGGAACCGAAGTGTACGAGCGCGTCGGGTATCCCCGCGAGATAGGACGTTGGCGCGAGGAAACGGAAGTCAATCCGACCTTCTACCAAATACCTCTGAGATCGCTGATTCCGACATTGCACGATAATCTGATTGTGGCGGGGAGGATGCTGGATGCAGAGCCGATCGCGTTTTCGGGTGTAAGAGTTATGGTGAATATGAATCAGGCAGGAGAGGCAGCCGGGGTAGCGGCATACCTTGCCCTCGAGAAAAACAGTCCGATCCAGTCCATTTCGTCGAGCGACGTAAGGCGTCAGTTGGCAAACGGGGGATCGATCATAATTTAGGCAGAGACCCAGCACACATAACATTTCTATGACGGATTTTTTCGGCTCTTCATTACTCCTTCAGATCACCAATAGCCAGTCACTCCACATCGTTGATTTACTGATCATTTTTCTTTCGTTGCTGATGATTATTGCGGTGGGCTATTTCTTCTCAGGGAAGCAAGAGACAGCTTCGACTTTCTTTCTCGCTAGCGGAAAGGTGCCGGCTTGGGTAATCGGTATGTCGCTTCTAGCGACGATCGTCAGCAATATCACTTTCCTCGGTTATCCCGGTGCTGGATTCGCGGGTAATTGGATTTTGCTTGTGCAGGGGCTTGTTGTTGCGCTAACGATTCTGTCTGTTATCTGGGTGATTGTTCCACTATACAGGAATGTGATCAGCATCAGCGCGTATGAGTACTTCGAAAGAAGGTTTGGATACTTCGCCCGGTTATATTGCTCCACTGCGTTTGTTCTGGCATACCTTTCGAAAATGGGTACGATATTGTATTTGCTGGGGATGTCGCTCTCGGTCATGTTGGGGCTTGATCCGTTGCTGGTCATCTGGGTGCTGGGCATCCTGGTAGTCTGCCTTACGCTGTTCGGGGGATTTGAAGCGATCATCTGGCTCGATGCCCTACAGGGTTTCCTGTTGATCGCCGCAGGTGTGACAGTATTTTTGATCCTCACATTCTCCATCGATGGCGGATTGGCTACTATCTTTCAGGTGGCCGAAGACAATGGCCGCACCGGCTTCGGACCTTATCACTTTAGTTTTGTTGAACTCACCTTCTGGGTAATGGCCATCAATGGGTTTTTCTTTGCTATTCAAAATTTCGGCACGAATCAGATGGTAGTCCAACGGTTTATTACTGCCCGAACGGGGCGAGAGGCTATCCGTGCATCACTGATGGGTATTTTGTTAAGTGTACCCTTATGGGTCTTGTTCATGTTTATCGGCACGGCGTTGTACACCTATTATACGATTGACCCGTCTGGTTTGCCAGAAAATGTAAATCCCGATTCTGTCTTTCCAATCTTTATTATGAATAACCTGCCCGTCGGCGTAGTGGGCCTTGTGATTTCCGGGTTGATTGCCGCGGCCTTCTCAAGTCTCGATTCCGAGCTGAGTAGTGTATCTGCCGTTATTACTCAGGATTTCTATTCACGTTTGCGGAAGAACGTTTCCGACCGGGCAAAATTAGTATTTGGAAAGATTACTGTTGTGGTGACAGGGGTCCTCGTGTTGTTAGTGGCGACGAGTTTTACTTACGTGGGTGGCGAGGGTGCACTAGGCATTGTCATTTCTCTCTATGCAATTTTTTCCGGGGGGATAGCGGGAATGTTTCTCTTGGGATTGTTCTCGAGAACGGCAAACAAAAGGGGCCTGCATGTCGGTATCGCGGCCTGTGTGATTTTTACGGCGTATGGGATTCTTACATCAACGACCGTCAATGGTGGGCTGTTGTTCGATCTGGGCTCCTGGAATTTTACCCATCATAAGTATATGATGGGAGTATACAGTCACATGGTTCTTTTCTTGGTGGGCTATATCGCCAGCAAATTCTTCAACGATGGTGTGACCGATGAGAACCTTACTATCTACGGATGGTTTTCGAAACGGAAGGCGCGGAAGCCTGCTTTGAGATAGTGTCTCTCGTCATTTTCCTATTGCGTCAAAACTCTTATCTTAGAGTACCCCCGGCGACAGAACGGTCTGGAATTCCGGATCGCTAGAGTTTAGGTTTCCTCTCAACCTGAAAGTCATGCTGGCCAAAACGTATGGAAGTGCGGTTCACGGAGTGGACGCACGCACAATCCTCATCGAAGTAAACGTAGCACAAGGCACCCGATTTTTTATGAGCGGCCTTCCCGACAGCGCTCTTAAGGAAAGCCAGCTGCGTGTGGAGTCGGCGTTGAAGCACCTCGGCTACTTCATGCCGCGCAAGAGGACAGTCGTCAACCTCGCTCCGGCCGACATCCGCAAGGAAGGTTCCGCTTATGACCTCCCCATCGCGCTCTGCATCCTGGAAGCGTCTGAACAGATCCACACCGGCAAGCTCGACGAGTTCATGATCATGGGTGAACTGGCATTAGACGGAACGCTTCGACCGCTGAAAGGAGTGCTACCCGCCGCCATTCACGCGCGTCGCGAAGGGTATAAGGGGCTGATCGTTCCCGAGGCAAATGCACGTGAGGCTGCCGTCGTAGAAGGTTTGAATGTTTATCCGGTGTCGTCGTTGCCGCAGGCTGTCGATTTTCTATCCGGTGGAGTGGTTATCGAACCGCACCACCTGAACGTCCGCGAATTGTTTCAGTCGCGCTCGAACACATACGATACCG
>JBIQJZ010000019.1:14730-27342 GCA_044507115.1 Flammeovirgaceae bacterium | reverse complement strand
ACCTCACTTCCCTGGAGGGCGTCCGTGAACGGAATATCACCCCACATGTCAACCATCACACTATACGCGTACGCAGTCAGAATTTTGGCGATACCGACATACATGAGATGTCCTTCCTCCGCTCCTTGCGAGATGATGACATCGAAATCCTCCAGCGCGCCGGAATAAAGGTTTTGCCAAGCGGTCTGAATCTGAAAATCTTCGCCGGTGACATTGTATGAATCAACGCTGCCCCGCTGCACCGTCTGGTGAACAAGAATGGAAACCGGCGTTGATAAGCCGTCGCTACCAATTCCGAACGAGTTGACCATGGCTATCTCTCCCGCTGTCAGCAGTTGAGCTACCGCAACCTTGGAAGGGTTGCGCGGATCAACATTGATATCCAGGAACTCCTCACACCCCGACAAACCAGTGACGACCATTGTCATCAACCAGAATCTTATATATCGTTGAAATTGCATCGTAATTTCAAATTAGAATGTTAGTGATAGATTGACCCCGTATCGCTTGACCGAAGGAGCGCTGTTATACTCGAGACCCACGTAGTTCTGGGATCCGAATGTATTTGTCTCTGGATCGAAGTTTGAATATTTCGGAAAGTTGGGCGCTTTGTACCAGAGATTCCGCCCGGTAAAAGTGATGCTCGCGCGACCGAACGGCGTTCTTTCCAGGAGTTCCTTAGGAAAATCGTATCCCAACGCAACTTCACTCAAGCGGATCACGGTCGCATCAAACACACTCATCTCATCCGCCGAGTTGATGGCGAATGAACCATCAGCTGTCTGAAAATAAACGTCGTTAAGCAGGACAGATGTCGTATTGGCAATCTTTTGACCGTTCTCGTCAAGGATAGGAAGGCCCGTATCAGCGTCTCCATAGACGCCCGGAACAATGAAGTATCCTTCACGGTCTTCGGTGTCTCTTGTCACACCCCGACCGAGATAGAATTGATTCGTTTCCGAGTACAGGTCACCGCCATGTCGATAATTCCAAAGGCATGACAGCGTGATGCCGCGGAAAGTAAACGCAGTACCGAGGCTGGCCAGAAAATCAGGATTTGGATCGGCGACGAATTTGTAATCACCCGACTGAATAGCCATTCCGCTGGCGGGGTTGATGAGCAGGTTGCCTTCGTCGTCGCGGAGATTGTATGTCCCTTTTAATGCGCCGTAGGGATGACCCGCAGCCAGCACCGGCACAATCTTCCCACCGTAAAGCGGACGAAGTACGATATCCTCAACCCCTGGAATAAGTGATTCCACAACGTTACGGTTCTTCGTAAATGTTGCAAACACGTTCCAAGTAAAGCTGTTCGGAAGCCGAATGGGCGTGGCATTGACCCCAATCTCAATTCCTTTGTTCGACATCTCTCCAAAGTTTGTGATCAGTTGATTATAACCGGTCTCATCCGCGAGGGAGATTGGCGCGATCTGGTCAGTCGTGCGGATGTCGTAAAGTGTTACCTTAAGATCGAGCTTGTCGCCGAATAGTACCACGTCCGTGCCGATCTCTATACCTGTGGTGAACTCAGGAGTAAGATTTTCATCGTAAACAGTAATGTCAGCTGTTGCACCGGGTTGACCGCGAAAGGGAAGATCGTTCCCGGGTAGGCTTCCCAGCAATCCACTGCTCTTGGAGAAGTTCAGTCGGTAGATCGGATATAGGGAATAGACAGGCGCGTCATTACCGATCCTCGACCAAGCGACGCGCAGTTTTCCGCTGGTAAGCACGTTGGAAGTAACGTCAAATGCGTCCGTAAAGAGGAAAGATAGACTGGCAGACGGATAGAAGAAGCTTCGTTTGTTCGGCGGCAGGGTCGACGACCAGTCGTTGCGCCCCGTCAGGTTCAGGAACAAGTAGTCCTTGTATCCCAGCGACACGTCTGCGAATATGCCGAACAGACGTCTGCGGTAATACCCCGGATCAAGTGTGTTTCCTCCGCCGAACGGCACGACGTTGTTGTAGTTGTCAATGTCATCGATATCGAAAGCTATGGCTCCTGACCCTCGCACGCGCTGATTTTCAGCGGTGCGCTGATTGACGTTCAAGCCTGCTATCGCCCTGAAGCTTAGATCGTCATTGAATGGTTTGTCGGCCGTCAACAAGAAGTTTGATTCGATTTCCTGAAAATAGATGTCGTCCAGGATTAGTTGACCAATGCCCGCAGCACCGACGGACCCCTTTCGCGTCACCTCCTTACGGTGATCCGTGTACGTATTGATACCAATGCGGTAGGTTGCGCTCAGCCACTCCGATATTTCATACCCGGCGGTCAGGTTTGCAGCTACCCGGTTTACTTCGCTTCGCAACCCGTTGTACCGGGCCGAATAATACGGGTTGTCGGCCGAGGCACCGAGAAAGAAAACCTGCTCTTTCGTTACGGGATCTTCGTACGGCTGACCCGTTATATCCCAGTTCCTTCCGGGAAACAGAATCCGGGAGAGTACGGATGCGCTCACTTGCTCCGCGGACCCATAGCCGGTGAGTGGTCCAAGTTGCAGGGCATTGATAAAGGACATATTTCCGCCGATGCTGAACCCGTTCTCCAGTTCAGTGTTTCCACCGATACTGATATTGGTCCGCCCGTATTCTGAAAACGGGATATAACCCTCCTGCTTCAGGCGCGACGCAACCGCTGTAAAAACGGACCGCTCATTTCCCCCGCGGATGGTAATCGAATTGTCGTAGACCTTTCCATCGCGGAAGAAGTCCTTGACGTTATTGGGATACGCCCGATACGGCACCATGGCGGGATGATCGGGGAACACAGCAGCGTAGGCCGACCAGTACGGGATGGAATCCACATCACTTCCATTGGGTACGATACTTCCATCGGCGAGGTAGTTGACCCCGGGTCCTGGCCGATCGAATGCTGGTCCCCAACTACCGTTGGCTTCCGCATAATCAAACTTTGAACCTGTGCCATATTTGTTCTGATACACCGGAAGGTTCGCGATTCGCTCAATAGCAAACCCCGAGGAATAGGACATTTCAAAACCTTTCCGTGATGCCCGGCTGCTACCGGCTTTCGTCGTGATCACTAATACACCGTTCGCAGCCCGCACGCCATAGAGGGCCGCGGCCGCCCCGCCCGGAAGAATATTAATCGACTCGATATTGTTAGGATCCAGGTCTGCAACGCGACCTCCATAGGGAGCACCGTCGGTAACCTCATTGGAGCTTGTGAAGTAGCTATTGTCAAAGGGTATTCCATCCACGATAAACAACGGTTGGTTGTTCCCGAAGAAGGACTTATTTCCCCTGATGGTTATTCGCGTAGCACTTCCAGGAGCTCCACTGGAACTGAGGATATTCACACCTGCAACTTTGCCCTGCAGGCTTCCCAGCGCATCCGGCTCCGACTTCATGGCAAGGCGGTCACCACTTACGCTTGACACGGCGTAACCAAGGGCACGCGTCTCCCGTTCAATCCCCGCGGCGGTCACCACAACTTCCCCAAGCTGTTGAACGTCTTGTGACATTTGCACGTCCACGATCGTCCGCTCGCCAACCGGCACCTCCCTTGTCGTCAATCCGATGAATGAAAACACCAGTGTTGATTCGGGGGGAACTGAAAGAGAATACATCCCTTCAACATCCGTGACCGTACCAACCGCCAATCCTTTTATAACAACATTCACTCCGGGCAACGGTGAACCGTCCTCCGCCGAAGTCACTTTTCCGGTGACCGCGCGACCCTGCGCCCATACACCACTACACGTGATGCAAAGGCACAACAAGTTTAACAGTAGAAACTTCTTCATAGAGCTTTGATTCGTTGGTTCAAGACGGCTGGCGCGCGCGGAAAAAAAATGCGCACGGCAACCCTATCAAAGCTCCCAAAAGGGAAACTGAAAAGAATGACGGAAACAGAGGTATATTGACGCGATCGGAATCCCTCTATTTGGGTGATTGTAACATCACGGCAGAAGATGCCAATCGAGTAGCCTGTTAGATAAGCTTCTCCAGATTAGCCTTTGCGATTGCCTCGGATTTGCTATTCACCTGCAGTTTTGAATAAATATTCTTGATATGGGTTTTCGCGGTCTCCTTTGAAATAAACAGTTCTTCAGATATCTGTGTGTATGTCTTGCCCTCCGAAATCAATTGTAGTATTTCGGTTTCGCGGCGCGTCAGCGGAGAATTCGGATTGACATGAAAGTTGTCGATTACCATGCGCGCGATTCTGCTGCTCATCGGAGCACCTCCTTTCACAATCTCCTCCAGAGCCGCCAACAACTCCATATAATTCGCGCTTTTCGTAATGTAGCCTGAAGCTCCCGCTTTTAATGCTTCGAATACCAGTTCGCTATCCTCATATACTGTAACCATTACAATATCGCAATGGGGGTTCTTCTCCCGGATCACCTTCGCACCCTGAATGCCGTTCATGCCGGGTAGTTCGATGTCCATTAGAATTATCTCGGGTTTGTCTTTGTTAAGGTTGTCAATCGCCTCCTCGCAACTGCCATAGGCGCCGATCACCATGAACTTCTGTGAGCTGTTCACAATAAGACTAAAACTGTTTCTGATCTCAAGATCGTCTTCGACGATCAAAACTCTTTTTCTAAATGGTAAGGCCATATTTCAGGGTTTTGTTTATTTCGAACTTAAGTACGATACGGGTTCCTTCATTCTCAACACTGTGTATACGTAGAATTGCCATTATCCTGTCAGCTCTTTCCCGAATATTTTTGAGTCCATTTGATAATTCCAGGTCCGTTGCACAAAATCCAATGCCGTCATCCTCAAACGACATTTCAAACGCATTGTCAACCCGGACCAGCATCAAGGTCACGTTGCGTGCCCCAGCGTACTTAAAGGCATTCGTCATTACCTCTTTAAAGATGAGATTCGCCTCGCGGCCAAACCCATAGGGAAGTTTGATCTTTTCCCGCACTTCATTATAAGCCCGAAAGTTGATATTCTTCTCTTCAAACAGCTTTTCCCCGAAATCCCGGATATACAAAAAGAGTTTTGACAACTCGTCGTTGCCCGGATCAATCGACCAGATGAAGTCACGTGTTCCGGTGTACAGATACTTTGCCGAATCTTCAACCTTGGCATAAAGGTCGGCCTGGCTACCATTTCCGTTCGTACTGTTCAACTTGAGCAGGCTCACGTAGTTGATAATTCGTGTTAACTGGTTTCCCATTTCGTCGTGGAAGTCGCGGGCAATTTCTTTGCGCAGTGTTTCCTGTTCCCGGGCGCGGATACGCTCCATCATCACAATTTTGTTCACGCGGCTCTTCACTCTCACATAGAGTACCAGAGTAACAGCACCTGCGAGAAGAATAAATAGTCCGACAATGAAAGAGGTTGTGCGATAAAAAGGTGTCTGCACCGTAAAGGGATAAATGACCGACGACGACGACCAACTTCCCTGATTGTCTGTTGCCATGACGCGGAACGTATACTCACCGGGTGGAAGATTGCTATAGGTGACTTCGCTGTTTGACGAGGGTTGCGACCATGTCTTATCAAAATTCTCCAGTAGATAGCGAAACTTTACAGACTTGGGATATCGCTTGTCAACGCGGTTGTACTGGAAAGTGATGTGATTAATGTCGGGAGGAAGTACAGGTTCATATGGAATCTGGAAGAACCCGACCAGGCTATCGGAATATTGACGCACTGGGTATTGCCCATAAAAAAGTTCTACGCCCGTCAGGTGAAGGTTGAACGAATTCCGCCGATGCCGCTCCAGGTCGTTGAAGCGATAGAGTCCGTCGATCAACCCGAAGAGTTTCAATTTGCTGGTCATGCTAAACGCATTCTGGTTGGTCTCCACACCGGTAAGTCCATTATCATGATCGTAGTGAAGACTCTCCATCGGTTCCAGTCTCGCATTCAATTTCAGTCGGGTGATACCCTTTTCCGTTCCGATCCACAAGTAGTCCTCGTCATCCGGAGCCACGAAGTAGATGAAATCAGACGGCAACCCCTGGTGCGTGGTGATCATCTTGCTGACACCGGATGTAGGGTTGTAGATCGACACTCCCGCGCCACCTGATCCGAGCAAAAGCAGTGAATCGCGATATGCCTGAATACAAATGACGCCCGCATTGTCGATTTCCGGAATGACAATCGGCTCCAGTCGGTCGTCTTCCAGGGAAGTTATTCCAAATTCGCTACCCGCATAAAGTTTCTGGTGATAACGCGAATAATGCAAGGCGCTGACATGGTCCGAACTCAATCCTTCTTTTGTAGTGACATGGCGAAAAGATTCTCCATCATAGAAGTTTATACCGCCGCTGAAAGTACCGACGTACATGTTGCCGCGTTCATCGAACTGAATGTTCATGATCTCGCTACTTGAAAGCCCTTCGGCTCGCGTGTACCATTGAAACGAGTCAGTACTCCTGTTGTATCGGCCAAGCCCGTACCCTGTTCCTACCCACAACGTGCCATCGCTGTTCTCGGCAATGACGTGTATCTCGTTTCGATACGACTCCCGCCGATCGAAGTAGGAGCGATGGACATCGTCGCGGATTCGCCATAGTCCTCTTGTCATAGATCCGATCCAGGTATCGCCGTGACTGTCCTGATGGATCGCCATAACTACATTGACATCGTCTGGACCATACCGATTGAAGTCCTGAATAAAATACTTATACAAGCCTCTTCCATAGGTAGCAAACCAGGTATTCCCTTCCGAGTCGACCAACACCTGATTGATCTCAACGTCGCGCAATACGGTATCGATTTTTACATGATCGCCCGCGAGCGTTTCTTTCATTAACGTGTTCTTGTTTCGCGTCCAAAAAACATCGTTGATAGTATCGAGGTATACAATGTGGTTCCTGACAGCGAGGGATGCCGGGACAAAATCCTTGCTCTCAAAATCAACTGTAAATCGCCCTTTGTCAGTACTGAGCCAAACCTGACCGCGATAATTAACAATACCGTACAATCTGCCGAATCGGTGCTTATGACTGAACGAGTATTCACCCTGCCGCGACTTAACGTGAAACGTACTATCGCTGCTATAGAGCAGCAGGTTTCGGTCGGGCATCAGGTGACAGTATCCAACCAAGCTTTGATTTCCGTTCGGCTTCGACCAGTAATAGACGGAGTCGCGATATATCTTCCCGAGGTTACCCGGCGCGGAGATAAAGAATATTGTGTCATTCAGTTCAAAAGCCCGCCGGATACGTCTGGCGTTGGCTGGCAAGCCAGGCTGGACAAAATTTTTGAAAGACACTCCGTCGAATTTGGATATACCCCGGGGATGAATGATCCAGAGGTTCTGCTTTGAATCCAGTTTCAGGTAGGTGACAATGTTGCTAAGAAGGCCATCGAGCGTTGTATAGACGCGGAACTGTCTCCCGTCGAAACGCGCAAGACCACCGCCGTGGGTACCAATCCACAGGTAGCCATTGCGGTCTTCCAGCATAATGTTCACCTGGGACTGCGGAAGTCCGTCAATGGCGTTGTAGTTCCGGATTGAAAAGGTCTGGTCCTGGGAAAAGGAGGGCTTTGCCAACCAGATTATCAACCCTATCGCAAGAACGTACCGCATAAACACTTTCTGCAAAATACGAGATATCCCACCACAAAGATATCCCCCTCGCTGCGGTATTGCCCCCAAACCCCGAATCCGCTGCGGATGGCGGATTTTTAGGAGACTCCATCAGAAACTTTTCAGACCCGAGATACCCGGTGATATCCGAATATTTACTTACTTGTAAAGATGTGGTCGAACTTCCATACACACGCTCACTACTGCGATGGCAACGGCAGCATGATCGAGTACCTGGAGACCTGTAGAAACGAGGGCGTCCGACATATCGGATTTTCGTCGCACGCGCCGCTGCCGTTCCCGTGCAAATGGTCGATGAAAGCAGAGGCGTTACCGCGTTATCTGGAAGAAATCAGGAGCGCAAAAAAAGACTTCCCTGACGTAGAGGTATATACTGCACTGGAAGTGGATTACATCCCCGGGGTGATCGCCCCCTCCGACTTCGCAAATCACCTTGACTATACCGTCGGTTCCATTCATTTCGTAAAAAGCTTCGGTGACCATCACTGGGAGATTGACAATACTCAGGACGTATTCGACGAGGGCCTTGCCAAAATCTTCGACAACAACATTCAGGCAGCTCTCTCGGCCTATTACCGATTGACACGCGAGATGCTGGAAGTAAGTCCCCCCGATGTTCTCGGTCATCTCGACAAGATCAAGATCAACTCACTAGATACCTATTTTTCCGAAGACGAGGCGTGGTACCAGTCGGAGATCGAAAAAACGCTCGACGTGATCGCCAAAACAAATACGACCGTCGAGGTGAACACGCGAGGTCTGTATAAGAAAAAATCTGCGACTACTTATCCGTCGCCGTGGATACTCGAACGACTGCGTGACATGCGGGTTCCCGTAACCATTTGCAGTGATGCGCACCATCCCAGGGAATTGATCCGGGAATTCAAGCCCGTGCGTGATCTGCTGATCGACGTCGGCTTTCGCGAAGTCAATGTCCTGATCAAAGGCCGGTGGACACCGGTTCCCCTGACAGAATATGGTGCGGTCGGCTGATTCTGCGATTACCCAAAAATTGAAGACCTCCAGCACCTTCGCGTTCACCCTTTACGCCGCGATCACTGGATTCTGTCTTTACACCTCCATCTACGCTTTCCGGAAGACGTTCACTGCGGCCACCTTCGAGGACCTGGCGTACCTCGGTGTGAGCTACAAAGTCTGGCTGATCACCTTCCAGGTGGTCGGTTACGGACTAGCCAAGTTTGCAGGCATCAAGATAATCTCAGAGCTACAGGCGACTGCCCGCGCCCGCGGCATTCTGATAATGGTGATCATTGCGACGGTATCCTGGTTCTTTTTCGCGATTGTCCCGGCGCCGTACAACCTCGTGTTTCTGTTCACAAACGGATTTCCACTCGGGATGGTCTGGGGGATGGTTTTTCAATACATGGAGGGCCGCCGAACGACCGAGATACTCGGCGCCGCGCTTTCCGTTAGCTTTATCTTCTCCGGAGGACTGTGTCGCACAGTTGGCGCATTTCTGATGCAGCGATGGGGAGTCCCCGAGTTCTGGATGCCACTCGCAGCGACGGGAGTGTTCATCGTGCCCTTCGCCATCTTTCTCTGGCTCATCGACAAAATTCCGGCGCCGTCAGAGCTCGACGAACAACTTCGTACGCGACGCCAGCCAATGGATGGAAAAGAACGTCGCCGATTTCTGCACACCTTTTTGCCGGGAATCGTCCTTTTTGTAATCGTCTATATGCTCCTGACGGCATTTCGCGATTTTCGTGAAAACTTCTCTTCCGAGGTCTGGCATTCACTGGGCTATGGCGACTCACCGGTGATCTTTACAAAAACTGAAACGCCGGTATCACTGTTGGTGCTCGTACTGATGGGTAGCATTATGCTGATCAGAGACAACAAACTCGCACTGATCGTCAACCACCTGATCATTATGTCGGGAATGATATTGATTGGTGTGAGTACGCTCTTGTATGCGCGACAGGTGATCAGCGCTCCAACCTGGATGATACTGATCGGAACGGGTTTGTATATGGGCTATGTTCCTTTCAACAGCATCTTTTTCGACCGACTGATTGTAGCGTTTCACTACGTAGGGACAGTTGGCTTCATCATGTACGTGGCAGATGCCTTTGGATACGTAGGCAGCGTCGGCGTACTCTTCTATAAGGAGTTCTTCGCATCCGATGCCAGTTATGTTGATTTGTTTGTTACCGGAGGGTATGCTATTTCAATTGTCGGCTCCATACTGATTCTTGGCTCGATGTGGTATTTCCACAGAAAACATCTGACCTGGGATCCGGTCAGACGCGATGAAGGAGCAAGCTGACGGGCGTTTACGGTGTCTCCACTCGATGAAGTTGCAGGATGCAACTATCCACAACAGCCATCGCGCGATCGCGAAGGGCTGCGTCACCCGATTGCATGGCGCGCAGCATGTCGCGCGCCTCCCGAACAAACACCGTCGCAAAATCACTATCCTGACGGACGATGTCTGTTACATTGTCGATGATATCAGCATATTTAATCGACTGTGCTTCTGAACTCACCGTCGCAAGTCTGGCCGTTTCCTTCTGTTTGCGCGTACGGCGGCTTAGTTTTGGGTAGTCTTTTTTGATAAAAACGTCGGTTAGTTCGATTACCAAGGTCACTGTTTTGTTTACCTGGCGGCTATCCATAATTCCTAAGAGGTCTTCTTCCATCTGTCGCGCGGACACGGGCGTATCCTCCAGTACATCGTGGAGCAGTGCAGCGGCTAACACTTCCGGCTCCTTGCAGTATGCACGGACCGTCGCCATCACCCTAACGGGATGTTGAATGTACTTTTCACCGGTATATTTTCTGACTTGCTCGCCATGTGCTCGCCCGGCATACGACTGCACATAGCTCAAGATCTCTGTTTCCGACATAAACAATCTCAAGACGCTGCTGTTGATTGTCAAAGCGTCTCGTTCTCCTTAGTGAAAAGAAAACAAATTCGTTGCCAAACTAATTCAGGCGGATCATAAATATTTGCAACCAGTTGCCGGTCTCATCTTCGACGAAACGGTTGTAGACGAGTTTGTCGCCGCTGCGGTTCCAGGCCACAACGGTTACCGGAGCATTCGCTTCCTCCACCCGTGGTGTCAGCCGTGTACTCCGGCCCATCTCGGTATCACAAAGCCAAATACTGTTGCCTGCGATCAACGCAATCGACCGCCCGTCAGGGCTAACGTTAAACTGCCCCTGCACCGGCGTTTCGAGGTGCGTGATCTGTCGTATCTCACCACCGTTGACGGGTACGCCGTAAATCTGCTCGATACCGTTATCGTCTTTCATCAAGAAGTACAACTCACTGCCGTCGGGAGCCGATCGCATCCAGAAGCGAGGCCCTTGCAGGCCAGGAAATTTCCTGTCTTGCGTGAAGGTGACACGACGCTGTACCAATCCACTCGGCACAGCCGGCCGAGACGTCAGCGATCCTTCCAGCGGGCTGTCGCCGGCAGACGTGATATCGTCGGGAATGTCGGCAACAAAAACCTCGGTAACGAGTGAGCCATCGCTAGCTCGCACGTGCCCCTGAAACGCAATCGCACGTTTTTGAACTGACCCGTCTGGCCGAACGTATCCGTTTTCCCCGACCCAGCACTCATCGAACGCTTTCTCGATCTCATCGCTGCCAGGTCTCGGTTGCTCCGTAACAGTTGCCGCCACCGTCGAAAAAAATACTCCTGAAAAATTCTCCCCATCTTCCTTTGCAACCCGCACGCCCCGAATGGGAGACATCACACCGATTGTGCGCAAATCTTTGACTCCTGATGTCGGATCCTGCTCCAGCACTTCGAGCAAATAGTCGTTATAGGTGAAGCTGATCCACTCTCCGTCACCACTCCAACTGTGCGCGTGGGTTCCTCCCCTCAGTGCACCTGCAACAAGATCCGCTCCTACCGTCCTGGCTTCAGCGGTAACTACCTTGCCCGGATCACGCTCATCCAGCAGTGCGCCAAAACGCCGCGTAAAACTATATGGCTTCGCCTCATCGCAGCTCAATAGCCCATGGATAAAGATCATCTTCGGCTCCCGGGGGTGCCAGGCAGGTGCACCAACACCCGGACCGTGGAGCGTCTGATTCGGTGCCGAGTACAGCCGGACGACCTCGCCGGTGTTCACGTTTACTTTTCCGATGCAGCAGGTCCGGCCGATGTGCGTCTGATCGTTTCGAATGTCGTATGCGATCCACTGGTCATCTGATGAGAAAACCTGGGTGGAGTAAAGCATATGCCCATACGGCTCTTTGGTAAGTTGGATCTCTTCCATGGTCGCGAGGTGATTATCAGGTGAACAGCGGCATAACGCTATAAACTGAAGCACGGGGAGTATTTTCGAATACGTCAGCTTCATTCGGCTGCTGAAGAAAACATTCGTTTTACTCTAGTCAAGAGTATGCCGGAGAGAAAAATCGCCAGCGTACCGATGACAATGATCATATTCACATGCAGGGTCGTTCGCAAGAACGCATATTCATCGGGAATGAGGTGCGAGAACGTCATCCACAAAATCACCGCTATTCCGATCATCGTGGCAATCTTAGCTTCCAGGTTTCCTGTAGCTCGACTAAGCATTCCCAACAGGAACAGTCCGAGCATTCCACCCGCAAATATGCCGGACAGCTGCCACCAGACGTCCAGGATACTCTTGACCCCGATCATCAGGATACCCACAACGATCGCAAGTATACCCATAACACCTGTCGCGACATACAACACGATCATCTCTTTGCGAGGGGTAGTCGCGCGATCAACGTACCGCTGATAAATATCTTTGAGAAAAACAGTTGCACTGGCATTCATACCACTACTGATGGTGCTCATCGCGGCCGAGAGAATAGCAGCGATGATCAGGCCGAGCAAGCCCGCGGGCACTTTTGTCACCATGAAATACGGAAGCACCTTGTCTCCGTAGTCCGATGGCTGCAGTGCACTGACGGCGATCCCCGTCTCAAGGGCAACCTGTTCCTTTACCGCAGCAATCAGGTCCGGGTGTTGTTGAAAATAAGCATAAAGCGCTGTCCCGATGACGAAAAAAAGAAACGAAACTGGCAGGTACCAGTATACGCAGAGCCAGATGCT
>JBIQJZ010000019.1:0-14630 GCA_044507115.1 Flammeovirgaceae bacterium | reverse complement strand
GCTCCGACCGTCTTGATTATTCCCTGCACGACTTCGGTCCAGATCACAGCCTCCATTCCGCCGAGCATGGTGTAAGTAATGATACAGAGCCCGCTCACAATCATGATTGTGCTCATATCAATTCCAGTAAGCGCCTGGAGTGTTAGCGCGATACCAAAGAAGATCGAGCCCATGCGAGCTAGTTGTGTCAGGACAAAGCACCCCATGGCATACGTTCTCGCCCAGGGGCCGAACCTGTGTTCCAGGTGCGTGTAAGCGCTAACCTCCCCGCTTTTCCGGTAGAACGGCACAAAATATTTAGCCGCCATCCAAGCCGCCAGGGGCATCGACAAGCTAAACACGAACGCGTTCCAGTTACCTCCAAATGCTTTGCCGGGTACACCAAGAAACGTATTGCTACTGAGAAAGGTGGCGTAAAGACTAATACCAATTGCCCAGCCGGGGATGTGACCCGAAGCTTTTGTAAACTGATCGGTATCCTGCTTCTTTCTGGAAAAGTATACCCCGATACCGATCATACCAATCAGATACAACGCGATAACAAGGAGATCGATTACGGGAAGAGAATTCATGTATTAAAAAAATTAACTGCGGGATTCAGAAACATTGAAACGGAAAAGGTCGCGCCAGCTATTGACGACTGCGTTGTTAACAAGCGGCTTCGCCCAGATTCCAACGCTTAGGATATACGCCAATGCGACAAAAAGGAACAGCATCGCTGTCCTTAGGCCGACGTGATCTCCCAACCAACCTACAATAAACGGCACAACCGCGCCACCCGCGATTCCCGTACACAGTATTCCGGAAAAAGTACCCTGATTGCGAGGAACCGAATTCAACGCAAGGGAAAAAATAATGGACCACATGGCACTGATGAAGAACCCGATCAAAGGGAAGCATACGAGTGCTGTCTCCTTGCTTCCATAGAGTGCAAGCCCAAGCGCAACCATGGTGCAAAGGACGGCTCCAATCAACACCTTCCTGCTATCAAAGAGCTTAAGTATGACCAGTCCGAGAAGGCATCCCACGGTCATGAGACCCCAGAATCGCGACACCACAGTGGCACCGGTCGTCGCAGGATCGACATTGTGATACTCCTGGAGGAACTTTGACGTCCATGTTCCTACACCTTGTTCGGCTCCCACATAGGCGAATATGCCAATGAAGAACAGCCAGACATACCGGTTCGCGAGGAGCGACCGGAAGCCGGCACCGGTGTCGATGCGTTCTTCTTCTGTGAGTTCGACCTTGGGCAAACGCATCAGCATGATAATTATCACCATTAAGAAAGTCACCGCCGCAGAAACCCAATACAGGGAAATCCATTTTATGTCCGAGGGCACCAGTCCATCGAGTATTCCGAAAAGCAGACCGGGGTTGCCGGTGTGAATATTAGTCACCAGGTAGCTATACAGCTCGGGACTGAGAAACGAGGCTGCTCCGAAGAACAGCTGAGCCATTACAGAGTTAAAAGCAAAGTGTTGCTCACCCCCCGCTACTCGCAGAAGGGGATTGATCACAACCTGAAGCATCGCCATACCGATGCCGATCGAGAACAGCGAAACCAATGCGACGGCGAACGTAGGAAATAAAGCAGAGAGCAGAACTGCCACAAACGCCAGTATGAACCCCGCTACTATCACTGTCTTGTCCGAATACTTCTCGGCAAGCACACCTGAGGGGATTGACATCACACCATAGGCTACAAAGAATGAGAATGGCAGAAATGCGGCCAGCCTGATGCTGAGGTCAAAACTTTCAATAATATCGGGAATGATCGGTCCAAGAAGATTCGTCAGGAAGGAAATGACGAAAAATATCAGAAAAATAAGCGCTACAATGAGGTTGTTTCGTTTCATCGTGAGGTATTTAGTGTTTCGGCGCACCAGCGCCGAGAACCAAATAAGCAAAATTTCCTTAAGGTTAGGTCAAATTTCTACAGGAATGCTCCGCATTTAACGACAACCGTGTCCCAAAAAGCGCACGCCTTACTCATGGCGCTGACTCTTGAAATGCTTGGGAGAGGCTCCCATGATCTGCTTAAAGACTTTCGAAAAGTGATACTGATCAAAAAAGCCAAGGCTGTAGGCGATAGACTTAATGGTCTGATCCTTGTCCTGAAGCATTTGGCAGGCACGCTGGATCTTCATCGACGTATACAGGTTCAACGGCGACTGCATCGTCTTCTTCTTAAACAAGGCACAGTAGTGTGAAACAGAAAGTCCCGCAGCCTTCGCGAGCTCTTTAAGAGTCACATTACCATGGATATTCTCGCGCATGTACTCGATGCTCTGAATCACGCCGTCCTTGCGGGCATGCCTTCTGGACGATAGAACCGTCAACCGAAACGAACACAGAAAACTATAAAATCGACTGTTTGCATAAACGAGGTTTTCAATATTCTCCATGAGTTCCAGGTGATGGAGAATATCATTGAACTGCGCGACCCGACCAACAAGCGGTTTTGCCTTGCGCGGAGCCGTACTATTCTTTCCCATCAGGTGCTGAACAATGTTCTCCGCCTGTGTTCCGGAAAAAAACGCCCAATAAATACTCCACGGCTTCTCGTGTGAAGACCGCAGGCGCATGGGCATATCGGGGGCAAGTACAAAGAAATCATTCTCCCGAACCGCGTGAGTCGTTGTTCCCGCGGTATACCACCCATTCCCCTTCGCGACATACACAAGCAGGTAATGATTTCCCGCAGTATGTTTCTTGAACGGACGGAAAACTGTGTCCGCTTCGAAGCCGATTTCCGTAAGAAAAAGATTCCGGCAAAGCGGATGTTGATTCATCCTGTTTTGGATACTCTGCGGGATTACACAATACCGCCTCAGTTCGATCTTGTCCGCGTCATTCATTGTAAGGGCACCTCCCGCAAAATAACAAACACCAGAATATCATCATAATTTTATACATCTTTTTAGTAAAGGCCTACATTGTCCCTGGCGCATACGTTTGCGTATTTCAACATTGCTAAGAAACCATTTCAACCCCTTATACAGATATGTTGCGGTACAACGTTCAAATTCTTCCAGCAGTATTCACCCCCATGTTCGATGACGGCTCAGTCAACTTCGATCGTGTGGAATCACTATACCTCCATTGTATCGAATCGGGGTTTAAAGGCATCTTTTTGAACGGTACGACGGGCGAATGCATGTCGTTGAGCGCAGCGGAGCGCAAACAGCTCCTGGAGACATGGATGCAGTGCCGCAAAAAACACAATGACAAGGAGTTCCGGATATTCGTACATGTTGGAAGTGCAAACCTCAATGAGGCGGCGGAATTGGCGGAGCACGCCCAAGCCAACGGTGCGGAGGGAATCGCAATGGTGCCGACGTTCTACTTCCGTCCAAAAACCCAGAACGACCTTCTCGAACAATGCAAATACGTCGCCGGGGCTGCACCGGAGGTGCCGTTCTATTACTACAACATCCCGGGACTCACCGGTGTAAACCTACCGCTCACGCCATTTGTCGAGGCAGCCATCCGGGAGATTCCCACGTTCGCCGGGCTGAAAAACAGCTTCAATGACATGGTCGACTACCAGCAATGCATTCACCTGGCCAAGGGCGAGTACGCGATGTACTGGGGATCGGATGAGGTGTTTATGATGGTGTACGCGGCGGGAAACCGGCACTACGTCGGCTCGACATATAACTACATGGGCGACATTTACTTCAAAATGCTTGAAGCATTTCACGCCGGGAATATCGAACGCCTGACAACGCTTGAGGCGGAAGCGACAGCTATCTACCGCGTGCTGAACGAAGGCAATTCACTTATCGCGGGCAAAGAAATCATGCGCTTTGTCGGCGTGGATTGCGGGCCCGTGAGAAGGCCGCTGAAGAATTTAAAGCCGGCGGAAAGTCAGCTCCTGCTCGACAAGCTGCAGAGTACGACTTTCTTCGACATCGCTTCAAGCAAGAAGCAAGCTGCGAGCACCATTACTGAAACAAAGCGATAAACAGAACAGAAAATTATACAACTTTTTCCGCACGAAGAAAGATCTTAGACACGGACGTATTGACTTAACCCAAAGGATATGTGCAAGATTATTTTACTCAGTGACTTTGCCGAAGAATACGGCAAGAATCTGCTTCGCGGGATCGCACGCTATTCCAAGGATCACGGACCCTGGACCTTCTGCCGGATGCCGGCGTACTACCGGGACACTATCGGAATCGACGGCATACTTGCCTGGGCTAAGGAATGGAAAGCCGATGGCATCATTGGTCAATTTTACAACAGCGAGGAGATCAGCAGGTTCACCCGCGCTGGCATACCCGTCATCGCGCAGGATTACAAAGAACGCTTTAGCGAAATCCCGAACATAACGGGGGCATACAAGGAGACCGGTCGCATGGGCGCGGAGTACTTCCTGAAAAAAGGGTTTAAGAATTTCGCATTCTATGGGTTCCGGAATATCGTATGGTCTCGCGAGCGGGCGGAAGGATTCAAGGAACGTGTTGAAGAGGCCGGATACGAGGTCCATCTTCACGAGCGCACCGACTCCCGCGCGGTCGACCTCTGGCACTATAAGCCATCCACCCTGACGCGCTGGTTGAAATCGCTTCCCAAACCGGTGGCGCTGATGACTTGCGACGACAACCTCGGCAACCATATCACTGAGGCCAGTCGTCACATCAAGATCAAGATACCCGATGAAATCGCCGTACTCGGCGTCGATAATGACGAAATGCTTTGCGAATTGTCGGATCCGCCACTCTCAAGTATCCGCCTTGACACTGAAAAAAGCGGCTACGAAACTGCGGAACTGATGCATCGGATGATTGAGAAGAAAGGCAAAAAATTTGATGATATCGTGGTGCAACCGACGCAGGTTGTCTCACGTGTGTCAACAGACATATTTGCGAGTGCAGACAAGTACATTGTGGATGCGCTTAAGTACATTCACGAGAATCTCGATAAGAATCTGAAGGTAACGCAGGTATTGAAAGAGGTACCCATGTCCCGGCGGTCTCTTGAAAAGCGTTTTATCATGACGACTGGGTACCCCGTGTACGAATACATCTACAATAAAAGGATCGAGAAATTCACGGAGAAACTGCTGGAGACCGACATGACGATCTTTGAGATCGCGCTTGATCTAGGGCTGAGCGATAGCAAGAACATCGCGCGTCAATTCAAACAACTGAAGGGGTTGACTCCAGTTGCATACCGCAAGAAGTACATGGTGCAAAAAGCATAAGCTGCACCTTGGCGCGGGCTACTATTCGGCCACGGCGTGGCTGAACGGAATTCTAAAGCTTCTGGTCTTGGATCTTTCGGATGGCCCGCGCAAAATCTTCCATATCCTCACGCGTACCAAGCATAGCGTGCTGGAGTATCCACACTCCTTCTTCATAGCACGCGCGCTCGGCGACAGGACACGACACATTGGTGTAATCCACATGATCGGGAATGGCATAGCAGAGGAAGTTCTTCTTCTGAAACACCGGTTGCTTATAAAGCGGTTCAGGATACCCCATGAAGGCAGGAACTCCTTCTGCGGCCAGGGCACGCGCGAACTCGGCTTTTGACAGTCCACCAAACGCAGACTTGTCGTATCGGAAAATGAACAGGTGATTCGTGTGAAGTGTAGCCTCGGTCGGTCGGGTAAGCGGCGTGATACCATTTATCTCCGCCAATAACTCCGCGAGATACCGACCGTTGGCATCGCGAAGTCTTGTCTGCTGATCAAGTCGGTGCAACTGCTTTGACAATAGCGCTGCCTGAAATTGCGTGATCCGGTAGTTGCACCCCAGGAAGTGATGCTCATACCATTGGCCGCCTTTCACGCGACCTACATTGCGAAGTGAATTGATCTTGTCGTAAAGACCTTCGTCATCTGTTACCACAATGCCACCCTCACCTGCCGTAAGGTTCTTTGACGATTGAAAACTAAAACTTCCCGCATGACCGATACTACCGAGCTTCTTGCCTTTATATTCTCCGCCATGTGCGTGCGCCGCGTCTTCAAGAACCGTGAGATTGTGGCTTCTTGCAATAGCCATGATCGGGTCCATGTCGCATGCCAAGCCAGCGAAATGCACAGGAATGATTGCCCGCGTGCGCGGTGTAATGGCAGCCTCGATCTTTGCGGGGTCGAGGTTATATGTATCGGGATGAATATCCACGAAGACCGGGACACAATTCGCTTCAACTACCACACTTGCCGTCGCGATGAACGTATAGGGAGGAACAATCACCTCATCGCCTGGCTTGACCCCCGCGGCGATCAGCGCAAGGCGCAGCGCTACCGAGCCATTGGCGCACGAGACAGCGTATCGGCTTCCGACGTAGGCAGCAAATTCCTTCTCAAAGGTTTCGACAAACCCTTTGCAGTCAGGGTTCGCCCACTCACCGCTGCGCGCAATTGCAGCAACGGCTTCTACATCACTCTCGTCAAATATCGGCCACGGAAACTTCTTGTTTACCACTTTCGGCCCGCCATGAATTGCCAGCTTATCATTACTCATAGTATCCCAATCTCAGAACCAAATACATACCTGACACCAACCCCCCTCCCACTCACCACTCACCACTCACCACTCACCATCTCACCACTCACCACTCACCATCTCACATGGCTTCCCCACAAACCGTCATGGCTGTTGATAGCGATCAATGTCAGCAGTGCGATAAAAACAATTACAACAAATCCGATTACAATCCATTTCCCTACTTTGAACTCCCGTACCTGCACATCTCCCCCATTCACTCTCGGTATCAGGTATAAGATCACCAGAAGGTTCAACACGTAGAGATACTGCTCAGGCGGATGCACCAAGATACCTGTGATCAAGAAACTCAGGAAGATATACAACGCGGTGTGCAGTATAAAAAAGTGCTTGGTAGTTGTTGCCACCAGTGATTCCCCCCGGGTTGAAGCGTTGCGCCAGAACATGTAGGCGGCAACCGCCAGGATCGACAGTATCGCTAGCAATCGAAATCCAAACACCATCGCTTCAGATCCACCTAACTTGATGATATGATCCATCTTCTCGGGAACGAAAGACTGATCCCACACGACAAAGGGAATGAACAACGACAACAAGGCGATCGGCACCACATTTCTCCGAGGTTCCACACGTTCATCTCCTGACGGCCAGTAGGAAGTAAACACCCCGTACGCCATGCCCGCCCCGCCGAAAAATCCGATCGAATACTCCATCACATTCCAGAAGTTGAAGTCAATCTCAGCAACTTTACCCATGACCTGGAGAAAATTTCCGAACGCAAACCCGAAGCCCGCTCCGATCGCAGAACAAACAGCAACCTTGAGAACATTCCGATACTGATTCCGCGAAGCAAACCAAATCACAGCAATACTGGCACCCAGACAGGCAGCCCACATCTCCGAGCGCGGCGGAGTCATGAACCACTCAAGCTGCATGATCAACACGCCATAGGTCAGCAAACCGAAAGCTATCATCTCTGTCCCAAGCCTATGCCAGGGAATCTTGTTTTGCCGCGAATCCAGCAGGGCTAGACCGACCAAGCCACCACCAATCAGGCCATACAACACACCAATGACAAAGAGCATCAGCAGACCGTAATAGACGTTGCCAAAATCAGTCCCCCGTCCATAGCCAATGACTATGCCATAACTGATTACACCGCTGATGCCCCATCCCGCGGCGGCAGCAAGCGCAATCTTGAATGTCTTCTCATACCAATCTTTTCGTTTCGCCACCAATATAAGCGATAACGCTCCGATGGCCCCCGCCCATGCTGCGCCCTGTTCGTGTCCGAATCGGCCGCGCACAGCCCACGCTGTACCCAAAGCCATCGCGACGACGGCGATCGAAAGGAGCAAATACTTCTTCTTCATTTGATTGATTATTCCTTTATCCAACTCACCGGGAAGGTCGCATACTTAATCGTTTTCCCGGGGCGAATGTGGTTCTTATGAAAACTGTACACGATGTGAATCATTCCATCATCGCCCTGGATGATGGAAGGGTAGTGACTTGCTGTCGGGCGCTCGTGCCTGCCGTCAAACTCGATTTGCTTCTGCCACTTCCAGGACTTTCCTTCATCGTCGGAGATCGCGACGGTCAGATCGTTTCGCCCCTGTTCCTGGTTGTTGAACACCATTGCCCACTCACCTGACGCCAACGTAACCATATCGAATCCCGCACCCGGGTTCGGAAGCACATCATCCTTCGGGATCGTCCACGTCATGCCGCGGTCGTGAGATTCCGTGCGTTGCATTCTTTTTGGCGGAGGACCGTTGTCGCGCATGTAAGCCACAAGATCTCCATTCTTCTTTATGCCGATCGTAGCCTGGATTCCAGCACCTCCCAGTACCGGGTTGCTGAAGGACCATTCCTCACCGAGATTGTCAGAGATCGCGAACAACGTACAGTCATAGCCATCCGAGTAAAGTGGCACAATCATCCGATCACCGAGAAATACAGCTTTGTTTTTTGTTTGCCACCCGAGCCGGCTGGTCAGCGGATATCCCAGTTCCGCAGGTGTCTCCTTCCCATCCGCGAATATCCTACCGCTACGGACCATGTTCCTTCCCCTCGACAGGCTATCCATTTTCTGCTTGTAGGCCTCCCATTCGGTTTGCACAAGGACGTGCAGACTGTCAGGCATCACGGGAATCAGCGACTCCTTCATGTATGCTTCGTAGTCGCGTATCTGTTCTGCAACCTGCCGGACAAAACTGTCACCGGGCTGAATACCGCGCTCAGTTCTGTCGCCGGGCTTTACAAACAGTACATCTTGCCACGTCCATTCAGGAGCGCCATTGGTATGGTAGTTCTCGCTGATGCGATACATAGGAATGGATGTTTCCCACTGATTCGCAATCACCGGGTACCACATCAGCCAAAGGCGGTCACGCGTATCCATGAACAGTATCGGATTGATGTCCGGGAATTCCTCAACATCAGCCATCACAAACGGTTCAGACCAGGATGTCTGCCCGTGTTTGCGTCTAGCACCCATGATGCGCACATCATCAGCCCACCGCTCACCCGAGCCCTGAAACCAGGCAGCCAACACATCGCCACCGGGGAGTTCGACAACAGTAGGCCCGTGTACGTGCTGATCCTGATAGGGAAACACAATCACACTATCAATTCCTGTTGTATCTCCGCTACCGCCGGGTGTACATGACACAAACAACATTCCACTTGAAAGAACAAGCCCGCCGACTAGCAACAACACGAACCTGAACTTGTTCGGTTTCTTCAAAAAATTCTCAAACATTATCCAGACAGTTTATCGAAGGAATACTTCATCATTGTCAGCAACAAACATGCGCGTACTGTGCGTATACTCCCCGCCATTGGCATCCTTGTACTTGAGGTCGACATAGAATGCGCGATAACCTTTTTCCGGGTATGGTTGGGTGACCGTGACGACCGATCCTTTCTTTTTCAACGGTATACTTTGGCCCGCCCATTTTTCATCGCGAAAGTCGGTGTCCTCCGAATCGGTTGACCACAGAATGACATCAACAAGAATGTCTCGCGTCGAGGTAATCTTCAGTGTCGCGCCTTTTTTGCCTTCCGACAACTCCCAATCCAGGACCGGATAAGGGGTGCCAGCCATTGTCTGACCAAAGAATGCACTCAAAGCGCTAAGGGCTTGTCGTTGATCGCCGAGATCATGCCCGGCGTTGGGCACATAATGGATAAAGTTTTTTCCCGGAATACTATCGATATAGTGCTTGACAGCGTCCACTGTCCAATACTCGTCGTTCGTACCCATGAAGATCATCTTGGGCATCGTCAGGCTCTTTCGATATGAGTACGGATCGACCATCGTCGTTATTGCCATACCCTGTTCTGTTCGTGCAGTCTGCGGAATCCCCAGCTTGACATAGTCCTGGATCTGTATGCTGTAGTCGTTCCACATCTTGATCTGGTAGTCGAGGTTCACAGGCATATTCAGGATGTCGATGACCATAGGAGCGATCGCCGCGATACGCGGGTCGTTCGCGCCTGTCAGCCAGGTTGTCCATCCGCGTTTCGAAGCACCTGATACGACGAAACGGTTCACACGATGATTTGCCACCTGCGAGGAAAACTCTTGCACAGCGTCCATCGCACGCACTGCGCTCTTGACCATGGGAAACAGCATCGGCCAGCTATAGTCCCCGTCTTCCTTAAATTGATGCAGTGTATACGAGATCAGTTCGTCTTCCGTCATTTTACCGACAAGTGGTTGGTTGGGCGTTTGCCGAAGAACTGCAACAATCGCTTTGTTCTTCGCCGCCACGGAAGCCATTGCCTGTGTGAACTTGTCGTCGTTCTTGCTCCAGTTAGGTTGTCCTTTGCGGTTGCTTCCCCCGGTTACGAACAGCAGTGCTCCGTCGTACTTGTTTTCAGTGGGAACCAGTACCGTCAGCTGATGTGTCCATACGTACTCATGCCACTGCTGGGACGTCAGTAACAGATTATACGCCTTGACAGGACCGATATTGTACGAATCCCTGACCTTCCACGAGTATGTTTTGTCACCGTTGTTAAGGTAGCCCTTCAAGGCAGTTTCTGGCGTGAGCGTGGCTTGGCCTGCCGACTCAAAAAAGCCGCACAGCATAATAAGGGCAACTACCGCCGGGTATTTGATCATTTTCATTTTCTCTATGTTATAGTTACTTCTTCGTTTTCATCTCTTTCATCCACGCGAGAACCTCGTCGATGTATAGTTCCCCTGTCATTTCGCCCAAACTGGTACGCGATACATATTCGTACCGCTTAAAGCTATTGAAGTCGACCTTCGTCAACATGTAGCCGAATGCGTCATTCGTGAGGCCGAACAAAAATGCATGTGGTGTATCCATGTTCCGTTTTACGTAGTACCCGATGTTCGGCAGTGCTTCGCCTGGAATGGTCAACACCTTGGCTGAACCGATTGTCAGGAAGTTCAGCTGCGTTGCGATGGTATTGTCACTCGCCGTCTGCATTTTAAGGGGCGAGTTATGGAGGATATAGCGCATAATCTCCGAGTCTACCGGAAACCGGATCGTCTTCGAGGCGCATGTCAGATCCGGGTCGGTTTGCAATGCGGCATCACTCACAATCCGGAGAGCCTCGTCTGCGAGCAACGTTCCTATGCGTACACATTCGCCCCACTCATTTGTCTCGCCTCCGTCTGCGAGTCGGGTATCGGCGGTCACCATCCCACCCTGCGCACCATTCATAAAGATTGCCACTCCTCCGGCGCGCGCTTCAATCCGGTCGTATAGCGGACCGCACAGATCGGGACTTAGGATGCCGCGGTTCGAACCAATCACTTCCGGATGTACCGCATAGTTCACCAGCGTGGCAATCACCTGACCCTTTGACTTCCCACCGCTTGCGATGGCCTGAATTACGCCGCAGCGAGGATCGTATAGTTGTGGCGCATAGTAGTTATATGCGATCTTCCCTTGCGCTTCCCCGACGGCGATCTTCAGTGAAGCCGGCTGCAGGTTTGAGACTGCCTCATTGACAGCATCGGCAATCTGACGCACGCACCAGTCGAGGTACTTCAGGTCTGCGTTCGACTTCCCTGTTGCATCCGGAAATCCGTAGGCATCCGGGGCGCTGTGCGTATGAGTGGCACCAATCATTATGTTCTCAGGAGGGATTCCTTTGATCAGCGCCCTTGATCGGTCTCCAAGAACCGATGGCCACCCCAGGTTATCTACGCTGACGATAGCCACCCGGGTTCCACCCTTTTCCAGCACCATTGCGCGAGCAAAAAGATCACCCTGCTTTTCGGTAGTCGCTTTCGGCGTACCGATGCCACCGGAAACAGGCAACAGTGGGTCCGGAGTAATGATGCGAACCGCAGCGCCAACTCGCACCTGAGCGGATGCGATGCCCGCAGTAAGGCCGATGTACACGACGACGAGCGAAAGGATGCGAATCATGACAGAAAAGGGGGTAGTTCGTGAAAAGACTAACAATAAAACTATCGGATAAGAATATCTCTTCCCGCACAGATCGCGCAAAGAAAAGCCCAAAAAGCGAACTTATTTTACCTTGGACTGGTAAGGTCCGAATACCGCGGTTATTTCATTTCGTTCATTCTCGTCATTGAGAATGAATACGAAGTACTCTTCACCACCCGGCATTACGCGCACAACAATGTGGCCATCCATGGATTTGTACGACCGGTCAACAAGGGGACCGATCACGATCTTGTTAGCTTCCATCATGTTGGTGGTAAAAACGTCACGAGGTCCCTTGTACAAATATTGCGAGACAATGCGCCGAAGCACGTCATCACCCGGATGGTTAGCCGACCAGGATTGCCCGATCCATACTCTCGGTTTAAGCGTACTGACATTAAACTCGTTATGAGAGTCGCGATTACCGTGGTGATCCATCACAGCAACATCCACTTCACCCACTGCCTTCGCGACGTTCGTCCCGACATCATGCCACTCAGGCTCGCCGCGGCCGGCAATGCTCGGACAATCACCTCCTGTATAATAACGGAACTTCCCATACTCAATCCGGATCGCCATACTAAGTTGATTTTCTGAAGTCTCCATCGTATCCGGGCGCGGGCCGAAGTGTTCGAACGTATCACTACCCAGGCCCGTCCACATTGTACCGTTGGCTTTGATATTCTGGACTTTGAAGGATGGGAATTTGTCTGGCTTATTGACGAGAACGATCTGATCGTTGCGGCCCGCCCGGAGCGCCTCGACCTTCATTCCCGAGTGACGCATATGATAATCCAAAAAATTCCAGTAGTTCATAATTCCGCGTGCTTCAGCAACCTCCGTGCTTCCACGCGCTGCCCGCAAGGCGCCCATGCGCGGCGGATATTTATAGTCAGGATAACCGCGATCGATCATCTTGCGAATCTGGATCTCATCGCCCACACCTGTGATCCCGGATTTGAAATATTTCCCGTTTGCAGACACTGGAACGCCTTCATAGTAGGATCCGTAGTGATCGCCGTGAAAATGCGTAATGAGTGCGTAGTCGAGCTTCCGCTGGCTGACAGCAGGCGAAAATCGCTGAACATACCTTGCGATCCACTCATATGCTGGTCTCGACCCATCCGGATGCGGCGCAGTGCGCCGTGGTGAAGGCTCGGGCGGCAATTCTCCGGCATCGAGCAGGAAAGTAGTTCCATCCGGGAGAATATACAGCGCGGCATCGCCCCTCCCAGTGTTGATGTGATGCAAGTCAAGGTACCCCTCTTTCCACGGCGGCAGGGATTCACCTACCTGTTGTGAAAAAGAATTGACGGAATACAGAAGCAATACCAGAACGCCATACAAGATCCTCAGCATAGTGCAGTGTTTTCGATGAAGTCGACGGTGAAAAGCTACCTAAAGATAGACAACTTCAGAAAACCGCAAAGTCAGATGTGATCAGAGGCGCTCCGGCGTGGACGGAATACGGTTTACAAGTTTATTCGATTTTCCTTTTTGCTTTTGAAGGTCAAACGCGTCGTAAAGTTCACCGTTTGCGGTAAAGGACTGAAACGAAAGCACATCGCCGTCGATGGTGATTATTTGGAAGAGCTGCGTATTCCTGGCCCGTCTGTCCATCCATCCGTCATCGGAAACGTCGTACATCTTGGGTCCGCTGACCGACACGACGTACATTGTTCCCGAGTTTTTGTCATTCACACTGTAGCCCGTCGGAACATTATTGACCATACCACGGCCATAGGCGTGGTCATGACCCTGAAGCACGATGTCGACCTTGTGCTTGTCAAAGATTGGTTTGAACCGGTCTCTGAGTTTTACGTTGTCGCGGTTCGATTTGGTGGAAAATACCGGGTAATGAAACGTGATTGCCGTCCATTTTCTAGGGTCGTTTGTCAAAACAGAATCGAGCCAGAGAGCCTGCTTCTCGCGGTACTGAGGGGACTCATCGATCTGCTCTGCATCAAGAGAGATGATCTTCAGGTTGGGATAGTCCACGACATAGCAGACCTCTTCAAGACCCTTAGGTCCATTCGTGGGAAGGTTGAACTGGGCGCGCCATTGCGGCGACAACTTCCCGTCACGTCCATACTCATGATTACCCGGCGTCATCACACTTGGCACGGTGGCGTGAATAAAGTTTCCCGCGTAAAACCATTCACCCCAGTCGAGATCACGGTCATGGCGGTTGATGAGGTCTCCGGCATACAGCATAAAGTCAATGTGAGGAATAGATTTATATGCCTCTCTTATAACGCGCGACCACATGGATTTCAAATCGTTCTGCGCGTCACCGAAATAGAGGAAAGAAAGCTTTTGCGACTTCACGTCCGGCATCTGCACCTGATACCATTCGCTCCAAGAGCCCTCCGATCCAACGCGATAGACATACTTTCGAGCAGGCTCCAATCCCCGGATCGTTGCAGAGAAATAGCGGGCAGCAATGCGCGGCTCCTCGAGGTGTTTTGTCACGAGTGCTTCCTTCGAAGCGGTTAACCGTTTGACACTCTCTCGAAACTCCGTGCCGGCTGTCGCCACCGCGTATTCCACGAACCCTTCCGCCACAGTCGTGTCGGTTCTCCAGTTGACGGCTAATGTCGTTCCCGGATCCTCCTTGAGGTTGAGCATCACGCGGTCCGGCTCTTTTGTAGGAAAGAGCAAGCGCTCCGGAAGCTTTATCGCTTCGCTGTGCGAATGGTGATGGTAGGTATCGCTGTGATCATGA
>JBIQJZ010000281.1:0-3960 GCA_044507115.1 Flammeovirgaceae bacterium | reverse complement strand
AACTGAAAAACGTCAGTGGAAAATCGTTCTGGACAACCAGGTCGCTTGCGTATGGGCGACTACTTTCGATGACCCCCTGATATGGGAAGAGCGAAATAATGACCCTTCAGTTTACATTCACAGGATCGCAACCAACCCAATTTTTAGAGGAAGGAACTTGCTTAAAGAGATAGCCAGGTGGTCAAAGTCCTATGCAAAGCAGAACGATAAGAGGTTTGTCCGACTGGACACCGTTGGAGAAAATAGAGGGCTTATTGGACATTACAAGAAGTGTGGATTTGAGTTTCTAGGACTTCGAAAGCTGAGAAACACTGACGGATTGCCTGCACACTACGATAATGCTACAGTCAGCTTATTTCAGATTATAGCGTAAGTGTCTGGGTGACGCTCGATATCTCTGACAATTCGGAAAGAAGCCATATACTGGTCTTAAACTCGCTGACGTCGATCGCCGGATAAGATAGATCTCGCTTTCATATCCAGCACTTCTAAAAAAAACTTCGCGGGAAATCTTGTTCTATCGTTTGGAGCTGTAATTTTAGTTTATTCTTCCACGAGCAGTTAAAAGCAGCAGATATCTTTAACGAAAGTCAATTCGATCATGAAAAAGCTTTCTTCCAACGAAGAGCGAGACTTAATCTTAAAGCTGAAGGAGAACGACCTCGCTGCCTTTGAAAAGATTTATAAGAGTTATTCGGCCGATTTGATCGCATATTCAAGGCGTTTCGTCAAATCCGATGGCTTGTGCGAAGAGATCGTTCACGACGTTTTTCTGAAATACTGGGATCACCGGCATACTCTCCGGGAGGATCAGCTAATCCGGCCATACTTGTATACCATTTGTAAAAACCATGTTTTGAACACTCTGAGAGCTATTTCGCAAGACAGGGTCCGTGCCCGGGAATGGATAAAGGAGAACTCGATTCAGCAGGAATCTTTGCCCGAAGAATCGGTTTATGAGGAATACAGGGAACTAGCTTTTGAGGCTATCTCACGTTTACCCCGACAGCGGCAGCTGGTTTTCAAGCTGTGTAAACTAGAGGGAAAAAGCTATGATGAAGTGGCGTCAATTCTGAAGATCAGCAAAGGCACAATCAACGATCACATCATTAAAGCTAACAAGTCGATCAAACAATATCTCCAATCTCAGAAGGGCTATTCATATGAGGTTCTCGCTATCATGATAATTTTTTTCTGACGCGAGCATATATTTTCTGACGAACTCGTGTATTCCATTGTAAAGTGTACACGGTGGAAAGCAAGGACGAGATTCTTTTCGAAAAATTCATTCGGGGCAGATGTACCGCAGAAGATCTGGAACGCGTATTACATCTTCTTGATACAGAAGAAGGTGCCCGATACGTACGAGGAAAGCTGGATGAACTGGAACGCGAAGCGATTGACGTCACAGATGCGGACAACGTCGCTTCAGAACGGATCTTGGTGCGGCTTCAACGAAGACTGCAGAACGAGGTGGTTCCCGGGCGAAAAGTAGTTGCTCTCCCGCAGTACTGGCTAAAAATTGCCGCTTCTATTGCCTTGCTGGTCGCACTCGCATGGGGAGCGCTGCACTATGCAAATCCCGAAAATGAAACGGTATACCTTGAAAGGATCACTGCAGATGATACTAAAGTACATCTCTTCTTGCCCGACAGCACGGAGGTTTGGTTGAATGTGGCGAGTAAGCTGAGGTTTCCTGATGAATTCAGCAAAGATGATCGGACCGTCTTCTTGGAGGGAGAAGCATTTTTTGAGGTTCGAAGAGACGTGAACAGACCCTTCAAGGTGATTGCCCAAGACGTCGAGACCAAAGTTTTGGGAACCAGTTTCAACGTGACTGCCTTGCCGAACCGCGATAAGGTTGAGGTGCTGGTATTCACGGGCAAAGTCTCTGTATCCGGCAAGACTGAAGACGGGGCGGTGCATGAAACGGTGCTCTCTCCTCACGAGAGACTAACTATGGACATACGGTCGAAGGCCACAACCAAAGAGTTTCTCAATCATATCGACAATTATGCCGGTTGGAGACAGAACAGACTTGCATTTCACAAGACGAGTATGAAAGAAGTGGTTGATGTACTCAATCACCACTTCAGGGTGATGATACGCCTTGATGATGAGTCGATGGAAAGCACGAGTATAACTGCAAAGTTTGAATCTAAAACGGTCGACGAAGTTCTCGATCTCATTTGCCTGCTCGTGAAGGGAAAGTATGTCAAGGAAGGAAATGGCTACAGGATCATCGGATCAAATGACGGTTCCAAATAGGAGCCATATATGATGCAGGCAGTTGTTTCGATTACTTCTGATCAGGACATTTTGACTGAAACCATAAACCAATTCTATGAAAATCAAACGTGTACCCAATGGATGCTATCGTTTTATGATGCTGAGGGGTGTGCTGTTGGCGGTTGTGATGTTGATGCTCAAGGCCGACTTTTCCAATGCGGCATCATACGATAGACAGGATTTGTTAGATAGAAAGCTATCCCTTGCCTTGAAGGACGTTACCCTGCGATCCGCCTTGGATAGAATTGAACTATCGGTCGATGTTACCTTCATGTACAATAATGGCGATGTTGATGAAGGAAAGGTGATCTACATCAACCAGAGAAATAAGTCTCTCCGATCTATTCTCCAGGAATTGCTTGCTCCGCTGGGCCTGGAATTCAAAGTCGTCGGAACTTCGATCTTGATTCAGAAGGGATTATCCGGAAGAGAAACGAAATCAACGACAGGTCAGGTTCGTGGAAGGGTGATCGACCAGGAAACGGGCGAGGCTCTTGTCGGAGCTAACATTATTGTGAAGGGTAGTTTGACGGGTACTTCTGCCGACAGCGATGGCTATTACGAAATTAGCGTACCGTCGGAGCGAAGTGTCCTGGCCTTCTCCTATATCGGGTATGTAACATATGAGGTTGTGGTCGGCAACCAGACCATCATTGATGTGGCCCTGGTGTCGGACGTCAGAAGAATAAATGAAGTTGTTGTCGTCGGTTATGGAACGCAGCTCAAACGCGAGGTGACCGGATCTGTCGGATCATTGTTGACAAGTGACGCAAATGTAGCCTATCAGCCCATAACCACTTCTGAGCAGATCATGCAGGGTCGTATACCAGGTGTGAACGTTTTGTCGAATTCCGGGTCCCCGGGAACCTCCGTCAATGTACGGGTGAGGGGCACCACGTCGATAAACGCCAGCAATGATCCGCTGTATGTCGTCGACGGTGTTCCTGTCAATGTTGGTAACTATTCAGGGGTGGCGGAGAACGCGTTCGGCATCAATGTGCTCTCTAACCTAAGTCCCAACGATATTGAATCGATTGAAGTGTTGAAGGACGCGTCCGCATCCTCCATCTATGGATCGCGCGCTTCCAATGGTGTCATATTGATCACGACAAAGAAGGGAAAAGCAAATCAACAAAGCATTCAATTTAACACGTACTACGGTTGGCAAAACGCATGGAGGCGGCTTCCGCTGTTAGAGAGCCCCGAATATGCAACGCTGATCAATGAGTCAAGGATGAATGGCGGAGTGGGGGAATACTTTACCAATCCAAACTCGTTGCCGACCACTGACTGGCAGGAAGAAGTTTTCAGGACTGCCCCAATCAGCAACTATGATCTCTCTGCGTCCGGAGGCTCCGATAGGATTAGGTATTTTGTGTCAGGGGGTTACTTGAACCAGGAGGGGATCATCATCGGTTCAGGTTTCAAAAAATACAATCTGAGGATAAATCTGAATGCTGAGTCATCCGAAAGATTCAGGTATGGAGTGAACTTCGGAGCTACCCGAACAATAACGAACAGGATTAAGGCCGGCTCAGCTGGAGTTTTGGGTACTGCGGTGCGCAAGGCACCTACACTCCCGGTTTACAATTCGGATGGCACATATTTTACGCGCGACACACTTAACCCTGGTTTTGATAATCCGGTCGCCTTGGCGCGCATACCGAAACA
>JBIQJZ010000280.1:0-3963 GCA_044507115.1 Flammeovirgaceae bacterium | reverse complement strand
GGCGGGAGTGATGATGGCAAACTTCAACTGAAAGATCGCAAACAGTACCAGCGGTATCGTGGGGGCCATAACCCATGGGGCACCATCCAGGACGTTGTTGAACATGAAGAAGGTCGTCGGATCACCGATGAAACCTCCTACTGATTCGCCGAACGCCAGGCTGAATCCTACAACGATCCAAAGCACGCTGATCACGCCCATGGCGATGAAGCTTTGGAGCATCGTGGAGATGATATTCTTGGTATCGATCATTCCGCCATAGAAGTAGGCGAGGCCGGGGGTCATCAGTAGTACCAGAGCAGCAGCGGCCAGCATCCAGGCGACATCGCCGGCTACAATGCCTTCCGTAACAATTTCCTTAGGAACCGCGGGGAAGAACAAGGCCAGCACGCTGACGAGGATGAGCAAGACAAAAGGAATGAAAGCTTTTTTCATAAATTTCTGTTTAGTGGTTAAATTTTGTGCCTGTTGTTTGAATTATATCGTAAATATTCACTGTGATGGGTCAAAAATGATCCACATTTCGAAAATTATTCACGAAAACGTTGCAGGTAGGGTATAATTTCAATCGGATGGGCAAAAAATTGAAAGATTGGCAAGGAATCGACCTTCCCGGTAGAACTTTATAAGGTTGTTTTCAATTTTTTAGAACAAAAAATTGAAAAAGACCCTTTTTCTTTAAGAATCTTCCAAAATGAAGGCAGATAGGGGGTCTTCAGGATTGAAATGTGACCCTTTAGCGGTGATTAGCCCGCCTTTTTCCCGATGAAGCCTAAATGGGTGTTGTGAAAGCTGTCCGGATACTTCAAACCATAGCCGAGCATGCGGTCAAATGAGCTGTGTCCGAAAAGCAGCAAACCCGCGAACTGCACGTGCGGTGACGATAGATAAAGCCCGAGAAGATATGTGCCGATAGCCACTCCTTTGTGATGAAGTGTATTGTAGGTGATGGCTCCGACTCGTGGATTTGCCAGATAACCCACCATTCCCACGTCCGGCGCCAGAAACCAGGCCCAGTAGTACCACCAGGCAAACGGCAGGGACGCGTTGAGCCAGATTGCCAATCCCAACATCAAGGCTTCTTCAATTCTGATGAGTTTGTTCATACACTGTATTTACATGACACCGTATCGCTTCGCCCACCACTGGAAAACCACCAGGCTCCATATATGTGCGTGGGCATCCCCCGGATTGCTTGAGAAAAGGGAACGGGTCAGTTTCTCAACCTCTCGGTACTCAAACACACCCTGCTCTTCAATCCGGGATCTGGACAACAGGTCGTCGAGAACAATCCCCTTCATCTCCTTTCGCAACCATTTTAGCATGGGAACCTCAAATCCCTTCTTGCGCCGGCGGTTGATTTCCTCTGGAAGTATGTCGCCGAATGCTTGGCGTAAAAGCCGTTTCCGCTTGCCGCCAAATATCTTGAAATTCTCTGGTAGGGTGAAACAGAAATCCACAAGTTCGTGGTCCAAAAAGGGAGAGCGTATTTCCAGTCCGTGAGCCATGCTCATCAGATCCGTTTTGACGAGCATGTCGTTTGCCAACACGAGTTCCATGTCGGTGAGTAGCACCTCATTCATGGTGTGTCCCGCAGCCAGATGCCGTAGCGCACGCGCTTTTCTTTTTTCGAGATCCTGAACGGCAAGATGCTCCTGTGCAGCAGGCGTGAGAAACTTGGTTGCTCGATCCACGTTCGTCAGTGAAGCCCACTGCCAATATCTCTCAGCGGGTGGTAGAACAGCACCGGTGGCGAATCGATGTGCCTGGCGAATGGTGTTTGCCATGTAGTTGTTTCGCGATTGCGGCAGGCCCCTCCACACTGGGGAGAGGGCGATGACCGCGCGCTCTTTCCATCCGGGGTGAAGCATTCGTTGCAGCGCCTCATGTTTGTTGTATCCCGCAAGCAATTCATCCGCACCGTCACCAGACAGGGCAACCGTTGCGTGTCGGCGGGTTTCCTTACTCAGTATGTAGACGTTTATCGCCGATGAATCTGCAAACGGCTCATCGATATAATTCAGTATCGACTCGACATGGTCATAAAGATCATTGTTCGAAAGGGAGAACACGGTATGCTCTGTTTTGAAGTGCCGTGCCACTGTGCGTGCGTATCGGGTTTCATCGAAGAACTTCTCGTCGCGAAAGCCAATTGAAAATGTATGGAGGTTCGGTTTGTGTCTTGCCGCGAGACCGGTAACAATTGATGAATCAACGCCACCGCTGAGAAAACAACCCAGCGGAACATCCGCAATCATGCGTCGCTGCACGGCTCGCTCCAGCAATTCGGAAAATCTCTTCGCAGCGTCTTCGAAACTAATTGAGTTCGCGGCCACGCATGATGCATCGTAGGGAATTTCGTACCATTTGCCAGACGTCATCTTTCCCCGACTTACGCGAAGCCAATGACCCGGCAGTAGCTTGCTAACACTCTTGAAGATTGACGCCGGTCCCGGAATATAGCTGAGTTGCAGGTACGTCACCAACGATGCGAAGTCGAGTGTACGGTCGATACCGTAGCGAAGGATGGTTTTCATCTCGGAGGCGAACACAAACTTGTCTTCGTCGAATAGGTAGAGGAGAGGCTTTACACCGTAGCGATCCCGCGCCAGGAAGAAGGACTGTTCTGCGCGGTCATACACACAGAATGCAAAAAAGCCGTTGAGCCTTGACAAACATTTCTCGCCTTGCCGGATAAACAATTGCAGGAGTACCTCGGTGTCTGATTGGGAGCGGAAGGTGCATCCGCTTTTTTCGAGTTCTTGCCGCAGTTCCTGGTAGTTGAATATTTCGCCGTTAAACACAATGCAGTAGCGGCCGCTTGCGTCCCACATTGGCTGGTGTGCCTCCGGAGACAAATCGATGATCGAAAGTCGCCGGTGTCCAAGCCCTATCCATTCGTCAATGTAGATATCCTGGAAGTCGGGGCCGCGGCGTTCCATCGACATCGTCGCATCCGTAATGTGGATCTTGTTGAACTTCCCCACAAGGTTGAATGCGAAAACTCCGGTGATGCCGCACATATGCTTTTATCGATCGTAACAACAGGGACGCCTAAAGTAACGATATCCGCGAACTGAAGGAAATGCCGTTGACCGAAACCGAGTCACTTGGTGTGCAATTCGAGTGGGGCTGCGCACGTTAGTATATCCAATATGAACTCGATATATTTGTCACGGAAGATTTTTTTGTTGTTCACAGAACCAATTTTTATGATGAACGCTCATCAGGTTCGTTCCTTCCGGATGTTCATGGCCATACCGCTCCTGATGCTTTCCTGCGCAGCGAGCAAGAAGGCGAGTGTCCGTGATGCCGCCGTCGAAAAAGTAATCTCCTCGGCCCGGACGTATATCGGGACGCCGTACCGATATGGCGGCACGACGAGGGCCGGAATGGATTGTTCGGGTTTGTTGATGAACTCATTCCGGTCGATCGACATCAGCCTGCCGCGCAGCTCGGAGCAGCAAAGCAAGGTCGGCTCAGAGGTCAAGATGAATGATCTCGCTCCCGGCGACCTCGTCTTTTTTGCGACGGGAAACAAAAAGCGAAAGATTACGCACGTGGGAATGGTCACCGAAGTCAAATCCAGGAAGGAAGTCAAGTTCATTCACGCGTCGTCGTCGCTCGGTGTTGTGGAGACAAACATTTTCGCTGATTACTACCAGAAACGCTTTCGCGGAGCTCGACGGGTTATCCCGTAACAGAGAATCTCGCTGAGCCTGGAATCAGCGATTTCAAGTAGCTTAGCACCAACATCCTTTTGTATGACCATTGAAATTGTCGTTTACAATCTCGAATCCGCTATGAAAGCTCAGGAAGGAGGCGCGGATCGAATTGAGCTATGTGACAATCCAGCAGATGGCGGAACGACGCCGTCGGCTGGCATGATTGAGTTGGTGAGGCAGAGTCTCACGATTGATGTGTTTGTCATGATTCGTCCCCGCGGCGGCGACTTCCTTTACT
>JBIQJZ010000279.1:0-3975 GCA_044507115.1 Flammeovirgaceae bacterium | reverse complement strand
AAAACCCGGGTTCCAGGGCATTTGGTGGATGAATTTTCAGTGATATGATCAGCAAGTCAAAATACAGGGTGGTCGGGATAATGTCTGGGACGTCGCTGGACGGCCTCGATATCGCGTACTGCGTATTCCGAAAACTCAAATCAGGGTGGAAATACGACATCGAGCAGGCCACGACCGTGCGCTATTCAAAGAAGATGCTGGGTGCACTGGCGGGCGCCCACACCCTTAGCGGCCAGGAATTGATGTCGCTGGATGCGGCATATGGCGCTGAGATCGGCCGAGCAGTGGGGAGATTTCTGAGTCGTCATAACCTCAAAGCTGATTTTGTTGCTTCTCACGGTCACACAGTTTTTCATCAGCCCGGCAGGATGTTCACCACACAGATTGGAAACGGGTATTCTCTTCACGTTGCGAGCGGGTTACCGGTCGTCTGTGATTTTCGAATGCTTGACGTCGCGCTTGGGGGCGAAGGAGCTCCGCTGGTCCCAATCGGCGACAGGCTGCTGTTCGACAATTACGACGTCTGTTTGAACCTCGGGGGAATCGCTAACCTCTCAGTTGAGAAGAAGGGCAAGCGAATTGCACACGACATCTGTTTTTGCAACATGGCTCTGAACATGCTCGCAGCAGAGGCCTCGCGAAAGTTTGATAAGAATGGCATGATGGCAGCATCCGGGAACGTTGATGACAGGCTACTCGCAAATCTCAGCCGCGTATACCGGGCATACCGCAGTAAGCGCCCATCCCTCGGGCGCGAGATCTTCGAGAAAGAGTTCGCTCCGTTGGCCAGCGATAAAAGTATTTCGCTCGCAGACAGGCTGTGCACGTTCACCGAGTCTGCGGCAATAGAGATCTGCAGTTCGATACTCTCTCACAAATCTTCCGCGCAAGTATTGTGTACCGGCGGAGGTGCTTTCAACGCCTATCTCATCTCCAGAATGTTGGAGCATGGAGGGGATGACATCACTTTTGTCATTCCGGATGAATCGGTAGTCAAATTCAAAGAAGCGTTGATCTTCGGTTTCCTGGGAGTGCTCCGCGTCCGACGCGAGGCGAATTGTCTGAAAAGCGTAACCCACGCTTTGCGTGACAGTTCATCCGGCACGATGATCGGTTTTTAATCACAATTCGAACTTCGCCGCTGGTCACTCAAAGTCCGAATAGCCCTTCGTTCAGCGCATTCAGCGCTTGCTCCTTGTATTGTTTATCTACCAACACCGACACATTGTTAGCGCTTCCACCGCATGATACCATTCGCACGGGGATGGAGGAGAGCGAACGAAATACATCATTGACGGCGCCGGGCTTGTCCATGATGTGATTGCCGACGATACAGATAATGGTCTGATCGCGGTCGATTTCGATCGAGCCGAAGTTCTTCAACTCCGCCTCAATCGCTGCAAGATGAGTCTGGTTATCAATTGTAAGCGATACTGCCACCTCGGAGGTAGCGATCATGTCGATCGGGGTCTTGTAGTGTTCGAACACCTCAAAGACGCGTCTGAGAAACCCGTATGCCATAAGCATTCGCGATGACTTGATCTTGATGGCGGTGATATTGTCTTTTGCTGCAATAGCTTTGAACGTGAGTTGCTCCTCGGCTTTCTCCGTTATGATAGTACCGGGTGCCGATTCATCCATCGTGTTTTTCAATCGCACAGGAATATTATACCGTTGTGCGGGAACAATGGTAGATGGGTGCAGAATCTTAGCGCCGAAATAAGCGAGCTCGGACGCTTCTTCGAATGTCAGATGCGAAATCGGGATAGTTTTTTGCACGATCCGGGGATCGTTGTTATGCATACCATCGATATCCGTCCATATCTGAATCTCACGCGCGCCCACAGCCGCACCGATGAGGGAGGCTGTATAGTCGCTTCCACCACGCTTGAGGTTATCGATTTCGTTTCGGTGGTTGCGACAGATGTATCCTTGGGTAATAATGATATCTATGTTGCTCAGGGACTGGATGAGCGGTTTTACGCGCCGGGAAATTTTTTCCAGTTCGGGTTCTTCATTCTCGTCGATCGACATGAAATGCAACGCGGGCAGTAGCCGCGCACTAACTTTGCGTTCCTGAAGGTAATGGTAGAACAACTCTGTCGATATCAGTTCGCCTTGCGCGAGCAGTTCGCGATAGCTTTTGTTGTCGAACTGGCCCGCAGCCAGCAGACGGATCAGGATAAAGTAACGGCTGACGATCTCTTCGCCGATCGCGTGAGACGCTTCACCGGAAAACAACTGTGCGATATACGACTGATAATGGCCTTCAAGGTCTGTGATCACGGATTCTGCTTTATCCAACTCAGCCGCCATCAGGTGTTCGCCGATCGTCACGAGAGCATTGGTTGTTCCCGACAGAGCCGAGAGAACGACAATTTTCTTTCCGGGGTTGGCGGTGACGAGATCTGCTACTCTTTTTAGCCTCTCGGGCTTGCCGACGGAGGTGCCGCCGAATTTCGTTACGATCATTGTTCTGGAATTTGAGCCGCCAAATTTAGTTATCTGAGACCAATAAACGGCCTTGAGACAAAAAAAAAGACCGCTGTGATGAACAGCGGCCTTCTATAGTATTAACAGAAGAGGCTTATTTCTTGTTGTTATCGTTTACCTCTTCGTACTCGACATCTGATACGTCATTTGCTGAGCCACTGCTTGCACTTGCAGACGGATCTTGGTCTGCTCCCGGCGCGGCACCCTCAGCGTTGCCCGATGCCTGGTAGATCTCGGTAGCTGCTGCCTGCCATGCGGCATTGAGTGTTGCCATCGCGTTGTCAATTGCGGCGATGTCCTCGCTCTTGTGAGCTTCTCTCAGTTTCTCCAGTGCGCTGCTGATGGCGGTCTTATTCGGCTCCGACAGCTTCTCGCCGTATTCCTTCATTTGCTTTTCGGTCTGGAAGATCAGCGAGTCGGCCTGGTTCACCTTCTCAACACGCTCGCGCGCTTTCTTGTCGTTCTCAGCGTTTGCTTGCGCCTCTTCTTTCATCTTCTGAATTTCGGCGTCAGTCAGACCGGAAGAAGCTTCAATCCGGATCTTCTGTTCTTTTCCTGTGCCTTTATCCTTGGCGGATACGTGAAGAATCCCGTTGGCATCAATGTCGAAGGTTACTTCGATCTGCGGTATTCCGCGTGGTGCCGGGGGAATTCCGTCCAGGTGAAAACGACCGATCGAACGGTTGTCTTTTGCCATGGGCCTTTCGCCTTGCAGGATATGGATCTCTACCGAAGGCTGGTTGTCCGCCGCCGTTGAAAACACTTCCGATTTCTTGGACGGAATAGTCGTATTGGCTTCGATGAGTTTGGTAAACACACCACCCAGTGTCTCAATACCCAGCGAAAGCGGAGTCACGTCGAGCAACAGGACGTCTTTTACTTCACCCGTAAGGACGCCACCCTGAATGGCGGCACCTACAGCAACCACCTCATCCGGGTTTACACCCTTGGAAGGTTTCTTGCCGAAGAATTTCTCCACTTCTTCCTGAATCCTCGGAATCCGCGTCGATCCGCCCACGAGAATAACTTCGTCGATCTGGCCTACGCTGATACCAGAATCCTCTACAGCCTTGCGACAAGGCTCGAGCGTCCTGCGAACCAGATCATCGACCAGTTGTTCGAATTTAGCTCGTGAGATCTTCTTCACAAGGTGCTTGGGCACGCCGTCGATAGAAGTTATATAAGGGAGGTTCACTTCTGTTTCCTGAGAACTCGACAGCTCAATCTTGGCTTTCTCCGCGGCCTCTTTCAGACGCTGAAGCGCCATCGGATCTTTACGGAGGTCGACGTTTTCCTCATTCTTGAATTCGTCGGCCAACCAGTTCATGATACGCTGGTCGAAGTCATCACCACCGAGATGGACATCACCGTTGGTTGATTTTACTTCGAATACGCCATCTCCCAGTTCCAGGATAGAAATATCAAACGTTCCACCGCCGAGGTCATAGACGGCGATTCTCATGTCTTTGTTCTTCTTGTCAA
>JBIQJZ010000278.1:0-3976 GCA_044507115.1 Flammeovirgaceae bacterium | reverse complement strand
AGTTACGTGTTATTTACCCTGGCAACCGCCTCCCGGTTCTCCAGTCCGCCGAATCGCTTTTGCTTCATCCGGATGAAATCACAGCCGCCAAGAACAGCAAACACAAGAACAAAAATCGCAAGTCGCGTCATTATCGCCTGGACTTTGGGTCTAGCAACTCTGCAAAAGCCCGTTTTTTTGCACGCTTTTCCACTTTGACCGCAAATTTACGCTTAAGTTCCCGTATCCACGCATCCTCAAGAAATGTTTGATAGTCCGAGATTACAGATGCCCGGGCCTCCGCAAAAGTTTGAGCTCCGGGCGGCAAAATTCTGTCAATGACCACCAGTGCGTGTGCTCCGCTGTTCTCCACCAGATATGTACCGGGTGTCCAACTTACCTTCGAAAGTAGGGGGCGATCAGTCTTCTCGAAGGCCCCTGAATCGCGCCGAATGCGGTTCTGGGAAATAAAGTCGCGCTCGCCACCTTCCTCAGCTTCCAGTAGCGTCATTAACTCCTGGAGTGTTTTCTTTGAATCTGAGTAGTAGATCTTTCCCGCTATGCGCTCACCAGCCTGATACTTGCCGGCATTTGAAGTGAAGAACGATCGTTGACCTACCGTATCATCCATCGCCCGGTTCCAGATCTCATTTTCCATGATGTCGAAAAGAAGAATCCCTTCGTAGTACTCCTTCACAAGCCATCTATAGTCCGGCGACTCGCGGCTCACGCGTTCTTCCAAGAGCCCTGTCTGGACATAGTCAGTGTACCGCCCAAGGAGGTCTTCGAGTTGCTGAGTCGGCGCTGACACATCGCGTGAGCCTCCATGTTCCCGCAGGTAAGAGAAAAATTCCTTGACCCGATGTTGCTTTTGGCCCATTGTAAACAAAACAGAATCGAAGAGGCGTTGAACAGCGGTGTAGTCTCCCTTTAGGATTGCGTAGGTACTGCCGAGGAGGGAGGCCTTTACTTTTGGGTACTCGCGATACCCGAACTCATTTCGCATACGAGTTCGTAGCGCGTTGCTTGAAATCGCCACGCGGTCATCCCTGCTGACCCGTTGCGTGAGCGAAGGTCTTAGTTCTTCCAGTGGCGGAAGTGGTATTTTTGATTCAAGCCTGAGGATGTGCCATCCAAATTGGGTGCGCACAGGGTCGGAAATGTCTCCCGGGTTTTGTAAGCCGAACGCGGCGTCCTGAAACGATGGTACGGAGGCCATCGCGCCGACACCAAACGCGCGAAGTCGCCCTCCTTTCTCACGTGTGTTGACGTCTTCGGAATATTCGACACACAACTCCTCCCACTTCATCCCCTTTTGTAATCTGTCGTGTACATCAAATATCCTCTCACGGGCATTATCATCGCTATCTCCAGGAGTACGAATCATGATGTGCGACACCTCCACCTCGCCGCGTGTGGGTCTGCGGTCGATCACCTTCACAACATGATAACCGAAACGCGTTCGAACCGGCTCGCTGATGCCGCCAACAGGGGTGAGATAAGCGGCCTGCTCGAACGGGAATACCATCTGCAGAGCCGTGAAAAAACCGAGATTTCCACGAGTCGTCTTTGCACCCGGCTCCTCTGAAAATTCCGCAGCCAACGCGCCAAAGTCCTCTCCGCGAAGTGCGCGCTCCCGAATGTCCACGATTTTCTGGTAGGCCGCAATCGTGTCGTCGGAAGAAGCCCCTGGATCCAATCGCACCAGGATGTGCGACGCATTGACTTCCTCCCGGAGACGGTCATACGTCAGTAGAACCAAACTATCGACGACCTTGGCATCGGGCGTATAGGGCTTCAGTAATTCCTGCCGGTAGCCCTCGTACTCTCTGCGGAACTTCGACGTCGTGTCCATTCCACGCGACAGGGCTTCTTCCACTTTCAGTTTATAATTGACAAACAGATTGAAGTATTCTTCGATCTTTTTGTCAGTGAAGTCTTCGGGCTTGTGTTGATGATTCTTGCGATAGAGATAGACGAACTCGCTGGTTGTGACCGGCTTTTTGTTGATGAAAAATAACGTCTCCGGTTTTTGTTCATTTGACGTTTGCCCCGGTGCTTCCACCGTCAGGGCCGCGAGAAGGACGGAAGCTGCAATCTTTCTTATGCACATCATCCGGCGTATTTTATCAGTAGGAAATGTTCTTGACCAATCGACAGACGTTTTTGCCATTTCGATTCTCGTATTCGATCTTGTCCATTATAGACTTCACTAGGCGAATGCCCAACCCGCCCTTTCGTTTCTCATGCACGAGATTACCAAGATCCGGCTCTGAAAACTGGTTAATATCAAACGTACTGCCATCGTCAATTATTTCAAAGACAACGGGCCCTCCCTTCTTCAATTGTATATGAATTTCGAAGAGTTCTTCGGGGTTGCATTGATGCGAGTGGATCATCAGATTTGAGCACATTTCGTCCAGCGCGAGAACGATCTCGCTGATTTGAAAATCCGATACACCGTGTTTCTTCAGCGCTCCGCGGATGAAATCCCTGACTCCCTTCAGGTTTTCGATGTTGCAACCAACTTTCTGCTTATAATTCATTGACGATACGCTTAGCCTGCGCCTTATCCTTTTCAATATCCAACAACCTGTTCAAGCCCAGTATCTCGAAAGTGTTCGCTACCTTATCGCTCATGCCGAAGAGGACCATTCTTATATTTTGATCTTTGAACTCTTCGATGTATGACATGAAAACACCCAGGCCAGCAGAGGAGATATATTCGAGCGAATGGCAGTCGACCAGGATTTTGGTGAACCCTTCCCCCACACTTTTGGCTATTGCCAAATCAAGCTCAATGGAAGAACTCGCGTCAATCTCCCCTATCAGGGTAATGATGTCGACCCCGTCTTCCTGAAGTCTCTTAATGTGGATCATGTTTTTAACGTTTTAGTGCTTTTAAAGTTTGGTTTTCAAACCTATTTTCAACTTTTATCAATTCCCTGGAACTTTTCTGAAAACTTGACGATCAGCGTCGTGTAATCGTCATTTATATTGCTGGTCTCAGAAAACTCGTACAGTCGCTTAATAAGATGATCCTGGATTTCCTTGGGCGACTGGTGTTTCACTTCGAGAAGAACTTCGCGAAGCCGATCATATCCAAATTCCTCCCCCCTTGAGTTCTTCGCTTCGGTTACGCCATCGGTGTAAAGCACCAAAACATCTCCCGGTCCGTATACCAATTCGTTGGCTTCGATAAAATCCCTGTAGCTCTGGTTTTTTACCATCCCAAGAGCAATGCCTTTGTCCTTGAGATACACAGCGCAGTCATTCGACGCATCGTAGTACAGCAGTGGACAATGGCCGGCTCTCGCGTAGTTGATTTTTCGAGTCCTTCGATCCACAATAAAAAATGCGGACGAGATGAACGAACCTCGTTCGAGACAATACACAAGAGCTTGATTGGCTCTGATCATGAACTCGTCGGGTTCTATACAGTTCTGAGCAAGGCTGTGAAAAATTCCTTTCATCTGAGACATGTGAAAGGCCGCCGTAGTTCCCTTGCCGGAGACGTCGGCAATAATTAGCGCCACCTGATGTTCGCTTGTGCGAAGGGTATCGTAATAGTCACCCCCCACTTCGTCGGCGGATTCGGAGAACGCGGAAATCTCGAAGTCCGGATCTTTTTCCAGGACGGTTGGAAGCAAGCTCTTCTGAACGGTCTTCGCAATTTTCAACTCCTCCTTGTAGCGTTCGTTCTGCAGAGCCTCCTCCATGAGGCGGAAATTCTCGATCGAGATGCCGGCCTGATTTGAGAACGTCGCCACGATTTTAGTCATCTCCCGATTGAAGCCATCCGGAAGTTCCTTCAGCAATGCAAGGGTGCCGATATTTTCACCCTTGACGTGAATCGGGAATGCAAGTATCGATCGGAAACGGGATCCTTTCATCGTAGCCAGGTGCTTTGACAGGTTCCTGGTTTTATCGCTACCCTGGTCCAGAACACCCTTAACATTCTTCAATTGAAGGTGTGCTACAATTTCCTGCGACTCTT
>JBIQJZ010000018.1:0-28343 GCA_044507115.1 Flammeovirgaceae bacterium | reverse complement strand
TCGAGATCTTTCCGGAAAACAGATACTACGAAATACTGCTGACCGGACAAAAAGGAAAGGAGCACCGGCTCTACCCGCGCATCCAGGATAATCCGCGAATGGGTATGGCGGCATCCCCGGACATCAAACGCGACCTGGACAAAGATCTCTACGCGCACGTAGTCGATCTCAACGACCCGGAGAAAGCGGAGTGGAGTGAGATGGAAGAGTTGAGGGTTCAGGCTCATGAGCAGTTTTTTGCCAACGACTATGTAGCTGCACTCGAAAAGGTTGAGCGCATTTATTCTATCGGTGCGGTGCAACTGGATTCTGCCGACGTCGCAGTAAAAGCACATATTACTGTGAAAGGGGAGTATGAAGACTACGTGGCCGAACCGATCTTTCTGATCCGGAATCGCATGGTAGGTCGTATTCCGTATGAGATCGGCGACCTTGGCGTTCAGCTAACATTACTGAATATCCATCCGGAAACCGGACAATTCAGTGTCGGTGTGAGTACCCGTCAGAAAGATTATGTGATACTTAAAGCGATGGAGAAACCACTGATCAATGTTCTCTGGATCGGCACACTCATGCTCGTCGCCGGATTCTGCGTCGCAATCATCCGGAGGTACAGAGAATTCACGAAGATGAAGGAGAAAGGGTTGGAGTAGCGGTGAGTTCCAGGCACTGGGTGCCAGGCTCAAGGTTCCAGCACCCGGTGCCCAGCACCTAAAACCCGGCACGGGCCCTAGGACTCAGAACCCTCTGTCTTCTTCCTCAGCACGCTATGGTGGCGACTATAGAGGAGGTAAATCACTACGCCCAGCAGCATCCATGCTCCGAGCCGCAGCCACGTATCTGCCGGCAGGAACACCATCATGAAGACGCAGGTTGCTACGCCGAGAATGGGGATCAGGGGTACTAACGGAACCTTGAATCCACGTGGTGCGTCAGGTTGTTTCACTCGCAGTACCCAGATGCCAATGCAAACCAGCACGAATGCAAACAGCGTTCCGATGCTCACCATTTCGCCCACGACGTTTGCCGGGACGAACGCACCAAACAGACTTACAAAGACCATAAACAGGAGATTGGATTTCCACGGTGTATGGAACTTTGAATGAACATCCGAGAAAAACTTCGGTAGCAGTCCATCTTGTGACATTGAATAGAATACCCGCGATTGGCCCATGAGCATCACGAGGATGACCGAGCAATATCCTGCGAGGATCGCCAGAATAACGGCCTGCTGAAGGAATACGTATGGGGTATGCGCAATTGCCACCGCGACAGGAGCGATACCATCCTTGCCGGCGAATTCCTGATAGTTAGCGAGGCCGAGCATGACGTGCGCGAAAAGAATATACAGGATCGTACAGACAATAAGTGATCCGAGAATACCGATTGGCATATCGCGCTTCGGGTTCTTTGTTTCTTGAGCTGCAGTAGATACGGCGTCGAATCCGATATAAGCGAAGAACACAATGGCAGCCGCCCGGATGATTCCACTGAAACCGAATTCACCAAATGTACCGTTGTTCGGCGGGATATAAGGTGTGTAGTTGTCGGGGTTGATGTATGCCCAGCCGAGGACGACAAATATCAGAACAACGCTGACTTTGAGAGCAACGATTATCGCATTCGCCAGAGCAGACTCGCGGGTTCCCTTGATCAGGATGAGTGAAACCGCAACAATCACGATGACGGCGGGAAGATTCATGATGCCATCTACTATAGATCCATCAGCGAGCGTCACTGTCTGAAAGGGAGAGACTGTTAGTTCGGGTGGAATATGTATGTTGTAGTATTCGAGAAATTTGACGAGGTAGCCAGACCAGCTTATCGCGACAGTGGCTGCACCCAATGCGTATTCAAGAACAAGGTCCCATCCGATAATCCAGGCGATGAACTCACCCATTGTGGCGTAGGAGTACGTATATGCACTCCCCGCGATTGGGATCATGGAGGCAAACTCGGCATAACACAAACCTGCGAAGGCACAACCGAGCGCTGCGATCACGAATGAGATGGTAATAGCAGGGCCAGCGTTATTGGCGGCAGCAAGTCCGGTAATAGAAAACAAACCGGCTCCGATGATCGCTCCAACGCCGAGTGAAATGAGATTCGCAGGACCTAGTGAGCGGTGCAGTTCTTTTGAACTTTCAGCTTGCGCGAGTAGATGTCCTAACGGTTTTTTAATGAACAGACCCATGGTTGAACTGTTGCGTTTTCGTTGCTTGAATTCCTAAAAGTAAGAACTACCACTGAAATAGCAAGAGGAATTTTCGCAGCCGGCGACGGAGGATCAGGTAACAGCTCAGTTGGGTTGTTCTTTGGGTTCCGCCTGGATTTCGTCAACACTTTGTTGCGGTGGCAGGGTAGTGTTTGTACTGTCAGTGTCGCTCTTTTTCGGGGCGTCTTTGAAAAAAATACGCTGACAGATGAGAATGATCACAACTCCTACAAATATTGAGGAATCGGCGATGTTAAACACGGGACTGAAAAAAAGAAAGTAGTCGCCTCCGACGAACGGCACCCACTCCGGCCAATAGAAGTCGAAAATCGGAAAGAACAACATGTCAATAACCTGTCCGTGGAACCACGGAGTGGGAGACCCGGCAGGATGATTGTCAAGAAGGACGCCGTAAAATATACTGTCAATTACGTTTCCGACTGCTCCTCCGAGAATCAGAGCCATGCACCACAGAAAGCCGGAATGCGCGTGCTGACGCGCCATCTTCCAAAGGTAGTAGCCGATCCCAAACATCGCTACAATCCGGAAGGCCGTCAGCGCGAGTTTGCCAAACTCGTTATTCCACCGAATGCCGAATGCCATACCTGGATTGAGAAGGTAGTGCAATCGAAACCATTCGCCGATCACATTGATTTCTTCGTGAAGATACATGTGCTCGTAGACGAGCAACTTAGATGTCTGATCAATTATGATGATGACCAGTGCAAGAACAAAATACTTATAGACGTTGATCGGTCGCTCCTTCATCACGATTTGTTCAGGCTGATCCGTACTCTCATCACAAAGTCGTCCATGTCGACTTCCCGCGCATCCACTAACTTGTCTTTCAGGTCAAGGCTTAGCGCCTGTGTCTCCATTCTAATGTAGTCTTTGTAAGCATCCACAGCGGCAGCTAATGCTTCTCCATTGCGTTCGACTTCGATGTTTATTTTGTCCAGCACGGCGAGCCCTAAATCTTTCCTAATATTCTGAACCCGGTTAATGAAATCACGTGCAATGCCTTCCCGTTTTAATTCCTCGGTGACGTGAACGTCCAGGGCAACCGTGAGACCGTTCTCAGTCGCAACTGACCACCCGGGTATGTCTTCTGAACTGATCAACACATCCTCCAGGATCAAGTCGAAGCCACCTTTGCTGAGGCTGCCCGCTCGTTCAAGAGTGTTGATCTCTTCCTGGTTCATACTGTTGATTACCGCGGAAACATCTTTCACTTTCGGGCCGTACTGTTTTCCGAGCCGGGCAAAGTTTGGCTTGGCTTTCTTAACCAGTAGTCCTGAAGTATCATCGATGTATTCGATGTCCTTCACGTTAACTTCGGCAAGGATGATCGATTCCACAACCCTAACGCTATCGGCGAACGATTGCTCGATAACGGGGAGCAGGATCTTCTGTAGCGGGGTGCGAACTTTTATCTTGTTATTCTTGCGAATGGAATGCACAAGCGAACTGATGCGTTGCGCATACTCCATTGACTTTTCAAGCGATTCGTCGACGTAGCTCTCCTCGGCTTTTACAAAGTTGGTGAGATGTACGGACGAATGACGCAGGGGTGTCTTATTTGTTATTGCATTCGTGCGAATGTTGTCTGTAAGGTTCTTGTAAAGCCATTCACTAAAGAATGGAGCGATAGGGGCCATTAGCTGTCCCGTTACCATCAGGCATTCGAACAGTGTTTCGTAGGCGGCCTTCTTGTCATCTGTCATTGCCGACCCCTGAGCTGCCCCGCTGTCCGGTGCAGATTCACTTGTGGGTTTCCAGAAGCGCTTCCGGTTCAGGCGTACGTACCAGTTCGACAGATGGTCGTTGACAAATTCCTGGATAGCACGTGCCGCCCGTGTAGGCTCGTATTCGTCGTAAGCTTTGGTGACTTCTTTCACCAGCGTCTGCAGACGGGAGCGTATCCATCGATCGAGATTGGTGTGGTGCTTCCTGTGCGTCAGATTCATTTCATCCATGGTGAATCCGTCGATGTTTGCGTATAGCGCAAAGAACGAATACGTATTCATCAAGGTGCCGAAGAACCGGCGCTGAACTTCGACGATTCCGTCGACGTCAAACTTGAGGTTCTCCCAAGGCGGAGCGTTTTCGATCATGTACCAGCGGACGAGGTCGGCTCCGTGTTTGGAAAGGGCCTCAAACGGATTGACCACGTTTCCCCAACGCTTCGACATCTTGTTGCCAGCTTTGTCGAGGACAAGGCCGTTTGATATTACGTTCCGGAATGCTACGCCCGGGTTGTTGTTCTTACGGTTCACCGCTTCGATCTCAGGGCTCGCTTCGCTGATCAGCGCGGCAATTGCGTGAAGAGTGAAGAACCACCCCCGCGTTTGGTCAACTCCTTCAGCGATGAAGTCTGCCGGGTAGTTTTTCTCGAAGATATCCTTGTTTTCAAATGGATAATGCCATTGGGCATACGGCATCGCACCGGAATCGAACCATACGTCGATCAGGTCAGTCTCGCGATACATCGGTTCCCCGTGTTCGCTGATGAGAATAACTTCGTCCACATACGGACGGTGGAGATCTCCGGCTTCCAACGGGGATTTGTCCATCAGCCCGGCGTTGATTGCCTTTGCGATTTCTGCGTTGAGTTCTTCGAGGGAGCCGATGCACCGTTCTTCGCTACCGTCTTTCGTGCGCCAGATCGGAAGTGGTGTGCCCCAGTAGCGAGATCGCGACAGGTTCCAGTCAACCAGGTTTTCGAGCCAGTTCCCAAAGCGCCCGGTGCCGGTCGACTCCGGTTTCCAGTTTATGGTCTTGTTTAGCTCGACCATCTTGTCTTTTAAAGAAGTCGTGCGGATAAACCAGGAGTCCAGCGGGTAATAAAGTACGGGTTTATCCGTACGCCAGCAATGCGGATAGGTGTGTTCGAACTTCTCGACCTTGAACGCTTTATTTTCTTCCTTGAGAATGATGGATATGATGATGTCTGTCGTCTTATAATCGGGGTGTGATTCGTCTTCTCCCGAATAATTCTTGACATAAAACTCATCAGGACTGAGCGCGCGATGTGTCTTGATGTTGTAGCGAGAAACGGCTTCGGCCAGCTTTTCGCCAATTGTTGTGATGAATTTTCCTTGCCGGTCGACGATCGGCAGCTCATTGCCTGCTTTGTCTCGCACGGTCATCGGGGGGACGTTGTGCTGTTTGGCCACGCGAAAGTCGTCCGCTCCGAACGTCGGTGCTGTATGCACAATGCCGGTACCGTCTTCCGTCGTGACAAAGTCGCCCGCAATTACCTGAAACGCATTGGTGGGGTCATTCGCCGGCTCGACATAAGGCATCAGCCGGTGGTAGCGAATTCCAACGAGGTCGCGCCCATCAAATTCCTGAACGATTTCAAAGGGGATGGCTTTATCGCCGGCCTTGTACTCGCCGAGTTTGAGTCCTTTGTTCTTGTCCGGGAAGTATCGCGATGACAGATCTTTTGCAAGGATGACGCTGACAGGTTTGTGCGTATAGGGATTAAACGTGTTGATCTGAACGTAGCGGATCTTCTCACCCACCGTCAGCGCGGTATTCGCAGGAAGCGTCCAGGGTGTAGTGGTCCACGCAAGGATATACACGCTGGGAGCATTTGCAAACAAGAAGGCGGATGCTGAATTGTTTATAACCTCAAATTGGGCGACAACGGACGTGTCCTTCACTTCTTTGTAGCAGCCCGGCAGGTTTAGCTCGTGAGAGCTGAGCCCGGTGCCCGCGGCCGGGGAATAAGGCTGGATCGAATAGCCCTTATATAACAGATCTTTCTCGTAAAGCTGCTTTAATATCCACCAGAGTGATTCGATATAATCTTTCTCGTACGTGAGATAAGGACGCTCGAGGTCAACCCAATACCCCATTCTGCGGGTCAAGTCATCCCACTGGTCCTTGTACATCATCACCGTTTCGCGGCACTTTTGGTTGTAATCGGCCACGGATATCGTTTTTCCGATATCATCTTTCGTGATTCCAAGAAGCTTTTCAACCTGAAGTTCGACGGGGAGCCCGTGTGTATCCCATCCGCCCTTGCGTTTTACCTGGAAGCCCTGGAGCGTCTTGTAGCGGCAGAAAATATCCTTGACTGTCCGGGCCATGACGTGGTGGATACCCGGTGTGCCATTGGCAGAAGGGGGACCTTCATAAAACGTAAACGTAGGAGAACCCTCCCGGCTGGTTACGGATTGTTCAAAAATCTGCTCGTTTTGCCAGAAATCCAGTATCTCCTCAGTGATCCGGGCAAAATTCAGATCCTTAAATTCCTTGTATTTGCTGCTCATGCCCTGAGAAACGCCTTTGTTGGTGTCTATAAGAGCGCAAAGATAGTTTCAATTGACGAAGTTCGGATGCCTGCGTGAAAATTAGTTGCGGTGAATCACTCGGCAGACGAATGGCGGTTCCGTATCCGGATTTTGCTAAGCTCGATCTCCTCGTCCTCGCTCTCTCCGTAGAAGCTTGAGTCGAAGTCATCGATCAAGAGTCGTTCACCTTTCGTTTTCTTCGGCTTGTCGAATGTCCGGATCAGCGCGGGCAGAAGGATGAGATTTGTAAACATCGAAATAACCAGGGTCGTGGACGTCAGTACGCCGAGGGCGATGGTACCACCGAAATCGGAGAAAGCGAATATGATAAAGCCCGCGAACAGTACCACCGAGGTGTATATAATGCTCTTGCCCGTCTCCAGGATACTGTCCGTTACGGCAAGCGGGACATTGAAGTTGTTCGAGAGAATTTCCTGGCGGTACTTGGCAAGGAACCGGATGGAGTTGTCGACCGAGATGCCAAATGTGATACTGAATATGAGTGCCGTACTTGCCTTAAGCGGAATATCGAAGTACCCCATGATTCCGGCTGTGATCATCAGGGCAAGTAGATTGGGGATGAGCGAGATCGCGATCATACGCACGTTGGCGAACAACACCGCCATCGAAAGAGTTATCAGGATGAAGGCCAGTGCCAGGCTCTCCTTCAGGTTATCGATCAGGAATTTGTTCCCTTTAATGAACAGTTTGGTAGTGCCCGTAATGGAGGTCAAGATGGTATCCCCACTGTTAGCGACAAACACTGATTTCATCCGAGGCTCAATCACAAGATGAACGAGCGAGTCCATGCGTTCGGAACCAATGTCAGCCATCTGCGCGGAGATTCTCATTTTGCTGAAGGTCGAGTCAACGAACGACTTGAACAGGCCGGTATTGTCGGTCTGTCCCTGCATGTAGCGGAGAATAAATGCGCGTTCGCTCTGGGTCGGGAGCGAGTACCGCTCGGGGTTATTGTTGTAGAAAGTCTGTTTGGATGCTTTCACAAAGCTGATCAACGATACCGGCCTTGAGACATCCGGTATCGAATCCAGGAATTGCTCAAACCGATCTATCATCTGAAGGTTTCTTACTTCCAGCAACGGCCTGCGACGTTTCGTTTGAAACTCAACGACCATTTCCAGGGGCATGATGCCACTGAAATTTCGTTCGAAAAATTCGAGGTCCTTCTTAACGATGCTGTCCTCCGGCACATCATCGACCATGAACGAGACAGACCGCAGTTGCCAGATCCCGTACGCAGATAATAGGGCAAGCGTTATTGACACAGCGTAGATCGTTGTACGCTGATGTGTTACCATGCTATCGACGATTTTAAGAAACCCTCCCATCATCCGGAAGTTCAGGTGTTGCAAATGCCGTTTGTTGGGCGTAGGCAACCATGAGAAGACACTGGGGATCATCACGAGGCTCACAAAGAAAAGTGCCATGATGTTGATGCCTGCGACGATACCGAATTCCCGGAGCACAAGGATATCAGTAGATAGTAGGGTGAGGAAACCGATTGCGACCGTTAGGTTAGTGAGAAAAGTCGCAAGCCCCATCTTATTGACGACGTTGGAGATTGCCTCCATTTTGTCCTGTGTCCGGGCGAACTCAAGGTGGTATTTGTTCAGAAGATAGATCGCGTTGGTTATACCGATCGTCACAATCACTGGAGGAATGAGTCCGGTAAGCAACGTGATCTTATAACCGAACAGGGCGAGGGTCCCGACGGTCCAAATCACCACAATCCCGATGATGATCATGGAGAATATCACGGCTCGCGACGACCGGAAGAAGGTGAACATGATAAGCCCCGTGATGATGACCGACGCGATCAGGAAGATTTTCATTTCGTGCTTCACCTGATTGGTGACCACGGTGCGGATAAACGGTAGCCCGGCGTAATGCGGCTGGACACCGGTCGCCTTTTGGAAGACACTGGCGGCTTCGAGCAGCGATGCCGTCAGGGGCTCTCGCAGCGCCGAGTTCATTACATCTTTGTTCACTGACACGATCATCATCGTGGCGCCGTTGGTTCGGTTCACGAGTTGCCCCATGTACAGTTCCTGGCCGCGCACGACGTTCATGAGACTGTCGAACTCTTCTGGCTTAACCGTTTCGGGAAAGATATTTGCGAGGTAGAACCTCGAATTCGGGATGTCTTTTAGTCCGATCTTCAGAAGGGGCAGGGCAATCACTTCGCTGACGCCACTGATCTGCTTCACCGTTCGCGCGAAATCGCGATATGCTTCAAAATTGCGCTGCTGGTAGATCGCGCTGTCGCGGAACCCTACGGCGATAATGTTTCCATCTTCCCCGAACTGCTCGCGGAATTTTTGAAGCATGATGTGGTCTGGATCATTCAGGGGAACAGTGCGCGCAAAGTCATAACTCATCTGCACCCTTGTCGCGTAGTAGGCCATCACGCCGGTGATCACAGTGATGAGGAGGATGAGCGGCAAACGGTAGTTTATGATCAGCCGGGCAACATTATCCCACATAGAATTCGTCAATTTCAGGGCGCAAAAGTAGTGAATTTACGTGCAAATGATGAAAAACAGGCTCAAAATGAAGGCCTAAATCAGGTACTGTTTGAAGTAGACCTGGAAGGTCGTCCCTTCGTTCGGTTCGCTGCGCACTTCGACTTTTCCTCCGAGTGCTTCAATCTGCGTCTTCACCAGATAAAGTCCAAGGCCCTTGCCTTCCACATGCAGATGGAACCGCTTATAGAGATTGAACATATTCTGCTGATACTTCTTCAGATCGATTCCAAGGCCGTTGTCCATGACGGCGAGGCAGACAAAATCGCTTTCGTGGGTAGTCTTGATTGCGATGTAAGGTGTTCGCCCTGGGTCGCGGTACTTGATTGAGTTGCTGATGAGGTTATACAGGATGCTCTCGACATACGGAGCGATTGCATACACTTTGTCCGCCTCACTGAAGTTGTTGAGAATCCGCGTCCCCGTCTCTTCAATCTCTTTTTCGAGTATTCGCTTCGTTCGGGATAACGACTCGTTCAGATCGACCTCGGTCAGATTGCCGGTATGCCGTTTGATATTGAGTATGGCATTCAGGTCTTTGACAACCTGGTCGAGATCATTCGCTGATGAGATAAGCTTTTCCAGCGCCGTTCGCTTCTCTTCTTCGGACTGACCCATCTGAATCAAATTCGCGAGGCCGAGGACCCGCGCCAGCGGAGCGCGTAAATTGTGCGCGGAGATAAATGCGAATTGCTCAAGTTGATTGTTGTGTTCAATGAGCTGCTGGTTCGTTTGTTGCAATTCCTGGGTGCGGTTGTCAACTTCAATCTTGAGATGGTCGTACAACGACTGGATCTCCTCGCTCTGCTTTCGGATTGTCTGCTGTGCCTCCTGGAGTCGTTGGTTCTGAAGCGAGAGCGCTTCCTGATGCACTTTCAATTCTTCGTTTTGCGAACTGATCTCTTCGTTTCGTGTGGAGATCTCCTGCGTGCGTTCCGCCACCTTTAACTCCAGCAGAAGATTCTGTTCGCGCAGCAGTTTGTTCTTTTCTTCCTCGGAGTTTCTCACCATGTCCGAGAGTTTGAACGCTTTCCGCGTGTAGAAGGCGGTAAACAGAAGTGTAGGTACGCAGATGGTAAGTAGCAGCAGTTGGATAATCTGATTCCGCTGCAGGGCTGATTCATATTTCTTCTGTGCAACTACGGCCAGGGAGTTGAGATGAGCGCCGATGTCCCGCTCCAGGTCGACGTACTGCCACCACAGGTGGGCTCCTTTATCTGAACTGAATATGTGGCGAAACTCCTCTTCGCGACCCTCGACAAGAAGTTGGCGAAGAGCGAACGTGTAGTCAGCGTATGCGTTGAGCGAATCTCGGAAGACCAGATATGTGGCGTCGAAGTAGTTGAGTTCCTTGAGGGGTCTTTCGACGTTTTGCAACAGGCTGTCCTTAACCCGAAGAGCATTGTCCATTGGCTCGACAAAGTCCGGAGTCCTGACAATGTAGTACCCGCGAAGGCCGATGTCTAGGGAGTGGATGATGGACTTTCCGATCTGATCATAGTAAAGCTTCACCTCGTCTACACGCGACTGGATGTCGTAGTTCTCTTTTATGATGAGATTGTTGTAATAGGTCAGCGTGACGTTAGCCACAAGCAGGATGCTGACCAGTGCGACGATTAGGAAGATAAATTTTTGGACGATCGAAAGTTTCATAGATCAGCCAGCGTGGACAGTGACCTGAAGTGTGGGCTCTCGGCTGACAAGTTACTCATAAACTGATACCTTTGATTTTCCGGTACAACGAAAGTGCATGGCGGTCAGTTAGGCCTGAGACGAAATCAATAATGTTGCGCAACATGTGGTATTGGTCTTCAGGTCGTGTTTTGATGGCGCGAACTGCATCCGGGTTCAAAAGCAAACTCAGGTTTTCATATTTCCGGGAGCGATTGCCGTGAAGAAGGTTCAAGCCGGCTTCCGCGAATTCTTCGAGCAACCCAGGGAGCACCTGATGCCCGGTGGCTTCGATCTCGACAACGTGCCGCGCATGATAAATGGCGTCGACTGAAACCTTGCTGATATCGTTCAACGGTTCTGCGAAGATGGATAGGTCAGTCAGCGCTTTGTCGAAGGATCCCTCGAGAAGGCCTGTTTCGTTGTCGAGAAAGACCGTAGCGCAGGCTTCGATCAGTTCCCTGATTGCCAGCGCGCGAAGCACACCTAGTTTTTCGTTCAGATCGCCGTGCGTGCCGAGCTTATTGCGATCAAGCTTGTCTCGCAGGATGCCCGACAACAGTTCCACGGTATCATCGAAGGACACCAGTCCTAGTCGGCATCCGTCTTCCAGGTCGATGATGCTGTAGCAGATGTCGTCGGCAGCTTCTACCAGGAACGCCAGCGGATGACGGCACCAGCTGTGCTCACTGGTCGGGGAGAGACCGAGTTCCCCGGCAACCTCGGCAAACGATGCCTGTTCCGTCTGAAAGTATCCGAACTTCTTCTGGCTTTTCCGAGTCTTGTCGCGTGATGGGAACATTGCCGGGCATGGGTACTTGGTGAATGCGCCCAGCGACGCAAACGTCAGTTTAAGTCCGTACTGTTCTTTGTCGAGCAAACGAAAGCCCTGCGCATTTCCCTCGAAGTGGATGAGATCTTGCCATTCGGCTTCGGTGACGTTCGCCTGAAAACGCTGACCGGCGGGGTGAACACGGAAAAAGTCGGAGATGGAGTCTTCGCCGGCGTGACCGAAGGGAGGGTTGCCGAGATCGTGCGCCAATGCAGCGGCCGCGACGATCGCCCCGAAGTCAAACAGCGAGAAGGTCTTCGATAGTCCGGCGTGGCGGTCGAGTATGACCTCGCCGACGCGTCTGCCCAGCGATCGGCCAACGCTTGACACCTCCAGGCTATGGGTCAGGCGGGTATGTACAAAATCGTGTTCGGGAAGTGGGTGAACCTGAGTCTTGTCCTGAAGTCTCCTGAACGGATGAGAGAAGACAATGCGATCGTAGTCCTGCTCGAACGCGCTTCTCGATGGCTCGTTCGATACACCGCCCTTCTGACCTTTGCGTTTAGCGGAGAGGAGAGTTTGCCAGATCATCTAATTTTTTTGCAATGATAACCAATTCAACCCGATGGCGACCCATTGACAATGGCCTAGACCTTTCTCAGGAGTGTATTGATTGAACATGCCTCAACCATTCTGGACTTGATGTCAGCGATTTTTACGCGCTCCTGCTTCATGTCGTCGCGGCTGCGGATGGTAACTGTATCGTCCTCAAGTGTCTGATGGTCGACTGTCAAGCAGAAAGGAGTACCGATGGCGTCTTGCCTGCGATAGCGACGACCAATCGTATCCTTGTCTTCATAATAGCATTTCAGGTCGTACTTGAGGTCGTCCATTATTTTTTCCGCTTTCTCGGGAAGGCCATCCTTCTTTACGAGCGGCAATATCGCAACCTTGTTTGGCGCGAGTGCGGGCGGAATCGCAAGGACAACCCGTTCGCTTCCGTCTTCGAGTTTTTCCTCGCGGTAGCTCCTGGAAAGGATCGCAAGGAAACACCGGTCGAGTCCGATCGACGTCTCAACAACGTAAGGGATAAAGCTCTGATTTTCTTCGGCGTCGAAATATTGAAGTTTTTTGCCTGAAAATTTCTCGTGGCTCTTCAAATCAAAATCGGTGCGGGAGTGGATGCCTTCGAGTTCCTTGAATCCCATTGGAAAGTTAAATTGAATGTCACACGCCGCGTTGGCGTAGTGGGCCAGGTTCAGGTGATCGTGGTAGCGATAGTTTTCGTCGCCGAGTCCGATAGCCTTGTGCCAGCGCATTCTTTTTTCCTTCCAGAATTCGTACCATTTCATTTCTTCGCCGGGCTTGACGAAGAATTGCATCTCCATCTGTTCAAACTCGCGCATCCGGAAGATAAATTGACGAGCGACGATCTCGTTTCGGAATGCTTTTCCAATCTGTGCGATCCCAAATGGGATTTTCATGCGGCTGGTTTTCTGTACGTTCAGAAAATTCACAAAGATTCCCTGAGCAGTCTCGGGTCGCAGATAGATCTTGTTCGCATCGTCAGCTAGCGAACCGATTTCCGTTGAGAACATCAGGTTAAACTGCCGCACATCGGTCCAGTTGCGTGTTCCTGACACGGGATCCGTGATCTCCAGGTCAGTGATTAGCTGTTTCATCGCAGCCATGTCACCGTCCGTCATCGCTTGCTTGAGCCGCTCATTCGCTTCTTCTATCTTCTTGCGGTATTCCAGAACGCGGGGATTGGTATTGGCAAACATCTCGGCGTCAAACGACTCGCCAAACCGTTTTGCAGCTTTGTCGATCTCCTTCTGGATTTTGTCCTCCATCTTGGATACGGCGTCCTCGATCAGCACGTCGGCGCGATATCGCTTCTTTGAATCCTTGTTGTCGATCATTGGGTCGTTGAATGCGTCCACATGGCCGGAAGCTTTCCAGATCGTCGGATGCATGAAGATCGCCGAGTCAATCCCCACAATATTGTCGTGGAGAAGCGTCATGAACTTCCACCAGTACTCCTTTATATTGTTCTTGAGCTCCGCTCCATTCTGACCGTAATCATATACCGCACTGAGCCCGTCGTAGATTTCGCTTGAGGGAAAGATGAATCCGTATTCTTTCGCGTGTGAGATTACACTCTTTAATATGTTGTCTTCTTGTGCCATAGGGGGGCAAAGATAGGGGGAATAGGGGGAATAGGGAAATTAGGGCAATGCTGGAAAAAGGAAATAAGCGGGGGGCTAGGTGGTTTTCGCGCGGTTCCAGTATTCGTCCATCTCAGCTAGTGTCATTTCGCTGAGCTTCTTGCCGTCTTTCGCAGACTCGCGTTCCAGATATTGAAAGCGATGGATGAACTTCTTGTTGGTGCGCTCTAGCGCTTCCTCAGGATCAATGTCGATGAACCGTGCATAGTTGACCAGGGAGAACAGCAAGTCCCCGAATTCGGCGACGACTTTCGCGTGATCAGCGGATGCGTTGGCTTCGGTGTGGAACTCCCGCATTTCCTCTTCCACTTTTTGCCAGACCTGATCGCGGTGTTCCCAATCGAAGCCGACGCCGCGCGCCTTGTCCTGGATGCGCATTGCTTTCACCAACGCGGGAAGCGTTTTGGGTACACCTTCCAATACCGACTTGTTGCCATGTTTCAACTTCAACTTTTCCCAGTTGGCCTTGACAGTGTTCTCGTCATTCGCAACAACATCGCCGTAGATGTGCGGATGGCGCTCAATAAGTTTGTCACAAATAGCGTGCAGCACATCTGCGATATCGAACGCTTTTGTTTCTGATGCGATGCGTGAATAGAACACCATATGCAGCATCAGGTCTCCGATTTCCTTTTTTACTTCCTCCAGATCTCCCTCGAGTATAGCGTCGGAAAGCTCATAGGTTTCTTCGATCGTCAGATGTCGCAGGGTTTCGAGCGTTTGCTTCTTGTCCCATGGACAATTCTCACGCAGTTCATCCATGATCGTCAGTAGGCGATCAAAGGCTTCCAGCTTTTGTGCGCGATTAGGATCCGGTGTAACGGCGGGTTTCTTCATAGCAGGCTGACGGTAATAAATCCCATAAAAATCTTAGATTTGCCGTCTCTCAAAACTAATCAACCCGTGGCACTAATCAAGTCTATATCTGGAATACGCGGAACGATCGGGGGACGAACAGGTGATAACCTGACTCCCGTTGACGTTGTCAAATTTACGGCTGCCTTTGGTGCCTGGATGATGAAAAAGCCTGGCGAAAAGCGCGTGATTGTGGGTCGCGATGCGCGTATTTCCGGAGAAATGGTGAACCACCTTGTCTGTGCAACGCTGCAGGCGTCGGGCATTCATGTGATCGATCTCGGGCTTTCCACAACACCCACTGTCGAGATGGCGGTCGTCGCTGAAAATGCTTCGGGCGGTATCATCCTGACCGCTAGCCATAATCCCGCACAATGGAACGCCCTTAAACTGTTGAATGAACACGGCGAATTTATCTCCGGCGCCGACGGCGAAGAAGTTCTCCGGATCGCAGGACAGGACGATTTTGAATTCGCCCAGATAGGGAAGCTTGGTAAGTACGAGCGGAAGGATGGATATATCCGCAGACATATTGAGAAAATACTGGAACTGCCGCTGGTTGATGTGGATGCTATTCGCAGCAGAGGATTTCGCGTCGTCGTCGACGGAGTAAATTCAACCGGCGGTATTGCCGTCCCAATGCTACTGGAGGCTCTTGGCGTTACTGTAAAAGAACTGTATTGTGAACCGACTGGCCACTTCCCGCACAATCCCGAACCTTTACCGGAACACCTGACTGATATTATTCGCGAGGTGGTGAAGGGTAACTACGATCTTGGGATTGTTGTGGACCCCGATGTGGACCGGTTGGCACTGGTGTGTGAGGATGGCTCCCCTTTCGGAGAGGAATACACACTGGTCGCGGTAGCCGACTATGTTCTTAATGCGGGTCCCGTAAAAGGCGGTAATTCGGTGTCAAATCTGTCCAGTACCAGGGCCTTACAGGATATTACGGAAAAAGCTGGAGGAAAATATTACGCATCAGCTGTAGGAGAGGTAAACGTCGTCACTATGATGAAGGAGACGCAGGCGGTGATCGGGGGCGAGGGAAACGGCGGTGTGATCTATCCCGATCTTCACTACGGACGTGACGCCCTAGTCGGGATCGCATTGTTTTTGACACACCTGGCCAAGTCGAAACTGTCAGCTCTCCGGCTGCGAATGAAGTACCCGAGCTATTTTATTTCAAAAAACAAAATTGAACTGACGAGGGATATAAACGTTGACAAGATACTGGAGCACATCCGGAAGAAATACCAAAAGCAGCCGATCAATACGGTAGACGGTGTGCGTATCGAGTTTGACCGCGAGTGGGTGCATTTGAGAAAGTCTAATACAGAGCCGATCATTCGGATTTACGCGGAGTCGGACCTGGAGACTAAAGCCGACAACCTCGCCCGAAAGACCATGACGGATATCAAGGAAATAATAGCGGAAAAGTTGAAAAAATGATCCCCGGATGAATATTTACCTGGACAATGCGGCGACAACTCCTCTTGACCCCGAGGTGTTTGAAGCGATGAAGCCGTTCTTCCTGGAAGACTTTGGCAACCCTTCGTCCACGCACTCGCACGGCCGGAAAGTGCGGGCAGCTATTGAGTCGTCGCGCAAGAAGATAGCGGAACTGCTGAACTGTACGCCGGGTGAAATTCTGTTTACCTCCGGTGGAACGGAGGCGGACAACGCGATTCTGACAGGTGCCGTTCATACATTCGGTATCAAAGATGTGATCACATCCCCGATCGAGCACCATGCGGTCGGGCATACTCTTGAACATCTCGCGAAGCACGCGTTCATCAATATTCACCACGTGAACCTCGACAACAAAGGACACGTCGATCTTTCGCATCTTGAGGAGTTGCTCCAGAAGCACGATAACGCATTGGTCTCACTAATGCACGCTAATAACGAGATCGGGAACCTCCTTGATATCGGACGGGTAGCGGAATTGGCGAATCAATACGGAGCGTACTTCCATTCAGATACAGTTCAGTCGGTCGGTCATTACCGCCATGATCTCAAAACGCTCGGAGTCCACGGGATGACGGCTGCCGCGCATAAGTTTCACGGACCGAAGGGAGTCGGATTTATGTTCGTACGCAAAGACCGGAAGATAACACCGCTGGTTTTCGGAGGAGCTCAGGAACGAAACATGCGCGGGGGTACGGAGAATGTGTACGGGATTGTAGGGCTGGCGAAGGCCCTGGAAATCGCGTACCGCGACATGGACGAACATGCGCGTTACATCGGAGGATTGAAATCTCAGATGATCGAGGGACTTCGCGCCGCGATCCCGGGTGTTGCGTTTCACGGCGATGCCGAAAACCCGGATCGAAGTCTATACACAGTTCTTAATGTCAGTCTTCCGGAATCGGATAAGAACAACTTGCTTCTGTTCAACCTCGATCTTCACGGAATTTCAGCTTCCGGCGGGAGCGCTTGTTCCAGTGGCGCAACGCAGGGATCTCATGTTCTCGGCGCGCTGTTCCCGGGATCGATGCGAGGTGCCGTTCGATTTTCATTCAGTAAGTACAATACTCCTGCTGAAATAGACGCTACTGTCGAGAAACTCGCCGAGTTGACGCGCGATCACCAGACCATCTCGTTGTAAAAAATGCCGCGGTCATGATTCGCGAATGATGCCCATCTTCTTCATCAGGAAGGTCGCATTCATCGTCTGTGCGACACCGCGCTTGAGTTTGTAATCGAAGGACAATTGATCATTCTCGATCCGGGCTTCAAATGAATAGTTTGCGATCGCACCCGGGAATTCCTGTTCAAGTTCGCCCAGCGCAAGATCGTGTGTTGCGACTACCACCAGGCAGGAACGCTCAATCAGTTGTTTCACGAGTGCCACTGAGCCGGCCTGTTTGTCGGTCGAGTTGGTTCCTTTCAAAATCTCATCGAGAAGTATCAGCAATGGCCGTCCATTGCGCAGTTCGTCCATAATGGATTTCAAACGATCCAGTTCCGCGTAGAAGTAGCTTTGATTCTCGCGTAGTGAGTCGGCTGTTCGCATGCCGGAACGCAAATCTAGAAACGGGCATCGGTACGATGTGGCGCATACGGGAGCTCCGGCAAGGGCGAGTACCGTGTTGACTCCGAGGGTGCGCAGGAATGTGCTTTTCCCGGCCATGTTTGCGCCGGTGATGATCATCACGGTTGCGTTGTTTCCGAGCGCTACGTCGTTTACTACGCGGTCCGAATCTGGCAATAATGGATGCCCAAGACCCACTGCCTCTAGCAGTGGTTGCTCCTGGATAACGGGAAATGCAAACGCGGGGTTGTTGAAGGAGAATGTTCCGAAGCTGCAGACCACCTCAGTCTCCGATACTGCATCAAGCCAACTGACAAGCTCCTTCGCATTCTCTTCTTTCCATTTCTCAAGTCGGTACACACACTGGAGGTCGTAGAGGAGAAGGCTGTTTACTACAAGGTTTGTCATGCTATTCAACCGTGCATCGAATGCACGGACGAGCGCTGCAAGATTCCCGACGTTGTCGCAGCCGGCCGTAGCTCGATCGCGCACACCTTGCATAAGGACTGACTGTTGTGGTTCGCGTCGAATACAGTCGAGCGCGGCCGCGTACTTTTCGAGTGAATTCTTTCTATCACTGACAGCCTGGTGGAATTGGTTTACCCGCTTTAGGTGAAATCCGAGAAAAACCCATTGGAAAGCCCCTGCCAGTACTGCAAACGGAGTTAGCCCATCGATGAAGAAGGCAAGCAAAACCAGCAGCACGGTAACGGGAGGAAAGATGTTGAGGATGATCCGGTACGCTGGTGCCCCGTAGATGAAAGCCGGCTGCGACAACCAGCTCAGGAGTTGTGTTCTTTCTGACGCCTGCCCTTCGATCTGCATTGTCAACGCCTGGAGCTCCTGACGGAAGTCTGCTTTTTGCGATGTCTCGGAGATGGCAGCCTGCCAATCCCTGACCAAGTTGATGGATGTCAGCTTCTCAGAAAGACGGGCTGCGAGTAGCGTTTTGCCCTCGCGTGTGTGGCATCGGTTGATACATTGAAACAACGATCCTTCGCCGAAAACATCCAAGTCGTGTGTGTACGGATGATGAATATCGACAAACTCTGAACCACTGCTGTTTCTGGAATAGTCACCGTCAAGCCCGTAGAGTTCGTTGGTTTGAATATCGACGAGATTCTCGTAGTGAACCTTCTTCTCGAATAGCTGACTGTGTCGACGGATCAGAAGGACAAAGCCAGCGAAGGCCAATGGCAGTCCCCACAACAGTTCGTGGTAACGATATCCAAAATAGGCGAGCAGAATAAATATGATCGCAGTTGCAAGTCGCAGGTTGGAGACTGTGTTGATCGCCTGCTTCGTCGACAATAATGTCGCAGAACAGGAAGATTTTCTCTGTTCGTAAAAATTCTTCAGCTCGTCGCGGGTCATGCAGGTCTATAATAGGCGTTCAATTATCTTCATTATGCGGGTGAGCGATTCTTCGTCGTCAGAATCAAAGGCGTTCAGATGATCGCTGTCTACGTCCAGGACAAGTGCTACATCATCTCCCTTGAAGCCAGGGAGAACGATCTCGGAACGGGAACTGGAACTGCAGGCAATGTGTCCCGGAAACTTGTCCACGTCGGGTACAATGATTGTGCGGGCTTCCTTCCACGCGGTGCCGCAAACGCCTTTGCCGAACTCAATGCGTGTGCAGGCGATGGGTCCCTGGAACGGACCGAGAACAAGTTGATTTCCGCGGACGAGGTAAAACCCTACCCAGAAAAAATCCATGGATTGCTTCAGGGCCGCGGCGATGTTTGAGAGGTTGGCAATTAAGTCCGGCTCTCCGTTGACCAAGGACTCAACTTGTGGTATCAATGTCTGATAACGTATGCGCTTGTCGCGCGAGGAGGAAATGATAAGTTCTTCTGCCATGAGATGGAGTTGCTAGCGCGTTGTGTCGCGTTCAATGATTCTAAGCCAGTCGTTCGCAAGGACGATTGGCTTCTCGGATATCCCCGTGGCGACTGGTGCAGGAATTCCCTTTTCAAACGTCGTTGGCGCAATAAAGATTCGGGCCTCGTCCCAGAGATTCGCGGCGATGAAATGGCGGAGCGTCTCTGCACCTCCCTCGACAATAACCGATTGGATTTTTTCGGTGAACAGGTGCCTCGTGATAGATTCGAGGAGCATATCCTTGTCGACTTTGACGAAAAGAATATTTTCACGCTCTTCGTTTTTTAGTAGGTTATAGCAGATGGTTCTCTGTTTTCCGTCGAAGAGAACCAGGTCAGGCGATAATTTGAGGTGACGGTCAATGACGATACGAACTGGATTTCTCCCGGTCCAGTTTCTTACGTTCAGCGACGGATTGTCAAACCGGGCGGTCCCGGATCCGACCAGGATAGCATCCTCTTCAGTCCGCCATTTGTGCACGACCTGCCGTGAGTAGGCGTCACTGATCCACTTTGAGTCGTGATTTTCGCGTGCAATGAAGCCATCTTTTGTTTCAGCCCACTTAAGAATGATGTGAGGCCTCGATTTTTCCATGTATGTAAAAAATCGTCGGTTGAGGCGAGACGCTTCGTCTGCGAGAATATCGGTTACCACGTTGACGCCAGCTGCGCGGAGTTTTTCGATCCCGCGGCCCGCTACCAGCGGATTAGGATCCCGGTTCGCGATGACTACTTTTCGAACGCCGTGCCGAATAATGGCATCGGCACACGGCGGTGTTTTCCCCGTATGGGAGCAAGGTTCCAGTGTCACGTACAGGGTGCTGTCTTTGAGAACGTCGCCTTCCTTAACAGCAGCTAGTGCGTTGACCTCAGCGTGAGGGCCTCCGTACTGCTGGTGCCACCCTTCGGCGATTACCCGATCACGGTATACAATTACAGATCCGACGAGTGGGTTTGGACTCACATGCCCAGCCCCATTGCGCGCAAGTTCAAGGGCGCGGCGCATGTATAGCTCATGCGGTGTCGAATCGGTCTGAGGCTCAATGTGGGTTTGCGACATAATTAAGTCGTCGAAAATTAGCGAGTTTTCACTACAATTCTTCTCTTTTGCAGAAATCACCGCGGGTTTGCAGAAACGCAGCCATGTTAGCGAATGAATGTAATGGCGAAGTCGATAAATCTGAAAGAGCTGTTCGAAGGACTCGTCTCCGAAATTGGACTGGACGAAGATCCGGCCGAAGCGCGGGCGATTGTTTCGCTCCTGATGGAAAAAGTAGCAGGCGTCTCTTTTACGGATGTGTTGGCTGGTCGCATGATGCCGGTTACGCCAGAGATGTCGCGCTTGTTGGATGAGTATGTTGCGCGCATCAGACGACATGAACCAGTTCAGTACGTTATTCAGGAAGCGGTCTTTTTCGGCCGCACCTTCCGCGTTGACAGGTCAGTGCTTATTCCGAGACCAGAAACGGAGGAACTTGTCCGCGTCGTATTAGAGTACCGCGACTTGATCCAGGCATCGGCGCCTGTCAGAATCCTGGATGCCGGTACCGGGAGCGGTTGTATCGCGATAACGCTTGCGTTGGAGTGGCCCGGTGCGGAAGTTTTTGGAGTTGATATCAGCGAACAGGCGTTGACGCTGGCGCGGGGAAACGCCACAGCGCATGGGGTTGGGGTGCACTTTCTGCAAGGCGATCTCCTGGAAGATGATCTTCCGGTTGATGAGTTGCAGGTCGTGGTGAGCAATCCACCGTATATCGCCAGGAAGGAGAGCAGTGAGATGCATCGCCGTGTGTTGGACTTTGAGCCGGATATCGCTTTGTTTGTACCCGATGAAGACCCGTTGATCTTCTACAAGGCGTTGTCGACGAAATCGTGGAAGGCGTTACGCGCCGGCGGTCTGTTGGCCGTAGAGATCAATGAAAACTACGACCGGGAGGTTTGTGAACTCCTCACCGACGCGGGGTGGCGCAATGTTACAGTTGTTCGCGACATCGCTGGCAAACCTCGGGTCGTCAAAGCAATACGTTGAAACAATGGATGTAACTTTTATCGGTTCCGGAAATCTTGCATGGCATCTCGCCCCGGCTCTGGATAACTCTGACTATCCGGTGCGTGAAGTATATAGTGTAAACCCACGGAACGCTGAGGCGTTGGTAAAACGTCTCTATCGCGCGTCGGTCAGTTCTTCGCTGGATTTTTCGGCCAGTGGATCGCGTCTGTTCATTCTCGCTGTGCCCGATGATGCGATCGCGGAGGTCGCGCGGGAAATTGTTCTTCCCGAGGATGCTATCCTCGTACACACATCGGGCAGTCAACCACTCGGCATATTGAAGGGAGCGGCAACGTCACGGCTAGGTGTCTTTTACCCTTTCCAGACATTTACAAAAGGGCGAAAACTGGACTTCCGCGACGTTCATATGTTCGTGGAGGGAAATAGTAGCGAGGTCACGAAGGTCTTGTTAGATGCAGCTAGATCGATTACCGGCAAGGTCACGTCTCTGTCATCGGACGAGCGCCGCTTCGTTCATATTGGAGCCATATTCGCTTCGAATTTTACGAATCACATGCTCACGATTTCGAGGGATATCATGAGCAGGAGAAAGCTGGACTTCGAATGGCTGAAGCCTCTGGTGATCGAAACCATCAACAAGTCTATGAGTATAGGTTCCGAAGCTGCACAAACCGGCCCCGCAAGACGCGGTGACCTGGAGATCCTCGACAAACACATGGAGTTGCTCCGGGAAGACGAGGCTGTAGCCGAAATTTACCGCGTGGTCAGTCAGCATATCGTGGATTGGTATCATCCCGACCGCTGAGCGGTTGTGCATCGTATTGTTTAGTTTCTTTAACTTGCAAGCGATAAATCATAACTAAATGGCTGTTCATCCGATGCTGCGCCGGCCGCGCCGAAACCGCAAGAGCCAGGTCATCCGCGACATGGTCGAAGAAACCCATGTGACGGTAAAAGATCTGATTTTCCCACTGTTCCTGATCGATGGGGTCAACAGGAAGTCCGAGGTTGCCTCAATGCCCGGTATATTCCGGCTTTCGGCGGACCTGATGCTAAGGGAAGTCGAAGAGTGCCTGAACCTCGGCATTCGCGCCTTTGATATCTTCCCCGCGGTGGAAGACTCGTACAAAGACTCCTATGCGACGAAAAGTTATGACTCTGAGTTCTTCTATCTGAAAGCGCTGCGCGACGTTAAGAAGAGGTTCCCGGAAGCGTGTATCATGACCGATGTGGCAATGGATCCGTACAGTTCGGATGGTCACGACGGACTTGTCCGCGATGGCCGTATTCTCAATGACGAGACGCTTGAGATACTCGGAAAAATGGCGCTCGCGCAGGCTGCGACCGGTATCGACATTATTGGACCTTCGGATATGATGGACGGTCGCGTTGGCTACATTCGCAACATCCTCGATGAGAATGGATTCCGCGATGTCTCGGTCATGAGCTATACGGCGAAATACGCAAGTGCGTTCTACAATCCGTTCAGAGATGCACTGGATTCAGCGCCGAAATTCGGCGATAAGAAGACGTACCAGATGAATCCCGCGAATCAGCGCGAAGCGCTTATCGAAGCAATGCTCGATACCGATGAAGGAGCGGATTTCCTTATGGTGAAACCAGCACTGGCCTATCTTGATGTGATTTCACTCTTAAAGCGGCATTCCGATCTGCCGATCTCGGCTTATAACGTCAGTGGAGAATACTCCATGATCAAGGCGGCGGCCCAAAACGGGTGGCTCGACGGAACAAGAGCCATGAACGAGACGCTTCTCAGCATCCGGCGGGCAGGTGCGGATATCATACTTACCTACTTCGCGAAAGAATTTGCGCATGCCGCAAAGGCCTCAGCGGGTTGAGCCGGCATCGATCAGCGGGCCGTAGTAGATCGCGTTCATGAGTGCCTTGTTGGTGCCGAACCAGAACGCGCGAAACGCGAGATTTTCAGTGAAGCCAATGACACGCCCTCTTCCCATCACGGAGACGCCGGCCATTGAAGAATTTCGCAGGCGGTCATAGTTGGCAGCCGAAATGTATCCGCTCAATAATGGCTCGGGTGTGTACACGATCGGATTCGCAAACGGATTCTTTGATTTTTCCAGGAAGAGATTGTTGCCTTTGAAAACCGGAATCCTGTTTCTGGAGTAGCCGTAGAGTAGCGGATGCGTTAGATCCACATTCACTTCGAAAATAGCGCCACCGGTAACCTGAGCGCCCCGAGCCGTGGCGATCTCGGCGTACGGTCGAGCCGGTCGTTCTTTTGCAGCTTCTTCGTTCTTCTTCAATCCGAATTTGCCCAACCCTGCGGCGTCGAACCATGTCAATGCTGTCTCAAGGCCAATGACGACGCCGCCATTTTGCACCCATGTCTTGAGTTTGTCGCGCGCGGCATCTGAAATATTGTTATACGTCCCATGCGGGAAAATAATCGTGTTGTACCGGCTGATATCTGCGGTGTTAAGAACGTTGATCGGAAGCATGGTCACCGGCATCTCGAACCGTACATCGAGTAGATGCCAGAGTTCCCCGGCGTCGTATGATACCACGCCATCCCCGACAAGCACTGCTATCTTGGGTTGTCGAATTGGTCTGAACGAATAGCTCCCGAGGCTTGTACCGGTGTAGTCTAGTCCTGTTTCAAAGGAGTATACATCGATCCCGTCTTTCCGAAGAATCTCGTCAATGACGAAATCAATTTGTTGCTGTGTCTTTTTCTGGCCTGTTAGTGGAATCAGTATCGAGCCCCGCGAGAATCGTTTTCCGCTGGTGTGATGAAACGGTTCGGTAGCGACTTTCACAAGGATATCTTCCTTGAGGAGTCGATTAACTGCGCGGGGCACGTAATAGCCCGTGGGCTCAAAGACGTACGCGTATTCGCCACGACCGCCGAAGAGATTTCCCGAAGGCAATGTGAAGTTTGTTACCCGTTCGCCTGGAGCTGGGATCGAACGGAGCTCTTCGTAGTCTACCCCGGCGGCAAATGGAAGGGTCCAACTGGAAACGTCGTAGAAGATGCTGTCCCGAAAGGACGTCCTGGTCTCAAACATGCTCTTCAGAAGACGGTATTGCGGTTGATTGATCGGTACAATAAAGCTCGATGAAGCGTCAAACTGTTTCCCGTTAAAGGTGTGGTTTGCCGAGGCGCGAAACACCGAGATATCGTGACGCGAGATGATCTCAGCAAGATGGTACGCTCTGGCCTTGTCACGCGATCCAAAGATGATCGCTTTTGTGCGATCTTTTCTCCCTTCCGCTGCCGCGTCCAGATAGAACTGTCGTTGGTAGTCGAGCAGCTCACGTCGCAGAGAGCTTACGGCATCAAGCGAACTCATGGCTGCGGTGAATTGGTTACGGATGGCGAATGGGAATGTCAGTATGCCGTTCTCGCTTTCCTGTTGATGTCCTCGGGAGCTGCCTTGTTCAAAGAGGATGCCGATTGCCCCCTGAATGTCCGGGAAAGTCGATCCTTTTCCGTAATAGAAGTCATCGTAGCTCTCCTGTGTGTAGTAGAGCGAACCGATTGCGTCGAATGCCCGGGCGTGGAATTCGCCAATTTTCTTCGTCAGTTCAACGTTTCGGGCGGGAGTGAGGGGGTGTGTCCGCGATGGTACTCCTGGCTGGAAAAAGAACGTATAGTTTGTCCCCATTTCATGGTGGTCTGTGAGGACATTGGGTTTCCACTCGTGAAATTTTTTGATGCGTGCCGCTGATTCGGGCTGCTGTGCCACAAGCCAGTCGCGATTCAGGTCAAACCAGTAGTGATTTGTCCGCCCGCCGGGCCAGGGTTCATGATGCTCCATGTCATTCGGATCGGGGGATACGAGATTGCTTCGTCTTGAGTTGACCCAGGCGGCGAAGCGTTGCATTCCGTCCGGATTGAAACTTGGGTCGAGGAGAACAACTGTGTTTTTGAGGATCGATTCGATCTTGTCTCCCTTGGCTGCAGCGAGGTGATATGCGATCAGCAATGCAGCGTTGGTGCCACTCGCTTCGTTTCCGTGAATGCTACACCCGAGATAGAACACCGCTGGCATTTCCGATGTGTTGAGGTTTGGTGAACGCGATGGGTCGGTAAGCAGAACATGCTGGGTCCGTATCGTTTCAATATTGGTATGATTCTCCGGCGCGGTTATCGTTAGGAGGATCAAAGGCCTCTGTTCGTGTGTGTGCCCAATCACCTCGAGCGTGATTCGATCAGATGCTTTGTCCAGGGCCTGCATGTACTGAATCAGGCGATCGTGTGTAACGTGGTACTCACCCACTTCGTGGCCGATAATGGATTGTGGAGTAGGAATAAGCGTGTCGTACGTAACGTCGTCCGACAGGTAGTAGGAGAGGTCCGGTTGTGCATGGCACAGTTGGAATGTCAGGATTAATAGCATGACGCCGGATGCCATGTTGAACACCGGTGTCCAGATTCTCGAAACTGCAGGTCTCATCACGTTAGACACAAGATTGTGAAAGTAATGACAATGTTACTTAATAGTCCAGAGAAATTCGAACAGCCATCGCCGTTTTGAACGACGAGATTTAAAAGTCGTATCTTTGTTCCGGCGCTTTTTCACCCCGCTCGGGGCCGTGGGATGTGGCCGAGTACAACAAATATGCGAACTACTGCAGCTATACTCCTAGCCTTGGTGTTGTCAGCTTCTTGCGATCGCTCGACAAGGGTGAACTTTGCTGCAGATCCCGAGGTCGACCTTGATCTTTCCGCAATCCGCGAACGGGGCTACCTCAACGCACTGGTTGACAATAATTCTGTCAGTTACTTTATCTACAAGGGCGAGCCGATGGGATATGAGTATGAACTGCTCAACCTGCTGGCGAAGCACATCGGGGTCGATCTCCGGATAACTGTCACATCTGGTATCGACCGCGCTATCGATCAGCTTAACACCGGAGTTGGGGACGTCATCGCGTTTCCTTTGACCATTACGAAGGAAAGGACGAAGTATGTCGCGTTTGGTCGCCCGCACTTTCATTCACACCAGGTACTCGTTCAGCGCAAACCCGCTGACTGGCGCCGCATGACGCTTGATGATATCAATAATGCGCTGATACGAAATCCGATTGAGCTGATTGGCAAACGTGTTCACGTACTAGCCGGATCGAGCTTTGAGACGCGTCTTATACATCTTTCAGAAGAGATCGGGGGTGACATCATCATCGTTCACGACTCCACCGCCCTGGAAAGTGAGTCGCTGATTCGAAAGGTAGCGCTTGGTGAAATAGAATACACCGTCGCCGACCAGATGCTGGCGCGCGTCAACGCATCGTACTACCCTGATCTCGACATCGATACGCAATTAAGTGTAGCTCAACAGGTGGCCTGGGCCACGCGCAAGAACGCTCCCGAGCTTCTCGAAGAGATCAATTCATGGCTGGGGGAGATAAAAAGGGAACCCACTTTCATGGTGATCTACAACCGCTATTTCAGAAGCCCACGCACCTCAGCGGTCCGAATGCGAAGTGAGTATTCGTCGATGGGGGGCAACATGCTTTCTCCTTTTGATAGCCTGATTCGAAGTGGGGCAAGCTCATTGGGCTGGGATTGGCGATTGTTGGCGGCCCTGATCTACCAAGAGTCCCGCTTCCTGCCGAAGGGAGAGTCGTGGGCGGGCGCGAAGGGACTTATGCAACTCATGCCCCGGACGGCGAGCGAGTTCGGTGCCTTTGACCTGGAAGATCCGCGACAAAGCATTCACGCGGGCGTCGGTTACCTGAATTTTCTTCAGAACTATTGGCTGAAGAAAGTGCCCGATAATAGCGAGCGCCTGAAGTTTATTCTGGCATCGTACAACGTCGGACTTTCACATGTCATTGATGCCCGCAGACTCGCTGAAAAGTATGGGCGCGATCCACAGGTGTGGTACGATAATGTCGAGCACTTCCTGTCGCGAAAATCCGACCCGGAGATTTTTCGAGACTCCGTCGTCACGGCGGGTTATTGCAAATGTGAAGAACCTATCAACTATGTCCGCGATATCCTCGCGCGGTATGAGGAGTATAAGATACATATTGCGGGATAGGGGCGGCAGTGGTGAGTGGTCAGTGGTGAGTGGTCAGTGGTGAGTTGGCGTGTGCGGCTCAGTGTGACTTGCGTTGTTCGTCGTGGGTCACACTCATATGCGCATAGTCAATTCACGGTCAGGAGATACCGGATCGATCCCCCAATAAAACCAGACAACTTCAGAACAATGCGAACCGCGTCAAACCGCACCACTCACCACTGACCACTGACCACTCACCACTCACCACTCACTCCCCAAACAATCTCAGCTGTTCTGCAAACGCTCCTTCGTGCTGCAGTAGCCAGAGTTTGTTCTGCATCCCTCCGGTGTAGCCTACAAGATCTCCGTCTTTGCCGATGACGCGATGGCATGGAACAATGACAGCCACGGGGTTTTGTCCGTTGGCGAGTCCGACGGCGCGGATGCTGTTGATGTCCCCGAGGCGGATAGCCAGTTCCATATACGAGATCGTCTTCCCGTACGGAATCGTCAGCAATTCATTCCACACCTTGTTCTGAAATGCGGTGCCGTTGAGCGACATATCAACGTTGAAGAATTTGCGGCCGCGAAAAAAGTACTCATCTAACTCAGTCATGCATTGCTCGATCACCGGTGTTATCTCGGAATCGAGGCGGCGTTCCTTAAGGAAATGCACACCCGTGATACGCTCGTCTTTCGACGTGATGATCAAGTCGCCGACGGGTGAAGAGTAGTAACCGCGTCCTTCCATGGAGTGATAAACACGAATATTTTAGTAAAATTACTAAGAATTTGCATACAGACCTGTTATGGATTTGAACTTGGGGGGCCGAAAGG
>JBIQJZ010000277.1:0-4086 GCA_044507115.1 Flammeovirgaceae bacterium | reverse complement strand
GAAACGAGTCTCGATGAAATCTTAATCCGGAATGCTCCGCGTTATCGATCATTACGATTTGTTTCCGATGGCTACAAATCTACCACAATCGGAACAAAAAGCAATCAAACGTAACCTATACGCGACAAAATGAAACAACCCAAAAGTGGGAAGATTCACCGCACGACAAGTTTTTGCTGATGCGTACCCCTCTCTCCTTTTAGTGTGACAAAATATATCCCCGGGCTTAAGTTGATCTCGAGGTCGAGTGAACCGACACCGGGTGGTAACTCACGTCTGTGAATCAAGTGACCCTGTGATGTCGTGACACGCACACACGTAAACGTATCCGGCGCGAACACGAGGGTAAAGCTCCTCGCGGCCGGGTTGGGATAAATCTGCAGAACGCCTTCCTCCTGCCGCGCGACGTGAGTAATCACCCGTTCGCCCGTCTCGATAAGGACGTACTGAACTGAGCGAGGGGGCACGTCAATTCGCACACCAATGCCGACCTCCGTCGCGCGAGGCAAAACAGGGGAAAAAATGGATGGTCCCCCTGCCGGGTAGGCACTGCCCTGTCCGTTGACCCGGACATTCAGGGAGAATTCGCCATTGTCATTTCCACCTGTCAGTGAATGGTGATAGAATTTTTCGCCGAATCCAAAGTCGTTGACGTGCACCGATACTGTCTGCTGTGCGGTTCCCTTGTTAATGATCACCGCGGAAACTTCGCCGGAGCTGAATGTCGACGCGTATGCAATGATTTGATCACTTCCGCTGACATCGCTTTTCACCATTCGATCGCCGAAGTATTTCTGAAAATAATACTGGTAAAAATAGACCGGTCGGGGATGCCACTTGGGTACTGACGGCTGATCACCTTGACTGAACATCCCGTGGTCGTCGCCATCAGCCCATCCGTTGGCGAGATTCCAGCGACACGCCAGCGCGTAGCCACTGCGTATCAACTCGCCAAGCACAATTGCCGCGTGCATGCCGTTGATATAGGACGTCGCCTGCTTCGAACCTACGGCAAAGATGTTCCACTCTGTCAAAGCAATCGGCTTTTGTGAACGGCCGGCTGTGGTAACAGCGCTCGTAACATACTCCATCATATCACGTGTGACGCTCGTGGCCGTGTTTAGAATATCGGCAGCATTCGAGTTTGTATTGAACGGCGTGTAATAGCTGTGAATAATGTAGAAGTCGGGTTCCTCACCAGCATTGGCAAACACTCCGGTATTCCAGTTCTGATCTGTCGAATTCCACCACGAGGCAGCAGGCTCGGCCAGTAACTGGGCACCAATATAAATGCGATGACCGATTTCATGGGCGGCCTTTCGCATGGAGTCTGCAAACACAAGGAAATGTTCGCCGTACAAAGCTCCGGTAATAATTTCAGGTTGACCATCCTGATTCTGTCCGGGATCAATGCGAAAACCTGCCTGCCATTCCCCGTTGCTCTCATTCCCAATCTCCCAGAATTCCGTGCGTCCCGCATCGTACCTCACCCACTCCGCAGCAAGGTGCGCTGCAGCGGCAACAGGATCTTCAGCAGTGCTGTATCGAGCATACCCATAATTCACCGTAATCATACCTTTGCTATTAGTCGCCTCCAGCATGTTGTAGTAATTTTCAACCGAAAGCGTCCACCCCTGCTGGTTGTTTCCATACCAGTAACCTGGGTCAATTTCATTCCCGACAGCGTCGACTAACATCGACGGCGCGTCGGAAGGTGGCTGACCAACATCTGCATTCCAGAAATACACGCTGCTAAGATTCCCGCCAGGGAAGCGGATGAGATTAGGTGACAGCATGCCGATATGATCAAGCAACACCGGTTGGTCGACCATCTGTGTCATATAGACATTTGCGTTGGTACCAAACAGGTATTTCGGGACACCCGTGATGACTTCATCTGGATCAATCACAACATTGGTTGTAGGCGTTGTCGTGGGCCGAGGTACCATTACGTACGAGCCTGGAATTTCCGCAGACCTGACGGCGTAGTCAGACGGAAAGAACACCTGATCAGGCTGCGCGTGCGTGCTATTGCAATACAACGCACCAACCAGCAAGCAGCCTGCGAAGAACTTGCAATGATATCTCGATCTCATTTATTTTCGTTTGGCTAAGAAAAAAAAGAAACCCGGTTACAGCCCGGGTTTCCTACAATCACTATATACTCAACAAAACACCTAGGATTAAGCGGTCAATTGTTGATGTCTACGATCCGGAAGTTGTCGAGTGCGACGTAGTGTGAGGGAATCTCGGCCGCGCCGTCTCCGCCATTGCTGAAATCGACACGCAAGTCCCTGATCTTCGATACATCACCGGTCAAACGCACCGCGGGACTCACAAACTCCTCACCGTCGAGCTTATTGAACATCTCCATGGGGATAAAAAAAGTCATCCATCCATTGGTCTTGATCCCCGAGGGTCTGAAGGCGTTGGTGTCCCACGGCTTCCAAACATATCGAAACGCCTCACCTGATTCCATCGTGATATTGATGTTGTAGTATCCCGCTTTCCACGGCACCCCTATATACGCCTCAAACCTCATTACCTTTTCAGCTGCCGGACCAGGAGCCAAGCCAAAATCAAACCAGCATGTTGACACTACCCAGTCGCCTTGATATCCGGTCGCCGCCAGGTTGGATTGTTTGATTCTCGTATATCGGCCGGCGACTGGTTCGATCTCGGAATCTTCCGGATCGATTCTTTCTGCGTCGCCCCAGCAAACGTCCGATTCCCAGGTAGTCGCGGGAATATCGAAGTTGATCATGTTGCCCTCTGTTTCATGCAGTCTGAACGCCGAGACGGCAGTACCTCCCGCACCAATCACGGTGACACGATCCTGACCGAGTTCATCCGGCATAACGATCCGGATTGCATTTGGCGTCTCCTCCAGTATCTCCACTTCTTTGTCGCCGACCAGGACCTTTTCAATTGCAAAGAAGTATCGCCCCATTACGTAGTTCTCCGATCCCGGCTTCGGGAACTCGTTGTACAGTTGAAGGATTATCGGATCCGGCAACATCACTTCAAAATCAGTGCTGACCATCTGACCGGACGCGGTCACGAGTGTGATCTTATTGGTCACTTCGCTCGGACCATCGTCAGTAACAAAGAGCAAGATATTTGTATTTGTTACGTAGACTGGATTGAGCCGAGCCCTCACGTCATTGAAATACGCTTCCGTGACGCCTCCAAGGTTTCGACCCTGGATAGCGATCGGCAGTCCGAATTCACCAGCCGTTATCGAGCTGTCTTTTTCAATGACTCTGATGTTCGTAATGACGGGCATTCCCGTTTCATCATCGTCACACGACACAAACACCAGCGACAAGACGGCAAGTGAAATCAATGTTTGTGTGACATATATTTTCAGATTTTTCATAGTTGTCATGTTGAATTTTCGAAACAAGCGTCTTAGTCTCTGCCCACTCGCCGCATGGTGCTGAAGTCAAAAGACACCGGCTCCTTCATCAGGTTTGGATTTTTCAGCAAATCTCCTTCCGGGATGGGAAGCAGGAAGTCGCCATTTCCCGGAGTATAAGTCTTGGGCTCCAAAACGATATTCTCGGCTGATGCATTTCCAGAATAGCTTCCTCTTTCTTGGGCGGCCAATAGCGCGATCGCTAGTGAGGGTTGATAATAATGCAAACGCACAAAGTCGAACCAGTTATCGCCTTCATATGCCAACTCCCTGCGGCGCTCTTCCATTATATCGAGCAGATCAAAGTCCCCAAGTGATGTATGAGCAGCGATGGACCGTCCCCTGACTTTATTTAATGCATCGAGTGCGGCCGGGTCGCTCGAGATATCGTTATTACCCAGGATCGCTTCTGCATAGATGAGGTAGACATCGGCAAGCCGAAGAAGATGAGTGCTTAGATTTGTTTTCATGAAACCGATGAACCCTCCTCCCTCAGCTTCGTTGTCCTTCGCATTTCCCACAATGTGTTTCCTGGCCCAAGCTCCTGTCGGTGATTGAAACTGAGCTCCGCCGTCCCACAGCACCATCAGGCCCCTGGGGCTTGAAGGATTATTGGGGTCACTGGGCTTGTCTCTTTGAAGGTCATCGTAAAAATCTCCATCCATCAT
>JBIQJZ010000017.1:27469-28628 GCA_044507115.1 Flammeovirgaceae bacterium | reverse complement strand
AGCATTCACGCTGCTGATTACACCAGATACGGCGAGGGGTCCCTTCTCCAGAATGCGACTGAGCATTTTCCGGCATGTTGTGATGAGGTCTTGGCTGGCTACAACGTGGTTTACCAGCCCGATAGTTTTTGCCTCCTCAGCGGGGATCATGTCGCCTGTCATCATGAGTTCGAGCGCCTTTCCTCGACCGACAAGCTGGGTTAGTCGCTGCGTTCCACCGTACCCCGGGATGATTCCGAGATTGACCTCCGGTTGACCAAAGCGCGCTTCCCCGGCAGCAATGCGGATATGGCATGCCATAGCGAGTTCACAACCACCTCCCAATGCGTAGCCATTTACCGCAGCGATCACTGGCTTAGGACAATCTTCAATCAGTTTAAACAAGCGCTGCCCGTTCTGAGCGAACGCGCGTGCCTGATCGTGGGTCAATGCCGAAAGCTCCTTAATATCAGCACCCGCGACGAATGCTTTGTCTCCGTCGCCTGTAATAATGATGCCCCGCTGATCGGAGTGCTCATACGCTTGCTGAAGAACAGTGATTAGTTCTGAAAGTGTCTGAAGGTTCAGTGCGTTCAACGCTTCCGGTCTGCTTACTGTAATCGTGACGATACCTTCGGAATGGTCAATTTTCAGGTTTTGCATCATACACTTCCTGTTTTATCAAGGTAGGAATCAAAGATTGCACAATCGCACATGGATAAAAACCTTTTCCGGATTTTTTATCCTTGTCGGATTAGTCCGGGATAGCGTATTCCGGAAGGTGCTGAAGAATATCTTTGACCATGGCAGGGAGATCGAACCGCGGCTGCCATCCCCAATGTGATCGTGCGGCCGAATCGTCGACGGATCGCGGCCACGAATCGGCGATTTTCTGGCGGAAATCAGGCTGATAGTCAATTTTGAATTCAGGAATGATCTTCTTGATCTCCTCGGCAATTTCCGCCGGCGAGAAGCTCATTGCCGAGATGTTATAGCTGGACCTTATTTTGATATTCTCGACCGCCGCGTCCATGAGGTCTAGCGTCGCGTGGACCGCGTCATCCATATACATCATCGGAAGACTTGCATCGGGGTTCAAAAAACATACGTACTTCTTTTCGGCACGGGCGCGGAAGAATATCTCGACAGCATAGTCAGTTGTTCCGCCGCCGGGCTTGGC
>JBIQJZ010000017.1:18199-27459 GCA_044507115.1 Flammeovirgaceae bacterium | reverse complement strand
GTAACCAATCAGCCCGGGGTAGCGAAGGCTTCTGACATCCACCCCCCGGTTGCGGTGGTACCAATCACACCAGCGTTCACCAGCAAGCTTGCTGATCCCATAGATTGTTGTGGGATCCATTATCGTATCCTGCGGTGTATTGACTTTCGGTGTATTGGGGCCAAACACGGCAATGGAACTTGGCCAGTAGACCTTTTCTATCCCAAATTCAACGGCTGCGTCGAGCACATGAATAAGGCCGTTCATATTCAGATCCCAGGCAAACGCGGGATTCTTCTCGCCCGATGCCGACAGTACCGCTGCAAGGTGGTAAACTTGGGTGATTTTATTTTTGCGAATAAATTCGAACAGCTGTTCGCGTTTAAGTACATCGAGAATTTCGAAATTTCCCTGCGTGAGAATCCCTCCGGGATCTTTAATATCTGAAGCGATAACGTTCTCTTTACCAAACCGGTCCCAAAGCGCCTGCGTTAGTTCTGAACCCAACTGACCTCCTGCACCGATAACAAGAATTTTTACTTTTTTCAACTTGAGTAGCAGTTTTGAACTTGTGATATCACACGGCAAATAAAAACGTTATACATTTGAAACCACTATTAGGCAAAAGAAAATTATTGGCGCCTACGTTGCATGAGGTGCGCGCCCGCTCGCTAGTTTATGTCTATGGCAGAAGGTCCTACGTTCGAAGAGTATCTTAAGAGTAAGCGAATCGATTCGGTCCGCTTCCGTCAAGCTGAGAGCGACCTGTGGGAAAGCTGGAAGCGTGAGTTCGACCAAATGCACCCCAATAGTTTTACGGTTCAAAAACTTAACCTGATCAATCCTGTCCGGCGGAAGTATACGTTAATCGCGACTGAGGAGGTTCGGAAGCCTGAAGGGGCGACACCGAAACCGGGCAGACCGATGATCAGGCCAAAACAGTAAAAAACAACGGAATATGTATGCGACGCTGAAACCAGTCCTTCAAAAAGAACTGGACTCTATCAAAGATGCTGGTCTTTACAAGAAGGAGCGCGTGATCACGACGCCTCAGGGAGCAGTGATTACGACCAATGGCAAAGAGGTAATCAATTTCTGTGCAAACAACTATCTCGGTCTTTCATCCCATCCGCGCGTTCTCGACGCCGCAAAACGGTCGATCGATTCTCACGGCTATGGAATGTCGTCGGTCCGGTTCATCTGCGGGACGCAGGACATTCACAAAGAACTGGAGGCCGGGCTATCCGAGTTCCTCGGCATGGAAGACACTATTCTTTACGCTGCGGCGTTCGACGCTAACGGCGGCGTGTTTGAACCCTTGCTCGGTCCGGAAGATGCAATTATTTCGGACGAGTTGAACCACGCCTCGATTATCGACGGCGTGAGGTTGTGCAAGGCGATGCGTTACCGCTACAAGCACAATGACATGGATGACCTGAGGGAACAACTGAGCGCGGCAAAGGCGGCGGGAGCGAAGCAGATGATGATCGTAACGGACGGGGTATTCTCAATGGACGGGACCATTGCGCGTCTCGATGAAATATGTGACCTGGCCGACGAATTTCATGCACTCGTCATGAGTGACGAATCGCATGCGACGGGTTTCGTGGGTAAACAAGGACGTGGCGTTCACGAATTCCGCGGTGTGATGGGTCGGGTTGACATCATAACCGGCACCCTCGGGAAGGCGTTGGGCGGTGCGTCAGGTGGTTTCACTTCGGCGCGGAAGGAAATAGTAGAGATACTGCGTCAGCGATCACGCCCGTATCTCTTTTCGAACACGCTGGCGCCTTCTATTGCCGGCGCATCCATCGAGGTCCTAAAGATGCTGTCGGAAACAACCGCTCTCCGCGACAAGCTTGAACAAAACACCCGTTACTTTCGCGAACAGATGACAGCCGCGGGGTTTGACATCCGCCCTGGAGATCATCCGATCGTTCCGATCATGTTATATGACGCGCCTCTTGCGCAGCAGTTTGCGGAAAGACTTCTCGAAAAGGGGATCTATGTTATCGGCTTCTTCTACCCTGTAGTTGCAAAGGGCCAGGCCAGAATCCGGGTTCAAATCTCGGCGGCGCACGAACGCGTTCACCTCGATGCCGCGATTGAGGCATTTACAACGGTAGGCAGGGAACTCGGGGTACTCAAGAAATAGTTCGGCGACAAAGTCACCAGATTGGGAGCTTTCTCTACAGCTATTTGATGCGGAATTTCTTTTTCTTCTTCTTAACGATCGATCCCATTTTCGAAGTATCCTTCGCGAGAAGACCGAAGGCGGGGTCGATATTTTTCGCCGGGAAGAAGTAGATCGGATTTTTCTTTCCCCTAAGCTTCAGCTTGTAGAGGTTGAAGAAAGGAATTATCTGAAGGGATTTCACCTCGGGCCAGCTGAACCTGGAATTTCTATCGCCCTCGATGATCACGATCTTATTCTTGCCAATAGCGACTCGTTTGACCTTGTCATTAACGATCAGGAACAAATAGAAGAAGATGAGGCCCAGCGTGATAAAAAACAGCGAGATGAAGAAGTTCTTGCTGCTGAATTCGAACTGCAGGAGGAGGACTGCGGCAACAAGCCACTGAATAGCCGAGAACGCGAGAAAGAAAAACTTGGCAACGTAAAACTTGACGGGGCTTGCTTCTATCATCATGGGCAATATTTTAGAAACACATATCGCTAATAGCCGCGGTTGTCATCCTACCGGCACACTGTTTATGTTCTGTCGGCTGGCATGGTAACCCCGGAGAATATTGCGGCGAATAAATCAAATTCCATGCCCTCTCCTGTTTCAACACCCCGACAGGAGTCAGGATCCTTCGGTAGCCTGCTCTTCCGGAATGTCCTGCCAATTGCCTGATTCATTGTTTTGCAGGTAGTCGATGATTTTTTGCTCCACCTGAGCCGGTTTTAGCCCACGCAGGTAAGCGCCGTTCCTCGCCAGAATCAGCCGGCCAGTTTCTTCGGATATCGCGAGCACAAGGGTGTCAGTATTCTCCGACATGCCGACAGCCGCCCGATGGCGCAAGCCAAAGTGCGCCGGCAGGTTGTCGTTCTCACTCACGGGAAGGATACATCGCGCGGCTTTAATTCGTCCGTTGTGAATCACTACGGCCCCGTCGTGGAGAGGGCTGTTCTTATTGAAGATGGCCAGCAGCAGGCGCTTTGTCACTTCCGCATTAAGCGCGTCGCCCGTTTCGATATAGAACCTCAGTCCGACATCGCGGGAGAAAACGATCAGTGCCCCGGTTTTTGTGGCTTTTAGAGACTTCACCGCTTCCATTACCTGCTGGAGATCGAAAGTCTCAGGAGTTGAATTCCGCAAGTTGACGATCGCACGGAAGATATTTTCGCGCAATTCTGTCCCGCGACCAATCACCAGCAGGAATTTTCGAATCTCCGGTTGAAAGAGGATAATCATGGCGAGTACTCCGACACCACCGCCCATAAACTGCCCCAGGATGGTGGCGAGTAGTTCCATTTCGGCGGCCCGCACAATAAGATAAACCAGGTAGAGGGAGAGGATGCCGATGAATATTTTGGCGGCAATACTTCCCCGAACCAATTTGTACACCTGATACAAGAGGATGCTGACCAGACTTATATCGATGATATCAACCCAGCTTACTTCAAGAAATCCTATTCTGAACAGGAGAATCATTAACAAAAATACCGAAACGGAATGGCACTAATATAGAGTATCATCCCGGTACATTATCCCGTGATGCTGTAAAAAGTTTAATTACCTCGCGCGCTTCCCGCACATCATGCACGCGCAATATGTCGGCCCCGCTCAGGCAGGCGATGGTATTCAGAACAGTCGTTCCGTTCAGCGCGGACTGTGGATCGACCCCGAGCGTTTTCCATATCATGGACTTCCTGGAAAGACCAACCAAGACAGGTCGTCCCAGCACCGTGAACTCGCGCAGGTGTTCGAGTAGGTGAAAGTTCTGTTGAACGGTTTTCGAAAACCCGAAGCCGGGGTCGACTATCACGTCACGCACCCCCAGTTCCACGAGTTGATAGATTTTCTGATGGAAATAGGTGATCATGTCGGTTACGATATCTTCGTAGTTGGTGTGGCTTTGCATTGTCTGTGGAGTTCCGCGCATGTGCATCGCGATGTACGGTACGCCGAGGCGTGCTACAGTCGGGAACATGGCCGGGTCAAGTGCCCCTGCCGAGACGTCGTTGACCAGCGAGGCCCCGGCGTGTACCGCTGCCTGGGCGACACTGGCGCGGAACGTGTCAACGGAGATGATCGTCTGCGGAAAATCGCGAAGGATGAACCGGATCGCTTCGATGACGCGCCGCTGTTCTTCTTCCGCTGACACCTCGGCGGCTCCGGGTCGGGTCGAATAGCCACCGACGTCAATGAAGTCGGCACCTTCCGAGATCATTTTCCCAGCCTGGGTGACGATAGCTTTCTCGGTGGTGTAACGCCCGCCGTCGAAAAAACTGTCGGGAGTGATATTAAGTGTCCCCATGATGCGAGGGGTTGCCAAGTCGACAATCGTTCCGTTGATGTTCAGTGTTTTGTTTGTCGAAAATGGCGTATTTTGCACCGCTTGAGTATTATGATCGAAAGAACCGCAGTCGAATATAGAGAGGTAATAGGCGCGTGCAAAACTTTGTTTGAAAAGAAAACGCGCGATTACGGAACAGCGTGGCGCATCCTGCGCCTACCTTCCATTACTGACCAAATATTTATCAAGGCGCAACGTATCCGCAGTATTCAAGAGAAGGGAACCCAACGAATCGGCGACCCCATCCGCGACGAGTTTATCGGTATTATTAATTATTGTGTGATTGCACTCATCCAGATACAGCTGGCTGATTCGGACGAACTGGAACTTGGATTTGAGGATCTGGAAGGGTTCTATGATGACGCCGTACGCGAAACTTTCGAGCTTCTTGAAAATAAGAACCACGACTACGGGGAGGCCTGGCGCGAGATGCGTATCACCTCGATCACGGACATAATCCTAATGAAACTGCTGCGGGTCAAACAGATTGAAGACAACGCGGGTAAGACACTGGTAAGCGAAGGTGTAAAAGCGAACTACCAGGATATGATCAATTATGCAGTGTTTGCACTGATAAAGCTGAAGGAATCATGACGTTTAAATCAATCGCCGATCAGATATCCCGCGTCTTCGTTGGCGGGCTTTTTATCTTTTCAGGTCTCATCAAACTTAATGATCCAGTTGGGACGGAGATCAAGATGGAGGAATACTTCGCTGTTTTTGCTGAAGATTTCGGATCGTTCTTTGAATTGTTCATTCCATTTTCCATGGAGATCGGAATGATCATGATCGTTTTGGAGGTGGCGCTTGGTGTAGCCGTGCTGCTCTTTTACCGAATGAAAGTTACCACCATCCTACTGCTTGTGCTGATGGTCTTTTTTACTTTTCTGACATTTTATTCGGCGTTCTTCAACAAGGTTACGGATTGCGGATGCTTCGGTGATGCGATCAAACTGACGCCTTGGCAATCTTTCTTCAAGGACGTTATACTGATGTTTCCGATCCTGCACCTGTTTTGGTATCGCGCCACCTACACTCAGGTGATGAATTCGAAGACCGGAGATCTCATGATCGGAGCTACAGTTGCCGTCAGTCTTTTTCTGGGTGTTTACGCGATCCGCCATTTGCCCTTTATCGACTTTCGTGCTTACCGGATTGGCAACCATATACCGACACAGATGCAGCCTGAGGAACAACCGATCTTTGAGTATGTTTTTGTACGAAAAGACAACGGCGAACTGGTACGCTCGGATAAGTATTTGATGGACACAACCCTTTATCAATATGAAAGTGTTGTCCAGGTCAATGAAGACAAAACAAAGCCGAAGATCACTGACTATGCTGTCTCGAACGTGGAAGGAGAGGACGTAACGCAGCAGACCTTTGAGGGGCCGAAACTGTTCTTTATCATTTACGATGTCACGAAGGCGGCAACAACGAATATTGACGACGTTGTGCGATTGTCGCGCGATCTGGATGGCAAACTTGAGATGATGGTGCTGACGGCGTCAGGATCCGCGCAATTCGAGGCATTCCGTCATGAACATCAGTTCGCCGTGCCATACTATTTCGCGGATGCAACAGTGTTGAAGACGATTATCCGTTCGAATCCCGGGATAACGCTCTGGGTCGACGGAACTGTGAAAGGAATGTGGCATCACAACGATACACCGGATGCAGCCGAGGTGCTTGCATTGATACAGTAGACGATCGGAGCTACGCGATTCATGAAGATATTCTTGATAGGTATGCCAGGGTCGGGAAAAACGACCATAGGAAAGGAGCTTGCAGTTCATCTTTCAATTCCGTTCGTCGATCTCGACGCTGAGATTGAACGAGCAGAAGGGACTGCCATACAGGAGATATTCCGGCAGCATGGCGAGGAATATTTTCGCATTACGGAATCCAGGTTGTTGCGCGACTGGGCTGCGCGCCCGATGTCGTTTGTTATGGCTACCGGCGGTGGTGCTCCTTGCTTCCATCAGGGCATCGAGGTCATCAATCGGCAGGGAGTAAGCATTTTTCTGGACTGTGCAGTATCAGAATTGATCGACCGTGTAAAGAAGAACCGCGATCGGCCGTTGTTACTTAGTGCAGATGAGCAGGAACTAAGGAAAAAGCTGGAAGATATGCGAGCGGCCCGGCTGTCGTGCTATCAACGAGCTCACATTACGTCAGTGGATTCGTCCCTGGAATCGCTGCTCAAGCAGATAGAACTCAGAAAGTGAACCCCACGGTTATTAAACCATTCAACGTCTTGTCTCGCAGATTAGCGACAGGTCCGGAACCGTCGAAGAATGTGTACGGTCTGTAGGGATATGTCTTTCCCGCTTTGTGTATGATCGCGAGGTCGACGTAGAATGTCTTGAGCCGTACGCCGACACCTCCGCTAATTGATGTAGTCGAATTATCGGTCGAAACCTGTTCGCTAAACGTATTTCCCTGCAACGCGTATCCCGCTCGCACGCGCATAATGTCGCGGCGAAACTCCGCTCCCACGCGGAAGTTTATCACCGGGTCGTAGACCTGGCGAATATTTTCATTGTCGGCTGCGAAAGAGACAAAGTTGTCCCTCGATTTATATCTCGCCTTGGCAGGGTTTAACATTTCGATATCAGCGGTAATAAACCCGTGCTCATTCAGAAATGTCACGCCGCCACGAAGTTTCCCGGGAGCGGTGAACGTATACTCAGAAACAATCAGGTCGGACCGTTCCGGGGCGTTGCTATTGTCTCCGAGGATCACTTCACCATCGCCGTAGTAATCGAAATTATCCCAGCGGCTCCACATGGATGCGTCGTATGCCTCTGACAGGGTGTAATACGTGGGTGTCGTATATGACACTCCGAATTGAATGAATTCGATTGGACGCGCGATGGCCCCAAGCGTAGCGTTCACGCCTGTGCCTGTGATCTCGAGGTTTTCAGTCAGTTGAAGTGCTTCGAGTATATCTGCCCCGAAGTCTTCGGAAAATGTCTTGACGGAATTATATCGAATGCTGGAAATGCCAATCCCTGCTCCGAAGAAAAACATGTCTTTCACGTTTCCACCGTAAGAAAAACTCCATTGGTTGGACGCTCCTTTCACCGTGATCTCTTCGGTTTGGTAGGGATACCCGGCGTCTGTGAAATACTCGTCGTCCGGGTCGGCAGGATCCTGTATAGACATCGGACCTATCAAGTAGTTGAAATATGCCAGGCCTGTTGGAGTGTTGGCGTGTCGGCCGTTGTCGAAGAATTGATCCGTAGTTTCACCCCAGGCCTGATCTATAAAGAAGTCGATGATAGAATTATTCTGGTTGTCGCCGCGGTAGAGTGTTTCGCGATTGAAGTCGTTTACTCTGGAGAAGCTGAATCCAAACGATCCGCCGTAGTAGCTCTCATCGTTGTGCTTGGGCATATGCCAGACATAGCTAATCGCCGGTACATTAAACACGCCGCGGTTGCTTTCGGAATACGTTCCGAGGTAGTTCGCGGAAGTCCGGGTGTCTGTTAATCCGAGACTCAAGGTGAATTCCGATCGGTTGAACATACCGAGACCAGCCGGGTTTGAGAGTGCCGAACTAAAGTCGCCCCCAATGGCAGTCTGCGCACCTCCTAATCCGAGAATCCGTGCACTACCAGCCGGGTTGGTACGCGAGAAAAGCAACGCGCTCTCTGTATAATCCTGCGCACTGGCACCCAAAAAACTGAGCAATATAATAGCGGTCAGGTAATACCTGAATGTTAAGAACCTCATTGAAAAGCAAGTTTAAGGGTTAATCTCGTCCTCGTCTGCTGTTCGTGCTTCCGCCCGTGTTGGTGCGAGTCCCCGATCCACTGCTGCTCCTGGAAGGAGAGTAGGAGGGGGTGGAAGTCCGGCCCGAGCGATTACTGTCCCAGCTACTATTATTGTTCCAAGAGTCCATGCTTCTGGAACGGTTGTTCTGGGTGTTCGTTCGGCTGTCGTATGACGGTGCTGTGCTCCGCGTGCTATTATAGCGGTTATAGTATTCCTCTTGTTTCCTGGACTGCGTTGTCACACGACCGCTGTTCTGATCATCCCGAACGCCGTTCGAGACGCTGGACCTGGACCGCACATTGTTGCGGTCAGATACGATGGTCGTACTGCGGGAAGGACGTCTTCCATAGTTTACACGTCCGGACTCGCCATCATTTACGATGATAATTGTACCGGGGTAGCGCCAGTTATTCCAATAGCCGCCGCCATACCAACCCATTCCTGCGTAGTAGGGGCTGTAGAACGGATCCCAATTCGAACCGTAATACGGACGATTCCAGTAGTTGTAGTGTCCTCCCCAGCCGTAGTTCCAGCCACTTCCATAGTGAAAGCTGAAGGAGCTAGACCAACCGTTGTACGCCCAGTATGGATCGTACCAGGGACTATTCCAGCTATTGTAGCCGTAGTACGGGCTATGCCAGTTGTTTATTGCTGGTCCGTAGTAATTATTCCTGTACCAGGCATTGTTATACCAGCCATTGTAATTTTGATTCCAGTTGTTCAGCTGATTTTGATTGTACTGGTAATTGTCAACAAAGTAATCCTGCTCATCCGCCTGAGCCGTCTGTGTGTGCTCGCGCGAAGTGTACTCAGGATTTACGTTCCGGGCTGAGTAACTATCAGTTGGATTCACATAAGCGTTTTCCTCAGCGAAATCATGTTTCTTGTTTCGTTCAGGTGTACGATATGCTACGTTGGTAGCACTCTGGGCGCGAAGAGCTGCCCGATCTTTAGCCGTAAAATACATATCGTCGTAC
>JBIQJZ010000017.1:0-18189 GCA_044507115.1 Flammeovirgaceae bacterium | reverse complement strand
GACAGCACCGGTTCCTACCAGTGTGAAGATTGCCGCCAATATTCTATTTATTTTCATAGCAGAGCCTGGTTTTAGTATCTATTACATTAACGCAAATGCAGCGAAAAGTATTCTATAAAGGTATAAAATTTAGCCTTCATTCGCGGGACTCAACTTATATTTGTCGTTCTATCAATCAGAAAAGGCGCAAAAATTATACCATTTATGGGAAAAGAGATTCCAACGCGACAGGAAGACTACTCGCTGTGGTACAATGAACTGGTAAAGAGAGCTGACTTGGCCGAACACTCCGATGTGCGGGGCTGTATGGTCATAAAGCCGTACGGATACAGTATTTGGGAGAAGATGCAGCAGGCTCTCGACAAGATGTTCAAGGACACGGGTCACACCAATGCCTATTTCCCGCTTTTTGTACCGAAAAGTCTTTTTGAAGCGGAGGAACAAAACGCGGAGGGATTCGCCAAGGAATGCGCGATCGTCACGCACTACCGATTGAAGAACGATCCGGAGAAACCGGGCAAATTAATGGTCGACCCTGAAGCGAAACTCGAGGAGGAACTGATTGTGCGTCCTACCAGTGAGGCGATCATCTGGAGTACATATAAGAAGTGGATACAATCGTATCGCGATCTGCCGCTGCTGATTAACCAGTGGGCCAACGTCGTGCGTTGGGAAATGCGCACGCGCTTGTTTCTGAGAACGTCTGAGTTCCTTTGGCAGGAGGGGCACACTGCCCACGCGACATCCGATGAAGCCGTTCATGAAACACTGCAAATGCTGGACGTATATTCGGACTTCGCCGAGAATTTTATGGCGATGCCGGTGGTCAAGGGCCGGAAGTCGGAAGGGGAGCGTTTTCCAGGTGCTATTGATACGTATTGCATCGAGGCTATGATGCAGGATGGAAAGGCATTACAAGCGGGCACTTCCCACTTCCTCGGGCAGAACTTTGCAGAGGCTTTCGGTGTCCAGTTCGCGAGCCGGGAAGGCAAGCTCGAATACGTTTGGGGAACTTCCTGGGGTGTCAGCACGCGTTTAATGGGAGCGCTCATCATGGCGCACTCCGACGATGACGGCCTCGTTCTGCCGCCGAAACTCGCACCGATCCATGTCGTCATTGTTCCGATATTCAAAACGGAAGAAGAACTAAAACAAATTTCGGAGAAAGCGCAGCAGATTACATCGTCGTTACGCGGGCACGGATTGACTGTCAGGTTCGACGATCGCGATACGCACAAACCGGGTTTCAAGTTTGCGGAGTGGGAGCTCAAGGGAGTACCCGTTCGCATAGCTATCGGACCTCGTGATTTGCAGAATGGCACTGTCGAGGTGGCTCGCCGTGACACAAAGGAAAAACAAACACTTACCATTGACGCTATCAGCGAGCACATCCCCGCCCTACTAGGCGATATTCAGACGAATATTTACAACCGCGCAAGGAAGTTTCGCGATGACAAAACTACGGAAGTGAACTCCTACGAGGAGATGAAGCGCGTGCTGGACGACAAGGGCGGTTTCGTATCTGCTCACTGGGATGGCACTGTGGAAACGGAGCAAGCGATTAAGGAGGAGACTAAAGCGACCATCCGGTGCATTCCGCTGGATGCGAAGGAGGAAGCTGGTGTCTGCGTGTACAGCGGGAAACCGTCTGCGCGCCGTGTCCTTTTTGCGCGCGCGTACTGATCTCCGCACAAGCATTCGTCAATTATTACTATATTTACCGGCTAACCCCTACGACACTTCCCCATGTGGTATCTGATCTTTGCCTTAATCCTTATTGGTCTAGCACTGGTCATTATTGAGGTTGTGTTCATACCGGGGACTACGCTGATCGGTATCCTCGGGGTCGTTCTCCTGGGAGCGGCAGTCTACACTTCGTATGACAACTACGGTTCGCAAACCGGGCTCTATGTTCTGATTGGGACTGCTGCGGGAACTGCTGTAACTTTGTTCTTCAGCTTCCGCTCTCGAGCCTGGATGCGGTTCGCGAACAAGTCGGCGATTAGCAGCAAGGTAAACGAAGGGACTGTCGACGCACTTGCTGTCGGCGACGAAGGCACCACGCGATCTACGCTGCGGCCTGTCGGACGGGTATTGTTCAAGAGCGGTGAATTCGAAGCGAAGACATTGGGCGATTATGTCGACGTGGGCACAAAAGTCAGAATCGTTCATATCGACGGGCATCAAATCATTGTTAAACCGATAAACTAACCTCCATGGAGCTGAACTTAATCCTAATGATCTTCGGGATCATTATTCTCTTCTTTGTCTTCCTGTATTTTGTGCCAATTAATCTTTGGATCACTGCATTGTTCTCAGGCGTGAGGGTAGGTCTTTTCGAACTCGTCTTCATGCGGATCAGGAAGGTGCCACCGCGGATCGTGGTTGAATCACTAATTACAGCAACAAAGGCGGGTTTGGAGATCTCGTCGAATGAGCTTGAAACACACTACCTGGCGGGTGGTAACGTTCCGAACGTGATTCGCGCACTTATATCCGCGGATAAGGCAAATATCAGCCTCACGTTCAAGCAGGCAACGGCAATTGATCTCGCCGGCCGTGACGTCTTCCAGGCAGTGCAGATATCGGTAAATCCAAAAGTCATCACCACTCCGAAGGTAGCGGGGGTCGCTGCCGACGGTATCCAGCTGATTGCTATCGCGCGTGTAACGGTACGCGCCAGCATCGCGCAACTTGTTGGTGGCGCGGGTGAGGATACAATTCTGGCGCGGGTGGGCGAGGGGATCGTCTCCTCGATCGGTCAGGCGCGTTCGCATAAGGCTGTACTCGAGAGCCCGGACAATATTTCAAAACTTGTATTGTCACGCGGACTCGACGCGGGAACGGCCTTCGAAATTCTTTCAATCGATATTGCAGACGTGGATGTCGGTGCAAACATCGGTGCTAAACTCCAGATTGATCAGGCTTCTGCCGATCTCAAAGTAGCAGAGGCACGTGCTGAAGAGCGCAGGGCTATGGCTGTTGCACTTGAGCAGGAAATGAAAGCGAAAGCTCAGGAGGCGCGTGCGAAGGTTATTGAAGCGGAAGCAGAGATACCGAAGGCCATCTCCGAAGCGTTTGTCAAAGGCAATCTCGGAGTTATGGATTATTACAAGATGCAGAATGTCGTGGCAGATACCGGAATGAGGGATGCAATCTCCGGATCAGGCGGCACCGGCGCATCGCCGAAGAAAGAATAGGTTAGCACTACTTCTCGAGCGGACGGAGTGCTGACCATCTAACGCCGATGTACTGATTGCGGTAGTGATCGTAGGAGATATCATCGTAGATCAGCGGTATGGTACTTACTCCGTCCAGGGTCACAACACCATACTTTCCATCACGTTCGACAATAGCGTAGCCGTTGCCGGTGTCGCTAACGCTGTGGTATCTGGGGTGCACGATGACCTTGCCGGATTCGTCGGCAAGACCTTGCAATTCCCCGCTGGTGAGGAGGTAGCGATGGTGCTCGTTCGGAGTGATCTGGTCGTAGCGCAGGGGCAATATCATCTTCCCGGCGTTGTTGACAAGCCCTGCGTACCCGTCTTGATAGACAATGGCTACACCGTTGGCAAAGCTGTTCACCTCGTCGTAAATTGGCTGGACTACCAGTGTCTCGCGATGATCAATGTATCCCCAACGGTTTCGTATGCGTATAGCGGCGAGTCCGTCGCTAAAAGGCTGAACCATCTCATAGCGGTTTGCGATGCGTAGCCTGCCTTCCTTATCGATGAACCCGAACTTCCCGTCTTTTCGAATTGCACGCAACCCCTCACTTTCCGGGAAGATCAGATCTGCCTGCACAGGCTGATTCGATCGATCGACGACTGTCCCGGCCAAGTCGATCACCCAATAGGCTCCCGAGGGAAGCTGCTCTCGGATATAACCCCCGACGTATTCGAGCGGATTGTCAGAGAAGTAGATCAGGTCACCACGGAAGGATTTGAGGTAGGTTGTGTTTTCGTCATATTCAAAAAAGGTCTCCTCGTTTACGATCCTCAACGGGTAGGGTCGCGGTGTTACGACCCAGTGCTCGCGAAGGTTCACGATGCCATACTCTCCTTTGAACTTTACCACGATGTTGCCATGCGATTCTTGAAGCAGTGAGTCATGCACACAGGCGATGATCTCCTGACCAGCCGCGTTCAACGCTCCCCAGTATCCGTGGCTCTTTGCGGGATAGAATTTTCCGTTAAACGGGGCTATCATTTCATATTGCTTCTCCGTGAGTGGCGTTGTCTCGGCATCAATGATAGTCCACCGAGTCTTGCCTCCTGCGTTGACGCATGCCCGATAATTCAGGCCACCCTCATCCCGTTCCAGCGTGAGGTATTGGGCAGGGATCACGACATCCCCTGTCGCTGAGACTACACCGGCGCGCGAGTTATTCGTAAATACGGCAACACCATTTTCAAAAGCGCCGATTGAAGCGAACGGTTCAGGATGAAGTGCGGTGACGTCATTATCTGTCAGGTAGTATTTCCCGCCGACTTCCAGTGCATATCGATCGGCTGACAAAGGCCGGATGTTGTCGGCTTGCAGTTGTTTGATCAACGCATTGTCCCCCTTAAGCAATGACAACTGATGTTGATCCCGCACCAATACAGAACCGTCGTCCTCTAGCTTTACCTCAGCGTAAACAGGTCGGGCGACAAACTGGCCGGAGCGATTGATGATTCCTTGCTTCTGATTCTGGTATACTATTGCAAAGTCGCGGCGGAAGGTTGAGATACTGTCGATTTCAAATGCTGTCACCTGGCTGCCATCGTCTGAGAAGATGGCGATCCGACTATCAAAGTTCTCCACAGCGTATCGAAGGCTTCCGATTGAAGAGATTCGTTTATACTGAATGGGAATGAGAATCTTGTGTGATAGGTCTGACAGTCCGAATAGAAACTTCGCGCCAACGCGCGACATGACAATTGCTCGCATGTTCGAAAGATAAAGCGCATCGTAGACGAATGGGATGATCGTTTTTCCTGAAGTATTGATGACACCAAAGGATGCTCGTTGTGATAAAGGCGATTTTTTCTGTGCTGTCAGAAAAGCTCCCTCGGCCGGTTCGATCTCAAGGAACTGCGGTTCCGTCAACACGCGGTTTGATGTGCTGATGAGGCCCCACAACCCGTTGACCTTATAGCCGACGACTTGGTCTACGATCGTTAGCGGTCCGTTGCTCCACCCGATCGCGTCATACTCTGCTGGGATAAGGATCTTGCCTCCGTCACTTTTTAGGCCAACCTTTCCGTTTTCTTCGTACAAGGCAACTTCGTACGACTCGGACGCACCCATCACCAGTCGGATTTCGCCGGTTAGATCGTGGGTTAGGAAAAGCACCGCGATGGCTAAAAAAATAACTCGCACACGCTCCATCAATAATTGGCCTGCTTAGCCAGGTTATGCAAAAAATAGGATGCCGACCAATACAAATGTAAAGAAGTTTATCAAACAAAAGGCGTGAATTGCTCCGGGAGATCGCAGGTTTACTCGAGGCGTCGATAAAAGTATAGATCGTGATCGCTGATCAGGTCGGGATGACTGATCTTGACCAGGTCCTTCAGGATGAGATCGGGTCTGAGGTACCCCAACTCCAGAAACTCATTTCCGCCGTTTGGGCCGGTGCGGGCGTCGTAATTATATACCTGGCGTTTACGGTACGCTTCAAAGCGCGTATAGCGGATATCTGCCGCGCGAATTTCATCCAGGGATCGATATCCTCCCGTGCCGATCCAAAGGTCGGCGTCGTGCCCTTTCTCGTAAACAGTTTCAAATGAAACGCGGAGAAATCCGTTTCCAGGGCTGTCTTTCCAGAGGTAGTCATATCCCGCGTCGTCGAAAAGTACCGCTGCGTAGTTTTCACCCGCCGGAAGAAACCACGCGTCGCCATATACGATTCCACTCATAACAGTCGGTGTATTCGTTGTGGCTGACAGTGCCTCAATTGTCTGATGATAGTTTGATTCGATCATCCGGAAGATTGAGTCAGCCTCCTTCCGCTTATCAAAGAAAAGTCCCATGAACTTGATCCATTCTGCCCGACCGAGCGGGTGGTGCTCCAGGTATTCGGCATTGATGACGACCGGAATTCCCAGAGACTCGATTTTTCTGAACTGTCCATAATCACTCGTCATCGTATACCCCATTAGCGCGGCCGGTTTCAACAGGGCAAGGCGTTCGAGGTTCAGGTCCTTGTCAATCCCAAGATCAGTTACGTAGCCCTCGTCGATCCGCTTTCTCATTTTTGCGGAACTGACATAGTCGGTGGTGGGGAAACCTATCAGTTTGTCAGTCTCCTCGAGGTAATCGAGCAACGGGATATGCGTTGTCGATGTACAGACGATACTGTGAAGCGGTACGCGTACTACTGTCGTATTTTCATCGTGAGCCGGCGGTGTTTCACCTACCGGAACCAAGAGGTATCGGAATCCTTGAGTCGCACCTTGAAATGGGTATGTCACTTCGACAAGTGTCGAATGGCCTACATCAGTAGCCGTAAATCCTTTGGCATAGCTCAAGGGCAGCCTGTTCCCCTGTGATAAATCGCCTGATTCCGTCTTCTTGTTTTGCGCGCATCCGCCGCACAGTAAAATGTATAGAAGGACGATAAGTAGTTTTTTCATGATGTCTGGAACCTCGGTATTCGCGGACCTATTCTTCTCTGATGGCGCGATGGTATGCATCGAGCAGTTTTCGGGCTGCATCCCTGGGAAATACTTCCCCGGATCTCACATCATCCTTTAGTTCATCTTCAACATGTGTCAGTTGCGGAAGACGTGCGGGATCGGTCAGAAGGATATACTGAAAATGTTCACGAAACCATGCAGTACGTTGACTGCGCCGGCTCTCATGTAAGTGTCCGGACGCTGAAACCTGATTGTAGAACTTACTGATCATCGCATCTATCTCCGTCAATCCCGTCGATTGGAGTGATGAGCACATTACAACTTCGGGTGTCCATCCGGAAGCAGGTTGCTTCATGAGATGAAGGGCGTGTTGAAATTCCGCCATCGTAGCACGTGCGGCGCCTGTGTTGGTCCCATCGGCTTTCGTGATAGCGATAGCGTCGGCCATTTCGACAACTCCCTTCTTGATCCCCTGCAGTTCATCCCCCGCGCCGGGTTGAATCAACAGCAGGAAAAAATCGACCATGCCGCGTATGGTGATCTCTGACTGTCCGGTGCCTACCGTCTCGACGATGACTGTGTCGAAGCCTGCGGCTTCACACAGGAGCATCGCTTCCCGCGTGCAGGAAGTTACACCGCCCAACGCAGTGCCAGCGGCTGATGGGCGAATGAATACGCGCGAGTCGCGGGACAACTCCGACATGCGTGTCTTATCGCCAAGAATACTCCCGCCCGTCAATTGACTTGTGGGATCGATGGTAAGAACGGCGAGTTTTCTTCCCGCAGCCGTGAGGCGTTTTCCAAACGCTTCAATAAAGGTACTCTTACCCACCCCGGGAGCACCCGTGATGCCAATTCGCCAGGCGTTGCCAGTGCGCGGCATGATGGATTTCAATACATCATCTGCCAGGTGTTGGTCCGTCCGTAGCACGCTTTCCATGAGTGTGATCGCCTTCGCGAGAACAACGCGGTCTCCGGACAGGATTCCGTTAGTGTATTGATCGGCTGAAAGACGTGAAGTATTCAATGGAAGCATGTTATTATAGCTGAAATTTATAAATTTACTGGTTCGCGCCCCATTTTATGAGAAAGATCCGGTCGTTTCTGGGAAGAGTTTTGCGGTTTATGAAGCGGTTCTGGTTGAACTGCTTCGTCGCGACTACCACCGTGTTCGCGCTGATGTGGGCACTGTCGGAGCTGACTAAGCTGAATATGTTTGACGCCTTTGACCCCATTGGGCAGGCGCTCGCTGACTTCGAGTTGACAGACTACGCATTTTCACAAATGCGCGATACCACGATCGTTGACGACCGGATTGTGCTGGTGAACATCGGCAATATTCCGCGGGGCGCGATCGCTGAGCAGATCCGGATTATCAGTCAGTACAAACCTCGCGTGATCGGCATCGACTGCTTCTTTTACTGTGAGGGTGGGCTGCGCGATGCGGCGAACTGCCCGCAACTTCTCGATACTATGGGAAACCTGCTACTGGCCAACGCGATTCAGGAAGCCGGTAACGTGGTGCTGGTCTCGAAGTTGCACCAGTCGACTGCGTTGATTCGGAGCGGCGTGGAAGACTCGTATGATTCTATCGCCTATTCCGACCCAGAATTTCAAGAGTATGCCGTCGCGGGCTTCGCCAACCTCCCAACGGGAGCGAAATACCAGGACGATGTGAAAATCTCACGATCGTTCTTTCCACGAGTAGACGTCAACGGCGAGGAGGCCCTCGCGTTTTCGGTGAAGTTGGCGATGGCGTATGATTCGGCCGTGACAGCCAAATTCCTCGCGAGGGGAAAGGATGAGGAACTGATAAATTTTCGCGGTAACTTCGAGATGGTCGATGTTCGGCAGGCAGCGCTGAAGGATGAACACCTCGCTGCTACGAACTTCCCCTCGATGTTCTTTGCACTTGATGTGCGGCAGGTGTTGATGGAAGATTTCGATCCATCGGTATTGCGCGACAAGATCGTTATCCTGGGATACCTCGGCGATACCTTCGGCGACCCTGCATGGGAAGACAAATTCTTCACGCCCTTGAATCTCAAGATCGCCGGGCGGGCGAACCCGGATATGTTCGGCGTGGTCATTCACGCCAATATCGTGTCCATGATTCTCAACCGCGACTACATCAATGAACTGGAAGAGTGGCCGAAGTACGTCATCGCGTTCGTCTTGTGCTATTTCAACATGATTCTCTTCTTCTATATTAATGCCAAGTATCCCGTCTGGTTTGACAGTGTGTCCCTGATCATTCAGGTGATTGAGATCGTCCTGCTGGCGGGTTTTACCATCTGGCTGTTCTCAGAATCAGCCTTTAAGCTGGATTTGGATGTAACGCTTGCAGCAGTTGCGTTGTCTGGCCCGACATTTGAGTTCTACGACAACATCCTTTACAGCTGGGTCAGAATTTGGCGCAGCAAGAGACTTACCAATCGCGGCCCGGAGGTATTAACACCTCAAAATGAAGAGATTTCGTAGATTTAACTTATACGACAATACAATGAGAACGCTGAAACTTGTCTTACTGGCTGCCCTGTTGATTCCTGATTCGGTAGCCTTAGCCCAGGAATACACCTTTAAGGTTCTGGCCCACAAAGGGAGCAACGAAATCAAGACAGGAGAGGAGTGGCATCCACTGAAAACGGGCGCGACTCTTCGCACCGGAGATGAAGTCAAGCTAGGGGACAACTCGTATGTCGGGTTGGTTCACTCCAGCGGAAAGCCGGTGGAGGTTAAGCAGGCGGGCGTACACAAGGTTTCTGAGTTGGAGGAAAAAGTGCCTACGGGTAGTAGCGTCCTTAATAAATACACGGACTTTATCCTCAGCGCAGCGGATGACGGACAGGGTAATCGCCTGGTCGCTACTGGGGCCGTTAAACGGGAAACCCCTCCTGCTCCAGGTACCGTGAAAGTTTTCCTCCCCGAAAATACACCAGTTTACGGAAAGACTGTGGTTGTCAATTGGGAAGAGCGTGCGAATGAGGGCCCGTTCGTGGTCAGCGTGATGAATATGTTTGAAGATGTACTGGTTCAGGCGGAGACGGCGGGAAACACCTACACAGTAGACCTGAGCCATCCCAAGCTTGCGGGAGAGACCGCAGTCCTGATTCAGGTAAGTGCGAAGGGCGCGGGCAGAGTGGTTTCGAGGAAGCACACAGTGAAGAAGATGGCACCTGCTGACTATGACAAGATCGCGTCGTTGCTGACCGGGATCAGTCGCGAAGTAAATGAGCAGAGCGCTATGGACAAGGTACTTCTCGCCGGATTTTATGAGGAGAACAGTTTGCTGGCCGATGCGATTCTCGCATTTGAGCAAGCTAAGAAAATCGAACCGGGTGCCTTCGACGAAACGTACAACGAGTTCCTGATTCGACATAACCTTAAATAGGAATTACGACCGCTGCTACGGTATGCACCGTGGCGAGGATCGTTCACCGTGAACTACCATATGAGATACGCGATCATTGTTATTGCGATGTGCCTGGCGGGCAGCCTGAACGCTCAGGACTACGCGTTCAAGGTCTTGATTACCAAAGGACAAAATACGGTGAAGAGCGGGAACGACTGGCTTCCCGTCAAGGTCGGCGCCAGTCTGAAATCCGCGGATGTACTGCGAATCTCGCCCAATGGTTACGTGGGACTTGTCCATGTGTCGGGCAAGCCGTTAGAGGTGAAAGAGGCCGGTTCACATAAGGTAGCTGATCTCGCCGGACAGGTTAAGACGGGTACAAGTGTGTTGAACAAGTATACCGATTTTATTCTCAGTGCCGCGAATGAAGAGAAAACGAATCTCAATGCAACGGGTGCGGTGAGCCGTGGTTCCGAAATCAAACTTTATCTTCCTGAGCCGAGAAAGGCGGTTGTGCTAAATAATGAGATTACCGTCTCATGGACCAAAGCCAGCGCTGCCTCACGTTATGTTATTGTGTTCAGCAGTATGTTTGGCGATGAACTCAGTCGGGTTGAAGTCGCCGACACTACCGTGACAGTTGATCTAGGTGGAGCGAAGTTTGCCAACGAAGACAACATCGTCGGAAAAGTCTTTGTTAAAGACAACGCGACGATCGACTCTGAAGACTTTGTGATCAAGAGGTTGTCCGCTGCTGATAAACAGAGACTACGCAATGATCTCGAGGACGTCCAATCGTTGATTGCGGAGAAGACTGCGCTCAACCAATACTATCTGGCGACGTTCTATGAAGAGAATACCCTGCTCATTGATGCCGCCACTGCGTATCAAAACGCCATCCGACTGGCACCGGATGTCGCCGATTTCCGGGCTGCCTTCAATCAATTTGTGATCCGCAACCAAATGAAACGATAGCCTCGCGAAATCCCTGTTCCAGGCTGTTTGACACATTCCTTGCCGTGCTCGCATTGGCCAACGCGTTTGGCCGAAACTATTATTATTCTATTTTTGTGCATCCTTAAAATACAGTTCCATGAGTGTCCTCGTCAATAAAGATTCACGCGTTATCGTTCAAGGTTTCACCGGTTCGGAAGGATCATTCCACGCCGGTCAGATGATAGAGTACGGCACCAACGTCGTTGGTGGTGTGACGCCGGGGAAAGGGGGCACGGAGCACCTGGGTAGACCAGTGTTCAACACTGTGAAGGAGGCCGTGGAGAAGACGGGCGCCGATGTGTCGATCATATTTGTGCCGCCTGCATTCGCAGCAGACGCAATTCTTGAAGCTGCGGAGGCCGGCATCCATGTGATTGTTGCAATCACCGAAGGTATTCCGGTTAAGGACATGACCGTCGTGAAGAAATATATTCAGAGCAAGGGTGCAGTCCTGGTGGGGCCGAACTGTCCCGGTGTCATCACACCTGGCGAGGCCAAAGTCGGGATCATGCCTGGCTTCGTTTTCAAGAAAGGTCGGATTGGTATCGTTTCAAAATCAGGTACCCTTACCTATGAGGCTGCTGACCAGATCGTGAAAGCAGGACTTGGTATATCCACAGCTATCGGTATCGGTGGTGATCCTATTATTGGAACACCGACGAAGGAAGCAGTGCAGATGCTGATGGAAGATCCGGAAACAGATGCTATTGTTATGATCGGAGAGATCGGTGGCAATTATGAGCCGGTCGCCGCCCGATGGGTAAAAGAGGATGGAAATAAGAAGCCTGTGGTGGGCTTCATCGCTGGCCAAACAGCACCTCCGGGCCGCCGGATGGGCCACGCTGGCGCTATTATCGGCGGTGCGGAAGATACAGCCGCAGCCAAGATGAAGATCATGGAAGAGTGCGGAATAACCGTCGTGGAGTCGCCCGCAGACATCGGCGAAACGATGCTGCGGGTTTTGTCCGGAAAACAGTAATTCATACCCTTCTATTACCTGACCGGGTACGGAGATTCGCGCAGATCGCGCTCCAGGTGCCTTGTCAGGTTTTGCAACCCTTCCATTACCACAACCGTCTCGGCGCGCATGCCCGGATTGTCGTTCTCGTACAGAATTTCAGCGAACAGGTTGTTTACCATGTAGAGGTAACTCATGCGACCAGCCCTGTTACGTGTTCCGACAACAATACCGCGGCGTTTCATGTAGTTTGCCTGTCTGGACGCCGAAAGGCGTTTGAAGAAAAGTCGTATAAACATATCGGTTAGCATAATGCCTGACCTAATGCCAACGACGGGCCAATTCTGAAAACGCTCAAATTACGCGAATTTTGAGGGTGGCTGGTCCAGCAAATTCCTGTTTTGGGACGGTTCCTCCGGGCTTGGCACTGAGGTGATCCCCGGCCCTGAATTCGACCCTGAGGTGTCTATAAAAGGGAATTTGCGAGGTTCGCCAGTTCTGAACGCTCGCCCTTTTCCAGTGTGATATGTGCGTACAGTTCGTGGTCTTTCAGACGATCAATTAAGGTCGATAGGCCATTGCTTTGCGAGTCTAAGTAGGGTGTATCAATCTGGTAGATATCGCCTGTGAAGATGATCTTCGTATTCTCGCCAGCCCGGGTAATGATCGTCTTCACCTCATGAGGCGTGAGATTCTGCGCTTCATCCACAATAAAGCAAATGTTTGACAGGCTTCTTCCCCGGATGTAGGCCAGAGGCGTGATCACCAGTTTCTCCTGGCTCACCATTTCGGTGATCTTTGAATATTCTTTATCGGACTCCTGGTACTGATTCTGGATAAACTTCAGGTTGTCCCACAACGGCTCCATGTACGGGTTGACTTTGGACTTGATGTCGCCAGGGAGAAAGCCTATGTCTTTGTTGCTGAGTGGAACGATGGGCCGTGCCAGATATATCTGCTTGTAGGCGCGCTTTTGTTCGAGGGCGGCAGCTAATGCCAAGAGCGTTTTACCTGTGCCCGCTACGCCTTGAATAGAGACGAGTTTGATCTCGGGTTTCAAGGCGGCGTGAATAGCAAACGTTTGCTCTGCATTCCTTGGCTTGACTCCGTATACAGCTCTCTTCTCGACATGCTCCATCATGCCATTGAGAGGGTTGAAATACGCAAGAGCGGATTTCTTCCCGCTTTTGAAAATGTAGTAGTGATTCTTCATCGGCGCCACCTTGCCCAATAGCTCGACTGGCGGACAGTAACCTTTATCGTAAAGTAGGTTGATGATGTCAGGGTCGGCGTCTTCGACTATTGTCTTACCCGTATAAAGAGAGGAGATGTTCTGTACCTTGCCCGTTGTGTAGTCCTCTGACTGCAGGCCCAATGCTTTCGCTTTCAGGCGTAAGTTTACGTCTTTTGAGACTAGTATTACGCGATGTTCCTGCTCTTCCTTCTGAAGCTGAAGTGCGGAGTTCAGAATGCGATGGTCCGGTTTCTGTTCGTTGAAAATCTGGTTGGCATCGATCGCGCTATGGGTGTCCATCAGCACTTTGAATTTTCCCTTTGTCTTTCCATTCATCGGGTTCCACTGATGCAGCATTTGGCCTTTCGCCAGTTTGTCGATCAGGCGGATAAATTCTCGAGCTTCGAAATTCTTTGTGTCGTTACCTTTCTTGAAGTTGTCTAACTCCTCCAGGACTGTAATCGGGATTCCTACATCGTGTTCATCAAAGTTGAGAATGGAATTGTGTTCGTAGATTATCACAGACGTGTCGAGCACGAAGATCTTTTTTTCCTTCCGGTTTTTTGACATACTCCACAAAGAACTTGGTTTACTAAATGTAGAATATTCTATCGGAAGCTTGTGCTTTTTAAAATGCAATCTTTTTGCTAACCTTATTGCCCGCCTAACGATTCGAAGGCGTGGGCAAGTGCCGCATATTCCGGCTTCTATGGAGCACGGCCTCGCCAAGCTACCGCTGACTCGCTACCGAAAACACGTCTCCTTTTTCATGTGGGGTAACCCGCAGTATATTGGCCAGAACCAGCAGCACAAGCTTGCGCGATGCAAGGTATCTGCGCAACCCGCTGAGTTCCATAAACTGCCGCAACGTAATTGTATTGTTTTCATCCAGGTATCGCATCAGCGCGTGCTCGTGTTCGCCGTAGTGAAACCGGATATCTCTTTTCTTCTGCGCGCGTCGCGTGATTTCCCGAACCTCGCGACTGGCTTTAATGCTCTGGTCGTTAACCCGAACATAAGCCTCCTTCTTACCGGCGTCCACGAAATAGTGCGGCTTGTTTTCACTATTCGCCACGCGATACTGAATAACGTGGCGGTTGTTTCCAATCGGAATGAAGACCTCCGTCACCGGAAGTCTTGGGGAACATTTGAGCAGTGACTGCTGAATCACATATGAGTCGTCCTCAGGGTATTTGAGTCCCGCCATTTCCCCGTTATCAGCGATCCCGACCAGAAGAGTTCCTCCTGATGAGTTGGCGAATGCAATCATCTCTCTGACGATCTTGTCGGGTGACGTCGCCTTGCGTTTGAATTCAAGCGAAGTGCCCTCGCCCTGGGAGACAAGGTGCTTAAGATCGCGAACCTGCCGCGCCTGAAATATAGATGCTTCCTGCGGCCTGTTCATGGCGTCTAAAGGTTTCCGCCAATTGCTTCGTCATCATCATCGTCCTCATCGTGACCCGGCCGAGGCAGCGTGAACATGCTACTCAGCAGATCCTTAAACTGAAGACCCGATGAAAGATGATGCTTGCTAATCTGACTAAATTCCGCAAGCCCATGCAACGCGAACTCCATCAACAGAAGTTTGGTCGCGGCATCCTGATGTTTGTGGAACTCGTTGATCAAGGCCGCCAGACCAGGGACAGCGGCGAGGGCTTTCTCGAAATCGGCTTGGGGCATGTCATGAAGCAGGTCGAGGCTGTTCCCGTCTCCAAACCACTCTGTGATCTTGCGATATGGACTTTTCTCTTTTTGTTTCCTGAATTTGTCAGGGTCAGGAAAGTAGTTCAGGAACTGCGTGCGAATGGCTTTTCCGACTAGGTTCTGCGCCACGATATTGGGACCCTCTTGCTCTCCTTCGTAGACGAGTTCTACTTTTCCGGTGATGGCGGGAATCACGCCTACAAAGTCGGAAATCCGGGCATAGACTATTTTTTCGTTGTTGATGATACCTCGGCGCTCAGCCGCGGCGATGAGATTCTCGTATGCCGAGATTGTTAGACGGGCAGACACACCACTCTTGGCGTCAACGTACTCGCTCTTCCGCGCTTCAAAAGCTATCTGTTCAATAAGGTCGCGGGTAAGCTCATTGGCGGCGATGGTCTTTTGTGCCTCCTTGAGCCGGGCCTCCTGCTGTGTGATGCGCTTGCCTATCTCCAACGTTTTCGGGTAGTGGGTAATGATCTGGCTGTCGATGCGATCTTTCAACGGTGTGACTATGCTTCCGCGGTTGGTATAATCCTCGGGGTTGGCCGTGAAGACAAACTGGATATCGAGTGGTAAACGCAGTTTGAATCCGCGAATCTGAATATCCCCTTCCTGAAGGATGTTGAACAAGGAGACTTGTATACGCGCCTGAAGGTCAGGAAGCTCGTTGATTACAAAAATGCAGCGATTCGATCGGGGAATGAGTCCAAAATGGATCACCCGTTCGTCGGCGTACGACAGCTTAAGAGTCGCCGCCTTGATTGGGTCGACGTCGCCAATGAGATCGGCTACCGATACGTCGGGAGTCGCGAGCTTCTCTGTGTACCGTTCGTCGCGATGCAACCAGGTAATCGGCGTATCGTCGCCGAGTTCCGCTACTTTATCTTTTCCGTATCGCGATAATGGCTGAAGGGGATCGTCGTTTAGCTCTGAACCCTCTATCACGGGGATATACTCATCCAGCAAACTGACCATCAGCCTCGCGAGCCGGGTTTTCGCCTGGCCTCGTAATCCCAATAGGTTTACATCGTGCCCTGCGAGAATTGCCCTCTCAAGATCCGGGATCACAGTTTCTTCGTAGCCCCAAATCCCGGCGAAGACAGTTTCCTTGTTGCGCAGGCGCGCGATCAGGTTTTCGCGCAGTTCATCTTTGACGGATCGAGACCGATATCCAGATTGTTTTAGTTCTCCCAGTGTTTTTTGTCGGGTCATGCTGTTAAAATTCTTTTGGTGCCGCAGATATTTATACCGATTTGCGTCGGTTTCTCTTGAAATCTTCAAAAACGAGATTGCCTAACCCCTGCAGCGAACTGTAGTACGCATTGCCATTGTTGGCTTTCGTAAATTCCCGAACAAATGCTTTCAGATAGGGGTCAGTCGCAATCATAAATGTGGTGACCGGAATCTTGATCTTTTTGAGTTGCGCAGCTAGGTTTAGCGTCTTACCCAGTATTTTTTCGTCCAGTCCAAAGGCATTCTTGTAATATTTGATTCCCTGTTTGATGCAGGTCGGCTTGCCATCGGTGATCATGAATATCTGCTTGTTCTGATTCTTGCGGCGCCTGAGAATATCCATAGCTAATTCGAGACCAGCGACCGTGTTGGTATGATAGGGGCCAACCTTCAGGTAGGGCAGGTCCTTAATTTCGATCTGCCAGGCATCGTCACCAAAGACAAGGACGTCAAGGGTGTCCTTCGGATATTTCTTCGTGATCAGTTCTGCCAATGCCATGGCGACTTTTTTCGCCGGTGTAATCCGATCTTCACCGTAGAGGATCATCGAGTGGGAGATGTCGATCATCAAGACCGTTGACGTCTGTGTCTTGAATTCGCTTTCCATTACTTCAAGATCGTCTTCCGTCAGGAGGAAGCTATCAAGTCCGTGGTTGATCTGTGCGTTCCTCAACGAATCCGTGATCGAGATCTGCTCGAGGGTGTCGCCAAATTCATACTCACGTTTTTCGGTGGTCTGCTCATCCCCTCTGCCGCTGTGTTGTGTGTTGTGCTCGCCGGATTTTGACTTCTTAAGTTTACCGAAGATCTCCTCGAGTGCGGATTGGCGGAGGCGCTGCTCCGAACGGGCTTTAAGTTTGAATTCGCCTTTTGGACCATCTTCAGTAATGTAGCCGTTCTTCTTGAGATCGTCGATAAAGTCGCCAATACCGTAGTCGGCAGAAGTCAGCTTGTATTGCCGGTCCACTTCAGTGAGCCATTGCAACGCTTCCGCGATGTCTCCGGAAGTGATGAGGACAAGTTGCATGAAGATTTTCAGCAGCTTCTCAAAATCGCTTCCTTCTTTGTCTGGTGGGGGGGTGTATTTCGAAAAGCGGTAGCCTGACATAGGGAGTTTCTGTTACAACCATTAATTTCGGAAATGTGTTTCAGGTTCCCTATCTATATTCCCGTCAATGCGCCCAAAACGATTTAAGCGGAACCGGGGCTAATGAATTGCCCCGACGCGCGTTGTCTCTCAGGCCAGGAAGCGCTGCAGCCGCTTCAGGAGGGCTGTGATGCCCTGGTTTCTGATTGGTTTTTGTTTTTCGGCCGGATGGTGCCGAATACATAGTCCCACAACGGGGAGGATACTCCAAAAACCGAGTCGCCGTCTTTGTAGTGGTGAATGCTGTGGTTAATCCACAACGCACGAAAGAAATTTTTCGGGGGCTGATAGATGTGAACGATATAGTGGATAGCGAGATACGATGCGTATCCCACCAGGAATCCTGGTAGGAATGCGAACGTCAGGTCGCCCATTACAAGGCGAAACAGCAGCAACAGAATGGTGGCGACAGTAATGCTCAACAGCGGCGGCATCGCCAGCCGGTCTTTATCCTTTGGAAACTCGTGGTGAACACCGTGCGCTTTGTATTGGAAAGTCTTTCGCCACTCCGTATGTGTGCTGACATGATAGACGTAGCGGTGTACGAGGTATTCCACAAACGTAAACGTCAACAGTCCGAGGAAGAAAAGACCCATAGTTGCCCAAATCGATAGCGTGGTGTGGGTAGCGCTCCAGTACAGGAGGCCGATTGAATAAACCGCAAAAATGATTAATGGCACGGAGATGTGGGTCCGTGACAGTCTCTCCAAAACGGGATTGTCGAAGAGTTGCCTACTTCCCTTAACCTGGGGTGAAATGTTGTTTCCGGACACGGTTTTTTGAGAGCCGCCAGTATTCTTTCCGGATTCAATACTTTCAGACATACTAACTAGATTTTTTAAGTTTCAAGATAGACCTTTTGCCATTGCCGCCCTGCTCGCCGTCTTCTCCATCACCTCTTCATAATACGATTCGTACAGCGGCAGGATGCGCGAAATG
>JBIQJZ010000276.1:334-4127 GCA_044507115.1 Flammeovirgaceae bacterium | reverse complement strand
GCTACGAGGCCGTATCGAGACTCGCGATTGACTGTTGGAAATAGCCAAAACAGACGATGTTTTCATGATGTGTCATCTGAATGTCGGGTAAGTGAAGTTGCTTTGCCGTAATTGTTCTTCGGTTATTTGCGTAAAACTGGAACGTTATGAAAGTCGGTCAATTGATACGGGAACTTCGAACAAAAAGAGGGATCACGCAGGCGGACCTGGCAGCAAAGACTGAGATCAGTATACTGAGCTCGAGTATTCAGATGCTGTGTAATATCCTGAAGCTTGACCGTGAGGGACATTCCTCTGGAACTTGATTACCACATGTGCCGAATGAATGCCATCAGGCATTCATTCGTGCAATTTGGTGCTCGTCAATACCAACTTCCCCTCAATCTCAACGTGCGTTTTTTGCGACGACATTTTTCATTGTCTTCACCGAAGCGTTGGCAAAACACGACATCAACTCTCCGATTCCCGCATAATTTTCATTAGACGTTTCCGCACCTTTTTTCTTAAGATCGGCGATCTTAACGGGTTTGAAGTTGTTGTAATACGCCGAGAAGTAAACGAGTCCTTCCTGATATCCCGCTCCGGCTGCGCCGACGTACTTCTTGTTTTCTCTGGGAACCGGGTTCGGCCCGTTGATTGTGGCTTTAATCTGTGAAAAGCTGACCATCTTGCCATCATATCCTACAAACATGGCGATGCTCATGACGGCGTCAACGCCAAGCTCTCGCGCCAATTCGTCGCCCAGTGAAATGGATCGCTTGAAGTCCGCTGCTGCGGATGCATCGATTCCGCGGTAGTAGTCGGCGCAAACGGCGATCCCGCTGCTTTTCTGCTCCAATCCGCTAAGGAAGCTCCCTAGCTTCGAGATCTGGGGCTGAAATTTGTTATAGTAAAAATCGCGTTTCTCCGCGGTATTCAGGTATTCGTCTGGCGTAAGCAGTGTAATCCCGTGCGATTTGAACGTCGCCTTGAGGTCGCCGATACCCGCCGCATGCAGCTGATTGGCGAAGTAGTTTCCTCCTTCCTTTGATAATTTGAAATCATACACGGATGTCCATGTTGTGGTTATGCCAGTAGCACTATTGGTGCTTTTCGATGAGTTGACAAAGCTTACCCCGGGGTCATATACATAGAATGTAATCAGGGCAATCGTTTTTGGAATTTGATTCTCGGAGGTAAGGTAGGGATTCATACCATGACCATCTTTGAAGCAGTTGGTCCCTGGGAATTGCTTCATCAGGTTCTTCTCAATCTTGTCTGTGCCTGTTTTCTCGACGATCTCCTTGATCGACGACTGGGCGACCGTGCGGGCAGAGATCGCGACGAGTCCGCAGAGCAGGAGTAATTTGATGTTTGTTGCCATAGTTGATATTTGTTTTGACAACAAATATGCGCTGGGCTCAAAAAGAACTCAATCACACTTTTGTTTGATTTTGTTAATGGCAACTTTCTCCAACGCTATTGTTACACGCGTGCGTGCTATTTGCCGTAGATCTTGTTCAGGGCGTCCGTGCGGCTAGATACCTGAAGTTTTTCATAGATGTGATGTACGTGCGATCGTACGGTCTCGAGACTGAGAAACAGCTTGTCGGCAATTTCCTTATATCGATATCCACGCGCGAGGTGCTCGAGAATCTCGGACTCTCTTTTTGTGAGTTTGTACTCTGTTTGTCTGATTTCGGCACCTTGGAATGAAGCGATGACTTTTCGGGCGATGCTGCTGCTCATGGGAGCACCGCCGTTCTGTATGTCGCAGATAGCCTGTACGAGCTGTTGCGGTGTCGCCGTCTTGAGGATGTAGCCGTTGGCTCCTGCTTTGAGAGCGTCAAATATCTTCTCGTCATCCTCAAACGTGGTCCACATCATGAACTGCATTTTGGGTGCCAGGGGCCTTACTCTCCTGATACATTCAATTCCGCTTTCCCCTGGCAGCCCGATGTCCATGAGTACGACGTCAGCGTTCAGCGTGGGTGCCGATGCCGAAAAGTCTTCTGCATTGGTGAATATTGACAATACTTCTATCTCCTCACTCGCTTCCAGGGTGTGGCTGATTCCTTTCAGGAGTTCAGTATCGTCTTCTACTATGGCAATTCTAATCGGTTTCATGGATGTTCTACAAGATTCGGCACTTGCGGGTGTTCGACGCAATCATACTTTCGTTTGATTTTCGACACGTACATTTTTTATGGACACGGATACACCATTACCTTTTTCTGTAGAAAAGGAGAAGATACCCCCGATTTCCTCCGCTCTGTTGCGCATGTTCGTCAGTCCGTTGCCAGATGTTGAGATATTTTCGTTTGCACCGTTTCCGTTGTCGCGAACGGTAATCGACAATTCTCGGTCACTAATCGTTAGGGAAACCTCGGCTTGAGTAGCATTTGAGTGTTTCAAAAGGTTGTTCAAAGACTCTTTCAGAATGAGAAAGATGTTCCGGCGGACCTCCGGGGCGACCGGCAGGGAAGGAACGTCGTCTGGAAAGTCCAGCCTCGTTTGAATTCCCGCTTCTTCAAGGTACTCGTATGCGTAGGTGCGCAGGTAGGCACAAAGCGTATCCAGCGAATCGTTCTGAGGGTTCAGTGCCCAGATGATTTCGCCTATGTTGTGGCTCAGTTGTCTGGATTCGGACTCCATCTTTTCCAGTATCTCGGAGATTCCGTTTTTAGGATCGTACCCTGTGTGTAGATGCCCCTTCACTTGCCTACTCCGCATGACAATGCGCGTCAGCCCGGCACCGATCTCATCGTGCATGTCACGTGCGATTCGCAAGCGTTCAGATTCTTTTCTTCGAGCCAGTTCGCTTTTCCTTTTTTGTTCCTGCCGTCCCTTGTAACGGACAAACAGCACATAGAGAAGAATAGATGTACCTATCACCAGTAGCAAGACTGCCATGAGCGTGATCCGTTGCGTTTGAATGGTTAGCCGGTCATTATCCTGTTGGGCACTTAGGAGTTTAATCTCCTCTTCCTTGTGCTGCGCTTCATAACGCGCGTTGAGTGATTGTGCTAGCTGGATCTTAGCTGCGTCGAAGACAGTGTCTTTGAGGTGATAGGCTTCCATCAGATATTTCAAGGCAGCCGAGGTGTTTCCCGTGTTTCGATGGTGATTCGAGAGTTCCTCGTATGCGACGAGCGCATTACGTTTGTTGCCCGCCTGCAGTGCCAGACTGAGCCCCTTTTCAAGGGAAACGATCACACTGTCCGCATAGCCTGCGTGTCGGTAGTAGTAGCCGGCTACATTCCATGCGCCAGCCTGCCTGACTTTATCTCCTGACTTTTCTGCGTAATGCAACGCGTGACCGAGGTGAATCCGCGCTTTCCGAAATTGTTTCAGGCTAGTATAATCCCAGGCGTAGTTGATATGCGTTTGGGTGAGGGCGTGATAGGTGTTGTGTTTCAGGTAAAGTTCTTCTGCCAGACTGTAGTATCGAAATCCTTCGTCATAGTCACCCATTTCAGTTAGAATCAGACCCTTGGATAGATAGGCGTTGGCGAGACTTTCTTCGTTTGACGAGTGTTTCTTGAGTTCAATCGACTTATCTGAATAGGCCATCGCTTTTTCGTATTCCCGGATGTAGCTGTGCGCGATCGATAGGTTGTTGTAAAACTGAGATGCTGCTTCGTGCTCCCCCAGCGACAGAGCGTCGCGGATACCCTGATGACAGATGTCGATCGTCTTGTCTGTTTCAGACAAGTTTAGATAGTAATTCGAAAGCGCTGTCAGCAACCGCAGCCTGGCGGCCTGATCACCCACCCGACCAGCATATTCAAGTCCTTGTTCATAGTTGGTCAGG
>JBIQJZ010000276.1:0-324 GCA_044507115.1 Flammeovirgaceae bacterium | reverse complement strand
TTTTCATCGATGATCCCGAGCAAGTGGTGAGCATACGCCAGGGCACGATGGTTGTTGCCAGCGACAGCCTCCCGCTTGAGTGCCGAGGCAAAGTGATACGCTTTGGCAATGTCGGAATACATGTATTCTCTTGCGCTGTCCAGCAGGGCGTCCGTGGTCGGGCTACCGGTATCGGCAAACGCGCTTGCTACCGCGATATGGTACGTACAAACGAGGATGAGGGCCTTAACGAGCGAGGTTCTTTCAATCTGCAAGACAGTAGACAATTTGCGGTTCAAGATAGGCTTTAGCGCGAAGCCTGTCAATCGGTACCGCACAGTAGCA
>JBIQJZ010000275.1:0-4143 GCA_044507115.1 Flammeovirgaceae bacterium | reverse complement strand
AAAAGCTTTCGTTCCTTTTGTCTTGCTCATCCTCGTCAGCGTGCTGGCCCTGTTCTTCCCCGCGGTTCCGAAAGAAATCGTCACGGAAGGCATCGTAGCCGGCGATGTTGCCTGGATGCTGGCCGCTGCTGCTCTGGTACTACTGATGACCCCCGGCCTGGCCTACTTCTATGGTGGAATGATCGATACCAAGAATATCATCTCCACGATGCTGCAAAGCTTCATTGCTATGGGCGTGATCAGCGTACTTTGGGTCGTTGTAGGATTCAGCCTGGCGTTCGGCGAATCAATAGGCGGTTTCATCGGCGATCCGACGACGTTCTTCATGTTCAACAACGTCCTGGATGGCGCGCCGTGGGTCATGGCCCCCACGATTCCATTGGTGCTGTTCGCGATCTTTCAGTTAAAGTTTGCGATCATCACTCCGGCCCTTATAACAGGTACTTTCGCTGAGCGGGTCAAGTTCAAATCGTATATCATATTCATTGTTCTTTTCTCGCTCTTTATATATGCTCCGCTGGCGCACTGGACATGGCACCCGGAAGGATTCCTGGCGCAGCTCGGGGTTCTTGACTTCGCAGGAGGAACCGTCGTGCATATGTCAGCTGGATTCGCTGCACTTGCTGCATCCATGTATCTCCGCAACAAGAATGATAAGAAAACCGCGATTGCACCCGCAAACATTCCCTTCGTACTGTTGGGTACAGGCCTCCTCTGGTTCGGTTGGTTCGGCTTTAACGGCGGAAGTGCGATGGGCGCGACACCGCTTGCAGCTTCTGCTTTCGCAACCACGAATACCGCTTCGGCCGCCGCTGGTCTTTGCTGGATTCTCTTTGACGCCGTACGTGGAAAGAAACCGTCCGCTCTCGGATTCTGTATCGGAGCCGTCGTCGGTCTCGTAGCCATCACGCCTGCTGCAGGCTTTGTCACGATCCCCGCCAGCTTATTCATTGGAACCTTCGCAGCCATCATCAGCAGCGTGGTTGTACACTGGAAATCAAAAACATCTCTCGAAGATACGCTTGACGTTTTCCCCTGCCACGGTATCGGTGGCCTCGTAGGCATGGTAATGACTGGTCTGCTGGCTAACCAAGCTGTCAACTCAGGCAACGTGACGGGTAACGGATTGTTCTTCGGCGAGTTTGCCCTGTTCCAGGTTCACATGATCGGCCTCGTGATAGTAGTTGCCTTTACATTCTTCGGATCGCTTCTGATTCTCAAGATAACGGATCTTATCTCTAGCCTGAAGATATCAGCAGAAGAGAAAGAGCTTGGTCAGGACCTCAGCCAGCACGGCGAAAACCTGTATCAACTCGAACTCGATGTTCCGACGAAGGATACTGTTTAATTAAAAAAAGCCCCCGAGTTCTCGGGGGCCCACTTAAGCTTACTGATTTCACCAAAGCATCCCAAAAGGTGTGGAGACCCGCTGGGATAACCTTAGCTACTAGTAAACACCCCAAAATATGAAAACAAACGGACTATGCATCGCAACAATACTCGGAATGTGTCTTTTCTCAACAGCTGCATTTAGCCAATCGGAAACGGTGCTCGCCTCAGCGGCGACTGTCGCAACGTCTGGTGAACCTGCCTCTGAGGAGGAAGGGAAGGAAACGAAGCAGGACGAACCCGCATTGACCTTTTCGGGATCCGTTGATACCTACTTTCACTCGAGCTTCGGTGTTACCAACGCCGCCTACGATGGTGGCTATGCGCCAGCTTCCGCCTTTGCCAACCTCAAAGGCTTCGGTTTAGGCATGGCTAACATCATCGCTTCCTATTCGGGAGACAAAGTCGGATTCACCGCCGATCTCGTCTTCGGTCCACGCGGAAGAGCTGCGGTCTTCGCCTCCGAGCAAGGTATTGTGAACCAAATGTACGCATACTACAAGCTGTCGGATAAAGTGACACTGAATCTCGGACAATTCAATACGTTCCTGGGCTACGAGGTGATTTCGCCGGCGGTGAATTTCCATTACTCTACATCGTATATGTTCTCGTACGGTCCCTTCAGCCACAGCGGTCTTCGTGCGGACTTTGATCTCGGAGGCGGACTGGAGGCAAAGCTTGCCATCATGAACCCTACCGATCTCGTTGAATTCAACCCGATCAACACCTACACCTTCGGCGCGCAGCTAGGACATTCATCCGACGCAGGCGGTATATGGCTGAACCTGATCTATGGTGACCAGGACGGGAAACTCGATGCGAAAGATGATCCATATGTCTACGACGAGGATGGCGTTCCCGCAGGCTTCATCTGGTCGTCGGGTTCACTGTTCCAGGTTGACGTCACGACCGGGTGGGATCTCAGCGAGAAATTCTACCTCGGACTTAACACAAGTTACCAAACCGTGGCCGCGGGTGAGCACTTCGAAGCAGAAGGTGATATCCGCGATACCGACGGAGATGCCGCAACGTTCATGGGTGTAGCAATCTATCCCAAGATAACGCTGTCAGACGCATTCTCCCTTGGGCTTCGCGCTGAGTATCTCAGCGTCACCAACGGTCACCTCGGTATTTTCGGGGTCGATGATGACGGTAAAGGAAGCGTTATGGAGTTCACACTCTCGGGCAACTACACTGTCGGAAATCTGACGTTGATCCCCGAGTTCCGTATTGACAAAACATCCGAAAAATCGTTCGCTGACGCTGACGGGAAATTGACGAGTATGATGCCAACTCTAAATATCGCAGCAGTCTATAAGTTCTAGAATTTTCACTAAACCACTAAACATATGTCCAAGACAAAACTAGAGTACATCTGGCTGGACGGTTATAAGCCGACGCAAAGTTTAAGAAGTAAAACCAAAATTGTAAGGAGTTTCAAGGGAACACTCGAAGATTGCCCGATGTGGTCGTTCGACGGGAGTTCGACAGAGCAGGCGACTGGGAATAATTCAGACTGCCTGCTACAACCTGTGGCCCTGTTCCCTGATCCGGGTCGCAAGAATGCCTTCCTCGTAATGTGCGAAGTACTGAACCCCGATGCCACACCCCACGAAAGCAACGGCCGCGCTACTATCGACGACGATGACAATGATTTCTGGTTCGGCTTCGAACAAGAATACTTCCTCTGGAATCCCGATGCGGACAAACCGCTTGGATTCCCTGCACAGGGATATCCGGCACCGCAAGGGCCCTACTATTGCTCCGTTGGCGCAAAGAATGCCTTTGGCCGGTCCATCGTCGAAGAACACCTCGACTTGTGCCTGGAGGCCGGGATCAACGTAGAAGGGATCAATTCTGAAGTAGCAACCGGGCAATGGGAGTTCCAGATTTTCGCAAAAGGTGCAAAGGCAGCAGGCGACCAGGTATGGGTTGCTCGCTATCTGATGGAGCGCACTGCTGAGAAATACGGTGTAGCGATCAACTGGCACTGCAAACCCCTTGGGAATACCGATTGGAACGGATCAGGAATGCACGCGAACTTCTCAAATGAGCAGTTGAGGACAGCAGGGTCGCGTGAAGTCTTCGAGGCTGTCTGTAGTGCGTTTGCACCGGTGGTCAAGGAGCACATCGCAGTGTACGGAGCGGACAATCATTTGAGGCTCACAGGTAAGCATGAAACACAATCGATCGACAAATTCTCCTTCGGAGTTTCAGATCGCGGTGCGTCTATACGCATTCCGATTGCGACGGTGGAGAACGGGTGGAACGGATGGCTGGAAGATCGCCGGCCAAATTCCGCCGCGGACCCTTACAAGGTTGCCGCCCGGATTATCAAGACAGTTAAGACGGTTCCCGCATACGCCACGGTGAACGGTCGCTAAGATTTGGCGTCTGGTTGTTTAGTGGAAGTCAGGCAGAAATGCCTGGCTTCTTTTTTTCGCGGGTCACGAAAGCGGAACCGATCGCGAAGCAACTTCGCTGCGATTCGTCATGTTTCCGCCAATGAATCTCAGGAGATCATCCTCAACCTTCTCGCGATCCTGCCATAGGTTTCGACTGAATACAAAATGGTAGCTCCAGTTCTTCCGCGACATCAACGCCGGTCGATACGCAAAGAAATCCTTTGGCGAGAGGCTGTTGAAGTAGTGAAGATCGTCCGTCAAGACCAAACCAAGGTAGCCGCTCTCATCGCGGACGCATAAGTCAGACAACGGCAAATGGTCTACCGCGAATTCCAGTTCCGGAAGTTTC
>JBIQJZ010000016.1:0-28947 GCA_044507115.1 Flammeovirgaceae bacterium | reverse complement strand
GGATTAGTAGGAATTTATTGAGCCGGGCTGGGCGGCGAACAAGTGTTTGTTATCGCCGCAAACGTTTGAACATGAGGTGGAAACCGTCAGTTCTTGCTTAGCCGGTACCTGAATTGATCGATGCTTTGCACTTCCTGAACCACGTCTTCAGCATCTTCAGGAACGTGATTGCCAAGTTGCAGGCGCAGATCGTATTGATTACCCGTTGATACGCTTTCCGCAGGACTGTCACTCCGCATGAATGAAAGTATGCCCCTGATTCCCCGCTTCGCCCGCACTTTCGCCTCTGCATTTCTCGCGGCAAACTCACGCGCCAGATACGCGCGCAGTACCGGAGACTGGTGCAGCAGTTGCAACTGGAAGGAGAACTCATCCGATGCGCGCAGCACTTGTCTCCATGCTACTTCGACCCCGCCAAAACACTCAAGTGGCGAAGGGTGTAATCGACGCAGGTCATCGACGTTGTAAAATTCCTCCGCAAGGATACCAAGGGCATCGGGACCGAAGTTCGGTGGAATACCGAGGTCAAGAATAATCCGGTTCCCCTTCTCGGCCAGGTCGCTTTCCTTGAGAGTGGGTATGAGTTGTATTTCAAATTCGTCTGTTGCGGCGCCGATCACGACATCTGCCTCTGCAAAATATTCGGGCAGTGATTCGTAGTCAGTCGAGTGGATGCCATACGCCTTCGCCAAGTTCGCGACCGTTTGCGAATCGCGACCGGCAAGTGTGATGTTCACGATCCCTTCCTCGGTTAGTGAATCTAGTGCCACTTTGGCCAGTTCACCGGTGCCGAGTACGACGAAATTCATGCTATGAATATCGCGCAGCCGATCATACAGTAATTCGATTCCTGTCTCAACGATTGAGGCACAATACTGGTCAATCCCGGTGGATATGCGGATTCGCTTGGCGGTTTCCGTTGCTCGGCGGAATGCCTGGTCAAGGGTCATGCCGATGCAATCCGCGGCACATGCCCAACGGTAGCATCGCGCCATCTCTGAGAGAACTTTTCGCTCGCCCTTTACGGGAGACAACAGTCCTGTAGCCGTCGCCATCAGGTGGGTCATCGACTCAGCCGAGTTGTAGTAGTATTGAACATAGCCCTTGAGACGCTGCTCCCCGTGAAAAAAATGAAAAAGGGGCTTCATATCTTCATGAGCGATGTAAACGGTGAGTCGCTGCCGGTTGGCAAACACAAAGACTTCTTTAACCCGGCGTCGGAACGCTCCGAGTATGCGCTTGATGTTCTTCTCTGAATCCGTAAACCTTTCCCGAATCAAGGGCGGGGTGTCCTGAAACGTGATTTCCGCCGCGAATATCTTACCCGTCATAAATGATCTTTTCGCACAAAGTGTCAATGAAAATCGAGATCCTGCCACGTGGTCATCATGCAGAGTTTCGAATTCAGTCCCGCGTTTATCCTGCCGGCGACGGGAAAGTAACAGAGAGGAAATCTTATTTTTCATATCTATTTTTCGCATTTTGACTTGAAAATGAGCACCAGACCCAAAAGACCGTCAAAGAAGTCGGAATCGATCATTCCCCAGGCCAAGCTGCTGCGGCTTTTTCAGATCATCGCGGTGCTGAAAGCCGGCCACTGGACGATCCGCCAGCTGGCCGAACGCTTTGACACCAGCGAGCGAACCATCTATCGTTATATCAACCTCCTGGAGGAAGTTGATTTCCTTATTGAAAAGGATTTTGACAACCGATACTTCATTATTACGTCCGATGACGATCCTTCTCAAGCCCAGTTCTCTGTCGAAGAGACGCGCCTGATCAAAAAGATGATTCAGGCGGGCTCAGTCGATAATCCCCTGCGGAATATTCTGCTGAAGAAACTATCGCTGAATTCGGAGCTCGACAGCATGCCGAGATTGTTTCTGAAGGCGAGGTTGGGGAAGTTTGTTGAACAACTCGCGGAGGCCATCCGCGGCAAGCATCAGGTCGTCCTCAAGAACTATCACTCTGCAAACAGCAACGAAATCCGGGACCGGCTGGTCGAAGCGATCCACTTCGGAGACAACTACCAGTCCATTATGGCACTGGATACGTCAGACAAGGTCTGCAAACAATTCAAACTCGACCGTATCGGCGAAGTGGTACCGCTCGACACGCCTTTCGCCTTCGAAACACTGCATCGGAAAAATCAAACCGATATATTCGGATTCACGGGCGATGCCAGCATCTGGGTTACACTTGAACTGAGCATGCGCGCCTACCTCCTGCTCCGTGAGGAATTTCCCCTGGCGGTGCCATTCATCTCGAAGGAGGAGAATCACTATCTATTCCATGCCCCGGTAGCGAGCTTCGAAGGGGTCGGCCGGTTCACGCTAGGTCTGATCGACGAGATTAGCATCAAAGGTCCTTCCGGCTTTATTGAGTTTCTGAAAACCAAAATAGTAAAACAAAAGTTGTAGGTTTACGGCGGCGACGTCGGATTGGCCGTTTTGCACAAAACTCAAACAATATGAACTCCATCTTGCTTTTTATGGGTCTCGGGATGCAGGAACTCCTGTTAATCGGCCTTGTGATACTCGTCTTTTTCGGTGCCAAGAAAATTCCCGAATTCATGAAGGGCCTTGGAAAAGGTGTTCGTGAATTCAAGGAAGGTGTTAAGGAAGTGAAGAAGGATAGCGATACTTCGCCGGGATCTGCTCCTACCACGAGCTCGACGGATACCGCGGACGAAAACCGCGACTAACCCTCCCCTACACCCCTGCCACGCGGCGTTTATATTCCGCCAGGGCATCCTCAACGCGCTGGCGCGCTGTCGTATCACCGGCCACATTGTGTGAAGGATGTATAAACAACTTGACCCCGCGCTCGGCCAGAATTTCGGCAACGGTCGTCACGGTCATCCAGACGCATGTCACAAACGCCATAGTTGAAACGGGCCCTACCTTATCCTGGTGCTTCTTCAAGGGAACGGAGGAATCGCCTAGCGGAGCGCACGTGTCGACAATGAGATCGGCAACGTCAAACAAGGTTTTTCCACTCGAGTGACGCGAATGCCTGCCTCGCGCCGCAGCTGCCGACCCGAAGACAATCACTTTCATGCCGCGCTTCTTCGATTCCAATGCAACGTCAATATTGACATTGTTAATGCCCGAGTGCGAGAACAGCCACATCGTATCACGCGGGTCGAAGTTGTAACCTTTCATGATCTCGACACCATAACCTTCCGCCCTTTCCAGGAACAGAAACTGATGCACTCCCATCTCCCCGGTGATACGGGTGAAAAACGTCAACGGTAGTTCGATGATCGGGTGAAAACCGACAAACCCACCGATGCGCGGATACATTTCCTCTATGGGAATTGTCGCGTGTCCGCAGCCAAAGGTATGTACCCAGCGCCCGGCTTCGATACTGTCGGCCATTACTTCCGCCGCCTTGCGGATGTTGTCTATCTGCGTTTCTTCAATTTGCGACATCACATCGCGGGCATTTCTAAGCCATTGTGTTGCGAGCATAATTCGTGTGAGTTTAAATGTGTTTTATTTCGATCTTCTTAAGAATGATAGTGGTGAGCACGGCCAACGCGCCGATCATCACAAAGGCTACGGTGGTCAATTGTGCGATGCCGTGCTCTTCAACAATCTTTCCCATTACCAAATTGACGAGCATGTTGCCGAGTAGTGCGATCGTTAATACAATGCTGAACGCAGTACCCGAGACCGCCGCGTACATTTCGCCAACAAAGCCCAGCATGACCGGGAATCCCGCCGCCAGGCCAATGCCGATAGTGGTGAGACCCGCGGCCGCAACGGTATACGTATCGGCATACCGCAACGCGGCGCACCCGACGACGAGGATCAGAAAGGATATCATCAGTATCCTGGAGGCCGGTGTGTGGCGGAAGACGCTTCCCAGGAGAACGCGCGTACCTGCCATACCGCCAACGTAGAGTGACAGCGCAAAAAGAGCCTTACTGTTTGGTATCGACAAATATTCAGTCAGGTAGGTAGTAGTCCAGTTGTTGATGATTGCTTCAAAACTCGACACACAAAAAAGGCAAAAGCCGATCGTTATCAGCATCCCTTCGCGCAGCAAATCCACGCCGTGGGAGAATGGCTTGCTTTTCGATTGTTTCGGCAGTGGGAAACGCGTAAGCGTGCAGAGTAGCGCAACTGCCAGCGGGATACACCCGATTGCGGACACAATAGCAGCAACGGTGAATCGCGTCTCAAGCAGTGCCAGTAGCGATGGCATGCCAAGTCCTCCTACAGCAAAGAAGACTCCGAGTAAGCTAAGGTTGGCACCTTTGTTACGCTCGCTGATATCCGAGACAACTGCATTTGTCGCGCCGTTAATAGCCCCGCCACCAAGACCGAACATGAAGACACATAGCTTCAACATCCATGACGTCGAGGCAAACGCGACACCTTGAAACCCTGTGAAAATAAAAAGACAGGACAGAAGTAAAATGATCTTATATCCGTACCGATCTGAAAATGGCCCGAACAGGAGTGATCCCGCGAGAATTCCAATGGGTAATATTGAAAACAGCACACCTGACTGTACCGCATCGAGTTCGAACTTCTCCCGCAGTGCGGACGCAAGGGAGCCCAGCGTAATCAGTGTGATCCCGAAAAGCAACATGCCGGCACAGGCGCAAACGAAGATAGCTCGTGTTGATCGCATCGTTTAATCGATTGGTGAGGCACTTAACGCAAGAAAACCGGCGCCATAGATCGCGGCATCGCCGCGGAGACCCGAGGGTTCGAACAATACATTCTTCATGCTGATGGGTTGCGCCCACTTTACCGCCTCTTGGCGAATTTGCGGGAGGAACTTTAGCGCCGGACCAAAAACACCCCCGCCAAAAATGACCTTCTCGGGATTGAACATGCTCACGAGATTTGCTACCGCCATCCCCCAATACCTGACACATTCTTCAAAGACGCGGATCGCCAGAGGATCGCCCAGCTCGTGTGCGTTGAATACGTGAATTGCCGCCAACTCCTCCGGCGTGTAGCTGCGCAGTTGGCCCCGATACACTGCATCCGTTTCCAGTCGCTCGCGCGTGTACCGGGCAATGCCATCGCCGGAAGCATAGTACTCGAAGCACCCGCAGGCAACGTATTTGTCTTGAAATGGCTTGTCCAACGCCATCCATCCAACAGCCCCTGCAATATCATTCGCGCCGCGGAGAATGCGTCCGTCGGCGAGTATGCCGGCGCCGATCCCGGTTCCGACAGCGAGGAAGATTGCATTCTGGCAACGACGGGCATTCCCTTGCCACACTTCGCCTAACATACTACACCCGCGGTCGCTGTCAATACTCACGGGAATATCTCCAGCAACGCGCCGGATATCGGCGACGATGGGATAATCTTCCCATCCCGGGATATTCGGCGCCCAGACTGTTCCCGATTTTGCCCGCGCAATGCCTGGTACCGATACGCCAATCGACTCAACCTGATTACTGAAGTCGGCAAGGTATTCCGACACGGCATTGGCAATCAGCTTGCCGACTTCTTTGCCAGTGCGCTTGCCGAGCGGCACAACGCTCTTTGACAGGATTGCCCCCGACGGCGTGAAAAGCGCGGTCGCAAGCTTCGTTCCTCCGAGATCAAGTGCTATTACTGCCATAGTAAATTGATTGACCAGCTTCAGAATTATTCTGAGATCAGTTTCTCCAACGGTACAAAGCGGTATCCGCGAGAGATCAGCTCCGCCAGTAATTCATCCAACCGGTTGTAAAACTTGTCGGTGCGACGCGGATCGGTTCCGAGATGCACGAGTAGGATAAATCCGTTCAACCCATGCTCACTCTCCTCCTCGTAGGTGAGTATCGAGCGGTAGATCTCATCGGACGAAACATAGCGATCTCCCATCTCCGGATATGTGTAGTCCGCATGAGAACGAGTTCCCGGTGTGAAATTGATCAGCCGAAGCCCCATCTTACGGGTCCAATGCGAGATCGTAGCGTTGTACCACTCGTAAGGAGGCAGGAAGTATCGCGCGTCCCGTTTCCGGATACCGAATTTTCGCATGCATGCGTAGTTCGCCTGCAGGTCCGACATGAACTGGTTTTCGGTCACGAGGAGGCTATCGCGGCGAGCCCAGTCGACGTATAACAAATGTTGGTCGGAATGTGCACCAAGGTAGTGCCCATCATGTTTAAGCCCGGTGACCAGTGACGCAAACGCCGGGTTGCGGTAGAAGTTTCCTGTCAGAAAAAAGGCACCGGATACGTTGTGATGCCGAAGTGTTGCGCGCACGACCTCGCCACCCTCTCCAAATCCATCCGCGCTAAAGACGAGCGCAAGCGACTTTCGAGTAATGTCGCCCCGGGTAATAGCACCATACCGATCAGTAATCACTGAATCAGCAGCCGAATACCCCAGCCACATACACATAACCAACGGCCAAACAATCATCTGCGTTATTTTGCTTGTTTATAACATAAATATAGTATTTTCGCATAAACACGCAAATTCAGCGCCGGTATATTGAAACCACTCGACCATTTGTGCGTTTTTCTGCATATTTTGGAGAAGTAACATGTTACAGGAAGAGCGTCATCAACTGATCCTCGGGCAGCTTCGTCAGCACAGAAAGGTGCTGACGGAAGATCTGAGCCGTTCCCTCCAGGTTTCGGCGGACACCATCCGTCGCGATTTCATCCAATTGGAAAGCCAGGGCAAACTTGTCCGTGTACATGGCGGGGCTGTTTCGACTGACTTCAATATCCCCTTCCAGCCAACGGTGGTCTATGCGCAGAAGGAGAAAATCCAGATCGCCAGGAAAGCATTGGGGTTGATACGTGACGGAATGGTACTACTAACCGGCGGAGGGACCGTCATGTTAGAGCTCGCACGACTGTTACCTGAAAACCTCACCGGGACGCTGTTCACAGTGAGTCCCCTGGTCGCCCTTGAAGTAACCCAGCGGTCCACCATAGAGGTGATCTTGCTCGCCGGAAAGCTCTCGCGGCACTCGTATATCTGCACCGGGCCTTCGGTCATCAGTCAACTACAAGATGTTAAAGCCGACCTATGTCTGCTAGGGACAAATGGATTCTCAGCGAAAGGGGGCATCACCGACACCGACTGGGAGGCTGTGCAGATTAAGAAAGCTATGATTGGCCAGGCAGAAAAGACGGCACTGCTTTCGATATCGGAAAAGCGAGACACTATCCACCCGCATCGCGTGTGTCCCCTTCATGCGATCGACTATCTGGTCACCGAACGGGCACCTGCCGACCCTGTGTTCTCCTGCTATACCGAACACTGCCGGGTGCTGTAATCCTGGCTCATGCCTAAGCACGAGCCCGCTTCTTCGCACTTGTTTTGCGTGACGTCTTTTTCGCGGTCTTCTTGCGCGGAACCTTGGCGCCCTTCTTGCGTGCTTCGGAAAGTCCGATAGCAATCGCTTGCTTCTTGCTTTTCACTGTCTTCCCACTACCGCTTTTGAGCGTACCGCGCTTCCGCTTCCGCATCGCCTTCGCGACGCTCTTGCTCGCTGTTTTTGAATATTTCGCCATAGAAATCTGATCTCACCGCTCGAAGGGCAAAAAATCGTACCCATATGGCAGCTGGATAAACTAGATTAGTCTCGGGGAATGATGAGCAAAGGTATTTTCGCCGCGCTCGCGACGTCAATCGACTTGCTGGAAAGGAACAGCCGGTCAAACCACCCACGTCGTCGATTGGTGAACAACACGGCCAGCGAGGCCTTAGACTTTTTGATGTCTTCTAACAAATGAGAGGCGAGCGACCTGTCGATGTGGTATTTCCTGAACTTGAATTTCACGTCGCTCCGTTTATACTTCTTTGCAACCTTCTCCAGTTTCTCACGTGCCTGCTTGACTTCGATGAGATAGTCGTAATGCAGAACAGTGATCTTCGCCTTTAGTGGACGTGCAAACTTGCGCACCTCTTTTAGTTCGCCGGCGACGCGGTCAAGGTCCGAGGCATAAACTACGTGTTTGATAGGTTTCCTGCGATAACTCGCGGGAATGACAAACACGGGCAGCGGTGACGATCGAATGATCGCAGATGATGTCGTGCCCAATAGCTTCTTTAATTTCCCGGCACCGCGGGTTCCGACGCATATGGCCTCGGCACCCGACTTCTTCGCCTGTTGGATAATCGCTTTGCGAGCATCTACTCCGTGCTTCACAATACATTCGAATTCCGGATCTTTGACCCGCGCACTTCGAAACGCGCCGCGGGCAAATTGTGTCAGATTCTTCTCCGCTTCTTCGCGTTCCTCTTTCGCGAACCGTTGATACTGCTCGTCACTCCATCGCGATAATCGGAGGTACGGAAGACAGTGAAAAAAAACAAGCTTCCGATTAGTCTTCTGTGCCAGCTGGATCGCAAACCGGACAGCACCTCTGGAACTCTCCGAGAAGTCTGTTGTAACAAGAAGTGGGTTAGCCATAGCTGTGGATTATGTTCAGTGGACTTTGATAAAGATACCATTTCAACGTCAATGATACCAGTTGATCCGAAAATACGCACATCGCACGGGTAACTGACTGACAATAATCACGTCTTCAATTGATTTTACTCACCAAATGAAGTATGTTAAGAAGTTACGTTTGAACAACAAAAACATTTGTGCCATGAAAAATATTCTTGTACCCTGCGATTTCTCGAAACCCGCGGTTAACGCCTTTCGCACGGCGGTCGATCTCGCCAGGAAATCGAAGGGATCGATCCTTCTCCTTCATGTGATTGAACTCCCGACGATTCAGGATCCCATCGTGATGCCCGCTGTAGCGTTTGAGGGCGATTTCCGGAAGGAGATGACCGACGCAACGAATACACGGTTTGAAAAGCTGATCGCCAGATACAACACAGGTGGCGTGAAGATAACAACTCAGGTAGCGTTCAATTCTGCTATGAACGCAATCCAGGACGTGACTCGAAAAAAGAAGATCGACCTCGTCGTTATGGGAACTCACGGGGCAACGGGGCTTCGCGAATACTTGATCGGATCCAACGCAGAAAAGATTGTTCGGCATTCCCCGGTTCCAGTACTTGCCGTAAAGAACTATTTCAAAGGCCCCATCAAGAATATCGTATTTCCAAATTCACTGGAAACCGAAAATCAATCCAGGCTCATTGCCAAAGTCAAAGACCTGCAAAGTTTCTTCAAAGCCAAACTTCACGTTCTGTACGTGAACACACCGACAAATTTCACTGCCGATAACATCACGATGCAACGCCTGAAGGAGTTTGCGAAAGCATCCGGACTACGGAACTACACATTAAACATCTACAACTACCCATTCGAAGAAAGCGGGATCATCGAGTTCACAAAGAGCATAAAAGGAGACCTGATCGCGATGAGAACACACGGACGCAAAGGGCTGGCCCACTTCCTCAATGGAAGTATTGCCGAAGATATCGTCAATCACGCCGACCGCCCGATCTGGACGTTTACGGGATGATGTGGTGAATCGTGAGTCGTGAGTCGTGAGTAGTTCGTGCGACTTGAGGTTTTGCATTCTATTGCTGAGCGAGAAGCTTTGAACAAAGTGAAAAACCATGAGGGCACTGCCTCACTCACCACTCACCACTCACCACTCACGAGTTTGCTATTTAAACGCCCCTAGCCATTTCTGTGCGTTGGTAAAATAGATTTTATCGACGGCTTCGCGGGGTAGTTGGATTCCCTGGAATGGTTCGTTGACGAGATCGGACGTCATCGAATCCGCGGTGACGAGGTACTTCCAGTCGCGCTTCCAAACGTCTTCCAACTCGCGTTGCAGGTTCTCCCTGGGTTCATTCCCGCTGGCAGAAAGATCAGTTGCATACAGCAATCTATCCTGGTATTTGATAAAAAAGTCGCGGACCTTTTCGCGATCATGAGCGGTCTGATAAAACACCTGGCCCATCCGTGCGGCGAGATCTACGGCAAAGTTCGGGTACTTGTCAAAACGCTTGGCTAATTCATCAACATCCCACTCAACGCTGCCCATATGGGCGCCGACAAAAACAAGGTTCGGATGCTTATCCAGCACCCGGTCGCGCGCAGCAATCTGCTCCTCGTACGAAGGGAAGTCTGGATGTTGGTGCATATGATATTGCGGGTGCTCCGTAAAATAACTTCGGTCGTTATTGGTAGTCATTTCCTCAATCGGAAGCCAACAGTTCTTTGGTTCACCCAAATGACCCAGAATAGGCACCTTCCTGTCGGCGAGCATTTTGAAGATCGGATCGAAACGGGGGTTGTCGATCATGATGAGGTTTCCATCTTTGTCGCGCGCAGACATACCGATGTTCTTCCATATCTTAACCCCAATTGCACCACTGTTGATACAGGAGTCCAGCCACGCAAGATTCTTGTCAAGCCAGTCGGGCTCATCCCAGCCTTCCATCCAAAAAGCCGTGATCTTTTCCACATTGTCGGGATTGTTAGCTTTCTGCACTTCGACGAGTCGGTACCAACGGCGCACGCGCGCCATATTGTTGCTGGCATCAAGTGCGACGTTCACCCCTCTGAAGTTGAGGTCGCGCGCGATGTCCATGAAGTCATTGCTCTCCGTGAAAACATGAACGTGAACGTCCGTTTTTGGTACTTTTTGAAAATCAGACTCGGAATAGTACGACTCCACCTCCGAGGCAGATCGGTTTTCAGAACTACCGGAGGAGCATGCCTGGAGGAGTACCGGCACGGCCAAAAAGAATAACATCCGCCACCCCGGACAGATGTTTGTAAATGAATTGAAAGCTTTACCCATGGATCAAATATATAAAAGAAAGTTTTACAACCTAATTCTTGATAATAGAAAAGGTTACGAAACGAAAAATTTCTTTCATATTCCCGCAGGCATTACGCGACAATAACCTCAATTCCCAGTGCTTCAAGTTTCGCCCGCTCGTCCCCCGGAATACCCTTATCGGTGATCAGGGTGTGTATCTTGGTCACGGGAGCAATGAACGCGAACCCGCGGTGGTTGAACTTGCTGGAGTCTGCAACGACGATCACCTTCTTCGACATTCCGATCATGATCTGATTGAGATGCGCTTCTTCGATATTTGGCGTTGAGATGCCGTAGTTGGTGTCGAAGCCATCGACACCGAGAAATAGTTGGTCGCAGAAGTAGTTCTGAAATCCCTTCTCGGCCAGAATACCGACAAGGGACATAGAATTTTTCCGGAGCGTACCCCCCGGAACGATAACATTGATATTCTTGTATTCTGCCAGAAGATTGGCGACGTTGATCGCGTTCGTTATCACCGTAAGCTCTTCGAATTTTCCCAGATTCTTGGCCACCTCAAATGTTGTCGACCCCGAGTCCAGGATGATCGTGTTACCGTCCTCGATAAGTTCGACGGCCTTTTTTCCGATCTCCTTTTTTTCCGTAAGGTGTTTCTTCTGTTTATCCGAAAGCGGGTAATCGAGTCCTACGTGGTTCTGCGAAATCTTCATCGCACCACCCCGCGCGCGCAAAAGCATGTTCTTCTTTTCGAGCTGTTCCAGGTCATTGCGGATGGTGACTGAACTGACGCCGAGCGATTCACTCAAGTCGTTTACACTGACCTGCCCGTGCTTTTCCAGTTCGCTCAGGATCAACATCCTTCTGCTAACGGTCGATTTCGTTTCCTTGCGCTTCATAGTATGGGATAGGCGAATACATTTCAAATATATCAAATTTACCCGTCCGGGCCCGGACCGACTACGGTGTCACCACTTTCAACTTCTCCTCGATCAGCGCTTTAACCGATGCTGTCGCGCGCGGAAAGACTTTCCGCAGGTCAATTTCTTCATTATCTGAAAGCACATCCTTCAGCGTGCGCATGAACGTATTTTTTGTTTCCGTCGCGAGGTTCACCTTCGCGATTCCCCGGCGAATAGCACCTTGCAACTGCGCATCCGGGATACCTGAACTGCCGTGAAGAACCAGGGCGACCGGCGTCGCCTCCCGAATCCTGGAAAGCAAGTCGAGTTGCAGTGAAGGGGGTTCCTTATAGAATCCATGGGCAGATCCAATGGCAATCGCCAACGCGTTGATGCCCGTTTCATTCACAAATCGCGATGCCTCTTCGGGCTGGGTGAAGCTCCCTGTTGATTGTGCCTGCCCCAGCTTAGCGACATAACCCAGTTCCGCTTCCACATTTGCGCGATATGGCGCCGCGAGTTTCACAACTTCCGAAGTGATCCGGATATTGGAGTCGATGCTTGTTTCACTGGCGTCGATCATGACGGAATCAAATCCTGCGTCCAGACAGCGTACAATGCGCTCAACGGAACTTCCGTGATCGAGGTGCAGCCACCCTTCGACATCGTATTGGCGCAGCATCTGGCGCGCCATTTCGGCGGCAACGTCAACGCCAAGGTAGTCAAGGGAACTCTCCGAAAGCTGGAGGATGATGGGCTTCTTCAACGCGGCCGCAGCTTGCACGACCCCCGACAGCGTTTCAAAGTTGTAAAAGTTGGTTGCGAGCAACGCTTTTCCATCCCTGCTGAATTCGGCGAGTTTATCCTGTAGTAACATTTTCATTCGTGGTAAAACAACATCTTTCTTCTTTCACATCAGATTCGAAAACCAAACCGCTCCGCGGCAATACGGCGCACCGATTCCGCGCTCTCGAAGGCGGACGTCCCGCCTGCACGGGTCGTACTGATCGCACCGGTGAGTGCCCCGAACTCAAGGCATTCCTTTAACGCGCGTCCTTGAATAAACTGGTGAATGAATCCCGCGTCGAAACTATCTCCCGCCCCGATGCTATCGACCACATGAGAATTAACAAAAGCAGGTTGGTGAATAATCTCATCGGCGCGCCACAAACTAGCACCCGCGCGGCCTTTCTTAACAATCAAGACATTGGTATAAGGACGTAATGATCCGACTGCATCCTCCACGTCTGCCAACCCTGTTATTGCGCGCAGTTCTGCCTCGTTGGGAATAAATACATCAACATTCTTAAGTAGTGAAGGAAAATCGATATCCCACTTCTCCTCGGGGTCCCACTGGGGGTCGAGCGAGGTAGTGAGACCGAACGATCTGGCTTTCGCAAAAAGAGTGTGGATATCCGACTTGAGTCCGGTCGAGAGAAAGATGGAGCTAACGTGCAGATGCTTCGAACGTCTGAGCACGTCGTCCGGTATATGGCGAATATCGAATACCGTCATCGCCCCGGGATAAGTGATCATTGCCCTGTCTTCGCCCACGCTCAGGGCAACCGTGATCCCGGTTCCCTTCTGATCGGTGAACACAATATGATCGGTATTGACCCCTTTCTCATTCAGACTAGTAAGTACGATGTCGCCGAACTGATCGCGTGCCAGCGCGCCGCAAAAGGCGACCCGTGTGCCGAGCGTGCTCAGGTTGCTCGCGAATATGGCGGAGCTACTACCGAGTGTGACGTCCATGCGGTCAGACAACACTTCCTTTCCAATCTCGGGGAATTTGTGGATGCCGTTCAGGATCAGATCGACATTCAACTCCCCGGCGACTAGTACATCATATGTTTTTTCGGATGGCATTCGATCAGTCTGGGGAAACCCGATCAGGGGTTGAGGTCATAAATCTGCACTCCTTCGACCACCCGCGTAATCGCCCCTGTTGCCGAGGGCGCATCGGGTCTAAGTCCCAGTTTCAGCGATTTAAAGAAGCCTAATATCTGCGCGGGTAGAACGCTGCAAACCGCCAGGTACTCTTCGCTAAGACTGGCACCATTGTCTGAAAGATAGAATATCTGATCGAGATTTATGCCCGGGATGCGACTTTCCATAATCCCGACTTCCATCAGGGGCGCACGTCCTTTCTTCATCGATGCAAGTAGATCTCGCTCGTACTTCAGAACGTACTCCTTGTTTGAAAAGATATAGAACACCAGCGTGGAGTCATCGATCACAGCCTTCGGGCCATGTCGAAATCCCAGGAACGAATCCTCTTTGCAGACGACCTGTCCGTCGGTCAATTCCTGAATCTTAAGATTAGACTCACGGGCAGTACCAAGAAGAGGGCCTGATCCCAGGAAGAAAGCTCGCCGGAAGTCCTTCTCCGCGATCCGTTCGAGATCCGCCGTATAAGACTCGATTACTCGCCGACCATAGCTGATCAGCAAATCAACATCTTTCTTCTGGGCCTCGAGATTGTCAAGATGAGCTATCAGAATTGCAGCTAACAGCATGCCGGTGTAACTGCTCGTCATAGCAAGGCTCTGGTCGTTTGCCTCAGGAGGCAGCGCGAACACAAACTTCTCGTGTTTCGTCTTATAAGCCGCGAGCTGGCCCTCCGCGTTGCAGGTAATAACGAGGTGATAGCAGGTCCGACACAGTTCCTCGGCGAGCGCTACGGTGGCAACACTCTCCGGACTGTTTCCTGATCGAGCAAACGAAATCAGCAGCGTCGGAACGTCTTGTTGAAGATAATCCTTTGGGTGCGATACCAGATCCGTAGAAGCAATCGCGACCGTGGCAACGCCCGTTCGGCGCTGCATCATCCCTACGAGGGAATGTCCGATGTACGCGCTGGTACCCGCACCGGTGAGCACAATCTGTTGGATACCCGGTACGACACGACCAAGGAACGATGACATCTCCTCCCGGCTGTCGCCAATCTTTCGCCAGATCGCTTCCCACAGGTCCGGTTGCTGCGAAATCTCCCGAGCGGTATGTATAGCCCCTTGATCAACAAGGTGTTGTAACTCCACACCCAAGTACTTCATAGCCTACTGTCTTTTTTTCGAATACAATAATAAGCACTAAATCCTTCGTTTTATTAATTTTTGGATAGTAAAATCTTTTATTTTATTTCCAAAATACAAAAATGGCTTATTTTTCATAACTATTCTAACCGCTCAAAGAAAGGAATATCCTGTTACCAGAGCGATTGGGAATAAGAGTTGTATTTTAGGGGTATGACCGCCTCCCAGCCCGCACCCCGTCCCACGAACACAAAACCCGGCACGCCGGAGAAATGGCAGTGGCCCGCTAGCCGATTTTGGTTTTGGATTCTCGGTCTGTTAGCTCTGAACTATTTCGCAGGCAAATACTTCTTTCCGGGACCGGAGGCAGCGGTGAAAGTCCCCTATACGCTGTTCAAAGCCGAAGTCGCAAAAAAAAACGTCGAGGAAATATTCACAACAGGACTTTCCGTAACGGGTCGGTTTAAGAACCCGGTAGAAGTCCCTCCCATGAGCGGCGATACAACCAATATGCTCGGGCAGGCGCGAAAAGTGGTCGAAGCCACTCGCTTTACAACCGAGCTACCCGCCTTCCTTGACTCGGGCCTGGAAACGCTTCTGATAGAAAACTCCGTGGTCATTCGCGTTCGTCCTCCGAGCGAAGGTGGCAATCCACTGCTGTCCTTTCTCATTCTATTCGGACCGGCCCTCCTGATCATCGGATTTTACGTGTGGATGTATCGGCGCGCAAAACAAGGAGGCGGCATCGGTGGGATGGGCAACTTCATGGGAATTGGTCGCAGCAAGGCCAAGCGCTTTGACAAGGCAACTGACAAGAAAGTGACCTTCGAAGACGTCGCAGGTATCGACGAGGCCAAGAATGAATTGGTAGAAGTGGTCGACTTCCTTCGGAATCCCCAAAAATACACTCGTCTCGGAGGGACTGCTCCGAAGGGCGTATTGCTGATCGGTGCACCTGGTACCGGGAAGACGCTGCTCGCGCGTGCCGTTGCCGGAGAGGCCGGCGTGCCGTTTTTCTCCATGAGCGCGTCAGAGTTTATCGAAATGATCGTGGGAGTCGGAGCCGCGCGAGTACGCGATTTGTTCAAGCAGGCCCGGGAGCATGCGCCTGCCATCATCTTCATCGACGAGTTGGACGCCATTGGGCGCGCGCGTGGTACTGCGGCAATCGGCGGCTCCAGCGAGCAAGAACAAACCCTCAATCAGATTCTCACGGAAATGGATGGCTTTTCCAGCAAAGAAGGTGTGATTGTTCTATCGGCGACGAATCAGCCCGATGTACTTGACAAGGCTTTGCTGCGTCCCGGGCGTTTCGATCGGCGCGTGGTCGTGAACCTGCCCGACAAGAACGGCCGGGAGGCGATTCTGAAAGTTCATACGCGGAACGTTCCGCTTGCAGATGACATTAACTTGTATGAGATCGCCTCCGCAACGCCGGGACTGTCGGGCGCGGATCTGCGGAATCTCGTGAACGAAGCCGCACTGCTGGCGGCAAAACACAATCAGGACAAAGTACACCAGGGAAACTTTCTCGATGCCCTTGAAAAGATCATCCTCGGTCCGGAACGTTCACTGATCCTTGAGCCAGAGGAGCGCGAGCGCATTGCCTATCACGAAGGCGGTCACGCTATCCTTGGACTCGTCGTGCCAGGTGCTGATCCGGTGAATCGCGTTACGATCGTCCCACGCGGTCAGGCTCTCGGAGTCACCTATCAGCGGCCGGAAAGTGACCGTTACAATTATTCGGAGGACTACCTCCGTGCGCGGATCATCGGTATTCTCGGTGGGCGGTCCGCGGAGGAGGTCGTCTTCGGTTCGCGCACGACCGGTGCCGAAAACGACATCGAGCAGGCAACAAACCTCGCGCGCGGAATGGTGACGCGGTGGGGCATGAGCGACCGCCTTGGGATGATCCAGCTCGCGCCAAAAAGCAATCCATACCTGAACAATCCGATGGCGGCCCGCTACACAAACAAGCCTTTCAGTGAGAATACGGCCCAGGCAATTTACCAAGAGGTGCTGCGCATCATCGGAGAATGTCACGACCAGGCACGGCAACTGCTGCGTGATCACCGGCGTGAACTCGACGCCTTGGCACACGCACTCCTGGAGAAGGAAACACTTAATGAACAAGAAATACTCCAGGTGACCGGATTGAAACGCGCAAAGGCCGCGCTCGGCCCCAACGGCAAGGAGTCACCGCCGGACGTTCCGTGAACTGTGGGAATCGTTTAGTATATTGTTCTGCATTCACCACGAACCCCGGTGCCGATGAAGTGGACACAGGTAGTCGATCCGTTAAATAATCTTGCGCTCTCTGCCCTTGTTGCACTCATTCCCATCGCATACATCTTCTGGGCATTGATCATACGAAGAATGAAAGGGTATATGGCAAGCCTCACGGCGACGCTGCTCGCAATGCTCATCGCCCTTGCTGTATACGGGATGCCTGCCAAGCTGGTACTCATGTCAACAGTGCAAGGCATTCTCTACGGACTTTTCCCGATTTGCTGGATCGTATTGACGGCGGTGTTCCTGTTTAACATCACCGTCGCGAGCGGTCAGTTCGAAGTTATCAAGCAGTTCATGGCCTCCATCACATCCGACCGTCGTCTTCAGGCGCTCCTGATAGCGTTCTCATTCGGAGCCTTCCTCGAGGGGACGGCGGGGTTCGGCGCTCCCGTTGCCATTACCGCCGCAATGCTTGTCGGTTTGGGGTTCAACCCACTCTATGCTGCGGGCATTTGTTTAATAGCGAATACGGCGCCGGTAGCATTCGGAGCAATCGGTATACCAATTACAGTAGCCTCTCAGGTATCCGGTGTCCCGGAGATGGCGATCTCACAGATGGTCGGCCGAACACTGCCAATCCTGTCGGTGCTCCTCCCCTTTTATCTGGTTGCGTTGATGGCCGGAGTACGTCGGACCAGCGAAGTATTGCCCGCGATACTGGTGTCCGGAATCTCTTTCGGATTCCTGCAGTGGCTCACATCAAACTTCCTCGGGCCCGCGCTACCCGACGTGATCGCCGGCATCGGCTCCATTATTTGCCTTGTCGTATTTCTCCGGTTTTGGAAACCGAGAACGATCTGGCGATTCCCGGATGAAATATGGACAGATACCAACACACGTCCGCGTCCCACGACAGGCGAAATTCTGCGCGCGTGGTCTCCGTTTCTTCTGCTCACAGTATTAATCATCACCTGGGGAATCCGGCCGGTCAAGGATGCGTTGAACTATCTGGGATATTTCGAGTTCGGGTTTCCCCTCGTACACAATTCGATTCTCAACACAAACGGTGTACCCCTGCCGCAGGTCTTCAAGGTAAACTATCTTTCCGCCGCCGGCACGGCGATCTTCTTCACGTCACTCATCGCCATGCCGTTGGTGGGTTTGCCGCTTCGGAAGGGGATTGACGTGTTTGGTGCGACATTGCGACAATTGAAGTTTCCCGTCGTGACAATCGCGTCCGTTCTCGGCTTCGCATACATCGCGAACGCGTCGGGAATCACGCTGACACTGGCTGCCGCGCTTGCCACTACGGGTTTTCTCTTTCCGCTGTTTGCACCCGTGTTGGGTTGGCTGGGGGTATTCATCACCGGATCGGACACGTCTGCAAACGCATTGTTTGCCAAACTCCAATATGAAACGGCAACGTCTATCCACGTCGATCCGGTAGTTACTGTATCGGCGAACGTGTCGGGCGGCGTAGTCGGAAAAATGATCTCACCGCAGTCGATAGCTGTTGCTGCGGCAGCTGGGAATCTCGTAGGCCGCGAGTCCGACCTGTTTCGATTTACCGTCAAGCACAGCTTCTTCCTGCTAACGCTGATCTGTATCATCGTCTTTTCCCAGGCTTACGCGCTGAGTTACACTATTCCCGCGTACGAAATGTCTGGACTCGGATCGGTTCCCGACGCGCATATCCGCGCAGGATTCATATATCTGATCAGCTGCGCCGCGGGAATCGGACTGTTCTTCTGGCGATTAAAGGTCGTCAACCGGAATGCCGGCCCTCGGCTGTAGTCTCCGTCCTCCATCGCCAAACCGGCGAAAAAAATCTTGATATATAGACAATATCTATTGACTTTATAGACATAGATCATATATTTGCCCTTATAAATACTACTTATCCGATAGATTTTATGACATTTCTTTACAAAATATTGTTAGCGGCCTTGATATCCGTTACCGCTGCGGCACCGGTCTCCGCCCAATCCGAAACGCGCGATAACAAACTCGTCATCGTGACAGGCGTGCGCTTCTCATACGAGTTGATTGAAAAATGGATTGAGGAATACTCACGCATCAAGCCAGATGTCCAAATCATTGTAGAGTCGCGAGGATCCGCCGATCCACTGAAGTACGACATCCTCGCCGAGGTATATGACCATGCCCCTGAACTCCGCGCCAAACGCGAGTACATTTATATCGGACGCTATGCCGTCCTGCCTGTCGCCAATAGTACTTCTGCCTTTGCGGAGGCTTACGCTCAGAAAGGAGTAACGCAGTCCATTCTAAAGGAAATATTCTTTCACGACATCTTTGCTGCTGATGACAAGCGAAGTCGCATCGAACTCCCCTTCACAACATACACGCGCATGCAGAAAGCAGGAGTTCCATCCGTGTTCTCCGAATACTTCGGCTATTCTCAAAAGGACATAAAAGGTACCCGTATAGCGGGAGCCGACGCCCACCTGTTGAAAGTGTTGCTCCGCGATACCACCGCCGTAAGCTACCTTCCGCTCTCGCTAATTTATGATTTGGAGACGCGAAAGCCCGTCGAGGGATTAGTTGTATTACCGCCGGATCTCAATGGAAACAACAAGGTACCCGCGGACGAAAAATTCTACGACGACCTGGATGAAGCAATCAAGCGATTAGAAGATGTAGGGACGAAAGACATCAAGAACATTCCAATCGGGTATCTGCACCTGTCCGTCGACCGCGAGCATGCTACGGCCGAAGCTGTTGACTTCCTCAACTGGATTCGCGAAAGCGGACAGGAACACTTGCATGCCCACGGCTTCCTGCGCCCTGAATCGGATAAAATCGGGGACGCCTTGGCCACACGACGCCGTTAACACCCACAAACCTGCAAAGACTTATGAAAGCGTCTTCGTTCCTCTTGCACGACCGACATCCAGGTGCAATCCCATTTGCACCCTGCTTCACATCAGTTTCAACGACAAACATCAACCAAAATGAAAATATTTATTAAGCTATTCGTTATACTATCCCTTGCAGCATCGGTCTCCCATGCGCAGAATATTACTGGCACAGTGACAGATCAACGCGGCGAACCAGTTGTCGGCGCAACTGTTGTGGTCAAGGGTACCAAGTTCTTTTCAGTAACAGATATTGATGGACAATTCCAGCTCGCGGCACCGGCGCAACTGCCGTTCTCAGTTACCATCAGCTCGACAGGATTTAAGTCGCAGCAACTGGAGATCTTCGAACTGCCCGAGGAGCCGATAGAAATCGGTCTTAACGACGACAATGTATTGTCGGAAATCACAGTAACAGCACGCCGACGGATCGAAACTTTACAAGAAATTCCAATACCGGTCTCGGTCATTTCGGGAGATCTAGCCGAGGATGCCGGCGCATTCAACGTTAACCGGGTCAAGGAACTTGTTCCAACGGTGCAGTTGTATTCCTCAAACCCGAGAAATACCACGTTGAATATTCGCGGACTCGGATCGACGTTTGGTCTTACAAACGACGGGATTGATCCCGGCGTAGGATTCTACGTTGACGGCGTGTACTATGCGCGTCCCGCCGCGGCCACGCTTGATTTCATAGACATCGAACAAATTGAAGTGCTGCGCGGGCCGCAGGGCACTCTTTTCGGAAAAAACACTACAGCAGGTGCGTTCAACGTAACTACGCGCCCTGCAAGCTTCACACCTGGAGGTACTATTGAAGTAGGTTATGGCAATTATGGGTTCATTCAGGCAAAGGCGTCTGTGACCGGCCCCCTGGGAAAAAAGCTTGCGGCACGGCTTTCCTTTTCAGGAACACAACGCGATGGACTATTGTACAATGTCCGATCACAGAAGTATGTGAATAACCTCAACAACCTCGGTGTTCGGGCCCAATTGGTGTTCCGACCAAGCGATCAATTGAAGATCACACTTACAGGTGACAACACGCGGCAAAGACCTGAGGGCTACGCGCAGGTTATCGCCGGGGTCGTGCCCACGCAACGGCCTGCATACCGCCAGTTTGACCAGATCATCGCTGACCTTGGCTACGAACTACCCAGTCGGAATGCGTTCGATCGGAAAATCGACCATGATACACCCTGGCGATCCGGCAACGACCTCGGAGGCGTGTCACTCAACATTGACGCCACAATCGGGAAAGGTACGCTGACCTCCACATCCGCGTGGCGCTATTGGGATTGGGATCCCTCGAACGATCGCGACTTTACAGGACTTCCGGTCCTGAGTCGGTCGGAAGGCACATCGCGCCATCGAAACTGGTCACAAGAAATACGCTACGCCGGAGATCTATCACCTTCTGTGAGCGGCGTAATCGGCGTCTTCGCGATCGGCCAGGACCTGAACACCGATCCCGTTCATACGGAGGAATCGGGATGGGCCCAATGGAGATTCTCGCAAAACACTACTAGTGAACTGTGGCAGACTCCGGGTCTCTTCGATCAGTACGGAATACGTACGACATCGCGGTTGCAATCGCTCGGGGCCGCAGTGTTCGCGCAGGCGGACTGGGCTGTTACCGAACGTTTTCACATCCTCCCAGGGCTGCGATACAACTACGATCAGAAGAAAGTCAATTATGACCGGCGAACTTACGGCGGACTTGAAACAGACGACCCTGCGTTACTCGCCATCAAGCGCGCTGTCTACAGCGACCAGGCGTTTACCGCAGATGTCGACGAATCAAACGTTTCGGGTCAGCTGACGCTGTCGTTCAAACCTGCGACAAAGCTTAGTACATTTGCCACGTACTCGATCAGCTATAAACCTGTCGGCGTAAATCTTGGAGGGCTCCCCACATCCGCGGGGGAAGTGCTGACCAACCTCGCACAAGTGAAACCCGAGTATGTCAAACACATCGAACTCGGGATCAAGAGCAGTCCAAGTTCAAACTCTACCCTGAACCTGACACTCTTTAACACCGATGTCGAAGATTTCCAAACGCAGGTGCAATCACCGGAGATCGGAGTGAACCGCGGTTATCTCGCTAACGCAGAGGCTGTCCGCGTGACCGGACTCGAACTCGATGGCAACTTCCGGGCTTCGCGCAATCTTTCTATCTATGGAGCGGTGGCATACACCGACGGACGATACAAATCGTTTACCAATGCCCCTGTTCCTCTGGAGGAAACCGGTGGTCCTTCTGCCTTCAAGGAAATTTCGGGTGCGGCCCTTCCCGGAATTTCGAAATGGGCGGGTTCGCTTGGTGGAGAGGTTAGTTCCAATCTGATAAGCGTGATCGGCCAGGAGAGCAAACTCTTCTTTGCCTTCGATGGTTATTTCCGCTCGTCGTTTTCATCGAGCCCGTCGCCGTCAGCATATCTGAATGTCGATAGCTACACGTTGATCAACCTACGCGCAGGATTTCGCGCAACGTCTGGACTATCTCTCACGATATGGGCCAGGAACCTGCTCAACAAGGATTACTTCGAACAACTCCTGCCTGCTGCGGGGAATGCCGGTCACTACGCAGCTGTCTTGGGCGACCCGCGAACTTACGGGATAACGCTGCGATACACTTACTGATCGAGGTCACTTCATTACGCCACTGCCACGCGTCTCGACGCATAGCAGTGGCGTTTTCACTTCGCGCTGTACAACTCAAACGCAGCCTCGGCAGCGCTGGGATCAATCTCACCCTGGTGGAGAATCAACCGGTAGCGAAAGTTGAGACCTTCGCCTCCCACCCCAACGGGATGCCTTCCCGGGAACACGGGGTTCTGCATACTCTTTTGCCGGCGAAGAATCCACGGCTGAGGGTGACCGGGATTCGAAGGATGTGAAAGTACCAGTATTCCGCTTTTTCCCGTCGTGTCAAATGATCCTGTCATGTCCATCCACGGGCCCGCCTCGACAGGAACGGACGTTGGCTCAACGTCGCCGTCTCGCGCGACGAACGCAATATCGGGGGGGAGGTTGAAGCGAAGTGAAAAACCTCCATACCCCTTGTCGTTGTTGGCTCCGCCGATTTGCAGACCATCAATCAATGAGACGAGTTGGAAATCATAATCTATTATCCGTTGCTCATCCATTGATTCATGGACAGTAATCGCAACAATTTCTTTTGCGACGGACTCAACCTGGTCCCCTCGAGAGACTTGCCAGACGATCTCCCCCGATATTATCACGCTGTTCTGGCCACGAGCTACGTCGGCCTCCGCAACTTCCCATGAGATATTTTCACCCATCCATCCATTCGCTACAATCGAATCTCCGACGAGTATTTGATGCCAGGCCGCGAATATGCCATGCTGGTGACGATGGTCTTCGGGAAAATCTTCGGTGATCACCGCACCGCCCAGGTTGTAGAGTGGATGCACATAGCCAGCCCGTTTGAATTGTCCATTCAGGGATTTGGGCTCCACCTGGAAGAAAAGAACGGGAGAGTCGCCTTCCGCAACAGAAATGCCTTCAGAAGTGATTTGGTACTGCAATCGCTTTGAATCACAGCCCGCGAGGAGTAAGAATGCCAGATAAATTCCGAAATGGTACGCCGGTCGAATGTTGAACGTTACTGGTTTCATGAAGAGTGTGGGATGAATCATTCCTCAAATCAACGAAGAATTCTTCAACAGAAGTGCGGAGATCAGATATTCTCCATCGAATTACCCCACACGCGATTGATCAGATACAAGTATCTTGTCAGTTGAAAATTGTTTTCAGCCAGTATAGCAAGCTTCTCCAGAAACTGCGGTTTTTCAGCGAATGCAATACGAAGATCTTCAAGCGTAAGCGGTCTGATCTCACCGGTCATGGATGCAAAGAAGTACTTTGTTACACGCTGTTTTCCGCGTTGTCGATAGGTTCGATAGATGGGAATAGCCTCACCCGGGTTGACTAACTCAAAGCTATTTCCCTGGAAAAAATGATATTCCTTACCACTGCAATCCCGGTAGCCGTAAATGTCCCGTTTGAGAAAGCTGTGTGTTTCCTCTTCCCGAACGATCTTGATTGCTGACTTCTCGCGCACAAACCCGGACGATATCTTATGCTCCTCGCTCTTACAGTCTATCGCAAGCGAAAGTCGACCGGCACGCCGGTCACCCTCCGAGCTGTATATCCCACAGTTGTCGGACATTCGTGTGACGTAATTCGTGCCTCCAAGAAATCCCACACCGCTCAATTGAAGCTGTGAACTGGCCCTGTCGCGGAACTGGCATAAGGCCTCGAACCCCGACGTTACAAAAGCAAGAAATATGATCCACTGACAGCGCATACTCGAATTTTTATTAAGTAAAGATACACTCCGAATTCTTTCACACGAAAAAAAAAGTGCCCGGAAAATAACCGGTGTCACTGTTGCAAATCTTCAAGAGCCTCACATCTAAAAAACTATTGCAAGTTTTTACTTCAGCGGTTCCAATCAACCCACTATGCTGCAAAAACAGATAAGAATTCACAAGCACAAGGGTCCGCAAGACCCGGTTCATAATATTGGAACACAAGGCACCTAAATGTATCTTTAGCGCATTAAACCTTTCCATGAGCGAATCAGCAATTCTATGGGGTGGCTTCAACCTGTTTGTCCTCGGCATGCTAGCCCTCGACCTCGGTGTCTTTCATCGTCACGCCCACGTAGTTAGAGCAAAAGAAGCGCTGATCTGGACAGGTGTTTGGGTTGCATTGTCAATGGCCTTTAACCTGTTCGTCTACTACTTCATGGGGCAGGAGAAAGCCTTGCAGTTCTTCACAGCATATCTGATCGAGAAATCACTGAGCATCGACAACATCTTCGTCATGATCATGATCTTCTCATACTTCCATGTTCCAAAGGAGTATCAGCACAAGGTGCTTTTCTGGGGTATATTGGGCGCGTTGGTGATGCGTGTGATCTTTATCTTCGCGGGGATCGAACTCATCCATAAGTTTCACTGGCTTATCTATCTGTTCGGTGGATTTCTGATCTTCACAGGTATTCGAATGATGATTGGCGGTGATCCCAAAGTCAAACCGGAGAAAAATCCGCTGGTGAAGTTTGCAAGAAAGCTTTTTCCCGTCACTTCAGATTTTGAAGGTGACCGTTTTTTCCTCAGACGTGCCGGGAAAACGTGGGCAACTCCTTTGTTTATCGTGGTCGTCATGATCGAAGGCACTGATTTGATATTTGCAGTGGATTCCATTCCAGCAATTTTGGCCATCTCCGACGATCCGTTCATTGTCTATACATCCAACGTCTTCGCGATTCTCGGACTGCGTTCGCTTTATTTTGCACTCGCAGCGATTGAACAGTATTTTCAGTACCTCAAATACGGATTGGCGACGATTCTCGCTTTCGTCGGTATAAAGATGTGTTTAACCGACATCGTTCAGATACCGATCAAGGTGTCGCTCGCCGTCGTCGCTCTCACATTGATTGCTTCGATGCTGGCCTCATTGTGGTTAAGAAAGAAAGATGAAAACGTTGAATAACGATTGGAAACAGCGTCTATTTCGGCCGTTTTCCACAACTTTGGAAGAAATTCGGGCTAAAGTATAAACTCGTGGGGAAGAATATTCCTACCTTTGCGAAGATGAAAGCAGGCAGAGCAATAGGGTCCATATTATTGGCATGGCTGGTGCTGATGTCGTCAACCAGCTTTATTGTCGGCATCCATCTCTGTATGGGAGGCGTTGAGAATGTGTCATTCATGGCACACGCGGACGCCTGTGAAATGGAAAAGCAGCAGCCTCCCTGCCATCAGTCAGCACCTGAACCCTGCTGCGCAGACGAGACCGTGATTCACGATTCTTCGGATTTTAAGTCCGCTTTGTCGTCGTTAGAAATCGGACAGTTCTTCGTCGATGTAAAACGACCACCCGTTCCGATATCCGACGTCGTGCCGGAATCGACAACGCCTTCCTTCACCGCATACAAATCGCCATTGCGATCCTGTGATCTCGTCATCCAGCATCGCGTGCTATTGATTTAAGTCAATCTCTATTCTTAAGGTCAGTCCTGACCGACACTGAAGGCACACTTGCGCCTTCCGGTTTCAAATCATTGTTCTTACATCAATTTAATTCGCCCGGATCCACCGGGTAAGTCGCACGTTATGATTGAAGGCTTAATCTCCTTTTCAATGCGCAACAGGTTCCTCGTGCTCCTGGTTGCAGCGGGAATGTTTGCATGGGGATTGTATTCTGTTCGCGAAAACAAGATAGATGCGATCCCGGATCTATCGGAAAATCAGGTAATCGTTTTCACGGAATGGATGGGTCGAAGTCCTCAGATCATTGAGGACCAGATTACCTATCCGCTGGTAACAAATCTCCAGGGACTTCCACACGTGAAGTACGTAAGAGGGTCATCCATGTTCGGAATGAGCTTTGTCTACGTGATATTCAACGATAACACAGACGTCTATTGGGCGCGGGAGCGAGTGCTGGAGCGATTGAACTACGCCGCCAGATTGCTCCCTGAGGGAATTACCCCAACGCTGGGGCCAGACGGTACTGGAGTTGGCCACATTTTGTGGTACACGCTGCACGCACCTGACCTGGACCTCGGTGAACAACGCGCGCTTCAGGATTGGTATGTAAAGTTCGCACTTCAAAATGTTGAAGGGGTTAGTGAAATAGCATCCTTCGGTGGCTTTCAGAAACAGTATGAGGTAGCTCTCGACCCGCACAAACTCACTTACTACGACCTCTCGATACAGGAGGTGATCGAAACGATACGGAAGAATAACAATGAGGCCGGCGGTCGCAAGTTTGAAATGAGCGGCATCGGCTACATCGTAAAGACGTCTGGCTATCTCCAGTCAATCGAGGAAATCGAAGACTTGCCGGTAAAAACGACGAATTCCGTCGCTGTTAAGGTAAAGGATGTCGGCACCGTGCAAATGACCGGTGAGCCCAGGCTAGGTCTGTTCGACCTCGACGGAGAAGGAGAAGTCGTCGGCGGAATCGTAGTCATGCGATATGGTGAGAACGCCGACGATGTCATAGCGCGCGTCAAAGACAAAATGGAGGAAGTCGCAAAGGGCCTTCCAGGCGGAATGCGATTCAACATTATCTATGATCGCAGCGAGTTGATCCGCGAATCAATTTCGTCCATTAAGACGACCCTGATAGAAGAAATGATTGTCGTCTCGCTAGTCGTCATCCTGTTTTTATGGCATTGGCGCAGCGCTGCCAGCATCATCATACAGATTCCGATTACCATCGCTACGAGCTTCATCTTGCTCAATCTCTTTGGCATTACTTCCAATATAATGTCTCTGACAGGAATTGCACTCGCCATCGGTGTCATTGTGGACAACGGTATCATCATGGCAGAAAATTCCTACAAGCATTTATCTATCCGCTTCGACGAGCTCAATCCGGAAACAAAAAACTAATGCACATGATCAGAAAGTTATTCACCCGGAACTATCGTCCGATCGACGAAACCGAAAGACTCGAGATCATCGAGCGATCCTCGAAACAGGTATCGCGTGGTGTATTCTTCTCCACCGTCATCATTATCACGTCGTTCTTACCTGTGTTCATGTTGACCGGCCAGGAAGGAAAACTATTCCATCCACTTGCATTCACAAAAACCTTTATCATGTTGGTCGATGCAATACTCGTCGTGACACTCGCGCCGGTAATCATCTCCTTCTTTATGAAGGGAAGGTTTTCGAATGAACGAAAGAATCCACTCAATAATTTCCTGGAACGTGTGTATGAACCGATCATCCGAAGGTGCATGAAATGGAGGAAAACGACAATCGGAGTCAACATTGCCGCGCTGGCCGTCAGCGTCCCTTTGCTGATGAGTCTCGGAACAGAATTCATGCCTCCGCTGGATGAACAGTCAATTCTGTTCATGCCCGTCACGCTCCCCGACGTTTCCAACGACGAAGCAAAGAGAATTTTACAAGTGCAGGACCGAATAATCAAGTCCGTTCCAGAAGTCGACAAGGTTTTAGGAAAGGCGGGGCGAGCTGCAACAGCAACCGATAACTCACCCATCAGCATGATTGAGACCATTATCATGCTCAAGCCAAAATCGGAATGGCGCGAAGGCCTCACGAAGAATGACATAATCAGCGAACTCGATGCCCTTTTACAAATTCCGGGAGTTGTCAACGGATGGACCCAGCCAATCATCAACCGCATTAACATGCTCTCAACAGGCATTCGTACCGATGTCGGGGTCAAAGTATTTGGTCGGGACCTCGACAGCATTGCATCAATTTCAGAACGCGTTAAAGTTGCTCTTCAGGGGGTCGTTGGCGTCGAAGATCTATACGTCGAGCCTATTACAGGAGGAAAATACCTCACGATCGACAGCGATCGAGAGGCACTGGCGCGATACGGACTTAGCATTGACGATGTCAACGCAATCGTCGAATCGGCAATTGGTGGATCGCCGGTAGGTCAGACGATAGAAGGGCGCGAGCGGTTCACGATCAGCGTTCGGATGGCTCAGGACTTTCGAAACAGTATCGGTGAATTAGAGCGCATCCCCGTCAATACCTCGTCTGCAGGAACCATTCCGCTATCTGCCGTCGCCGATATCCGATTTGAAAACGGTCCGGCAATGATCACGTCCGAGAATGCAATGTTGCGCGGAGCGGTTCTCTTTAATGTCAGGGGTCGTGACCTCGGAAGTGCTGTCGAAGATGCCATGGCAACACTGGATGAACAAATGAGTGGGCTGCCAGAAGGATACTTTCTGGAATGGAGCGGGCAATACAAGAACTTGCTGCGCGGCCAGCAGACGCTCATCGTGATCCTCCCGGTTGTCCTTCTGATTATTTTCACGTCGCTCTATCTCGCCTTCCGCTCGATACGAGAAGCATTCTTCAGCCTGATCACCGTTCCATTTGCCTTGATAGGCGGGGCATACATGATCTACCTATGGGGAACCAACCTTTCCGTGGCAGTAGCTGTTGGCTTCATCGCACTATTTGGTATCGCTGTAGAAACCGGTGTTGTAATGGTGATATATCTCAATGATGCGATGGTGCAACTAATCCGAAGAAAGGGAAATTCGCGGGACACGATAACCAGAGATGACCTTCGCGAGTACGTCATCGCAGGTGCCGCGAAACGATTGCGCCCAAAAATAATGACTGTATGCGTCGCACTATTCGGTCTCATTCCCGTATTGTGGTCTACCGGAGTCGGAAGCGATG
>JBIQJZ010000015.1:21671-29097 GCA_044507115.1 Flammeovirgaceae bacterium | reverse complement strand
GATGGTGAGACCGTCGCGGGATTGATACGATATCGGTTTCATCTCCGCCATGTTCTCTTCTCGGATCCAAGGCTTGAAGTCAGCCAGCTTTTCGAACTGGTCGTTCTTCACGTCGTAGTAATAATAGCCGCCGTAGTAGCGGTCGCTGTTCGCGTATACCAGCAGCTTGTCTTCGTCGCGGTTCTGACGGGTTACGAAGAAAGAATAGTCGGGTATCTGGGCCGCTATCTTGTCATAGATGCGCTTGGTCTCGTCGTCCAGGAAATGAATTTCCGGCTTCTTGAAATCGTAGTTCACGTTGGTAAGCACCTTCCTTTTCCGCGAGTAGTCAACACTCTGAATATCGACGTCCGGATTTTCGTATATCAGCTTTGTCTCTTGTCCGGTGCGTGGATCAAATTCTACCAAGGCGATCTTGTCGCGACCGAGGTTGGAGAGACAATAGAGGTTCTTATTGTCGAATGTGAAGAGAACAGGAATCAGGGTTTCCTTGAAGGACGTTGTCAGGATGGTCTTGAACTTGTCTTTGTCAGAGTCGCGGAAGAGGAGGCTGGTGCTGACTCCGTCTGCGGTTACTGCGGCGCGAATCCGTCCCTCGTGATCGGTTATCCATCCAGTGATGTTGCCCGGGTTTTCTGCCACCAGCGTCATCTCGTTGGTTGACGTATTCAACAGGTACACATCGAACACCTGGGGATTGCGTTTGTTGCTAGTGATGAGCATCTCTTCCGGTCGGTCCTCGAGAATGTCCAGCACTTCTGAGCGCACGTTTTCAAATGGCGTGTGATCCTGCAATCCGGATCCATCGGGCTTGACCGACACGATGTGCATGTTCTCGTCTCCACCCTGGTCTTTGACGTACACGATGCGATCATCACTTTCCCAGAACGCGTTGTAGATGCTTCGTTCGGTTTCCGCGGTAATCGGCGTAGCGGAAGTATCGCCCAAATTCTGAACGAAGACGTTCTTGCGACCCATGTGAGGGCCCAGAAAAATAATCTTTTCTCCGTTAGGCGATATGCGGTATTGCGACTTGTCGGGATCTTTGAAGAACTCCTCTACGGGTACGAGGTCAGCAACTTTTTGGGAGGTCTCCGGGTTTCTGGAGGTACATGCGATGACAAGCGTCAGGATTACCAACGTTGGCACATAGGTGAGTTTTTGCATAGGGGGATGGGTTTTGTTGGTGTAGTTAAGTTACACCAAAAATCTATCCCCGCAAGGGGCTACCGCAGTCTGTTGGAGTCCCGGACTAGTTTTTCGTCCCGCCGGATAAAGCGATTTGCGAGTACGTTGCAGAGGACGGCGATGCCGGGTAGCCATAACCCAAGACCGAGTTTGCCGCCTTCAAAGCTCTTCGCTAACTGGTTGGAGAAAATGAAAGCCGAGGCGATAACGCCTGCCAGGACGAGGGAGTTTAACGCGCCAATTTTCATCTGCAACATGCGATCCTTGTACTTTCTGATCCCAAACACGGAGAGTGTAATGGATGCAACAGCGAGAATGGCCGTAAGGCAGTACGGCATGTATTGCGTCCGCGTCATTTCGCCGCTTTGACCGATAATACTGTAATGCAGCGCGTACAACCTGTGTGACTGCCCGATCGCTTCATGCACCCAGATAGGCATGAAAATCGCGGCAACCAAACTGATGATAGAGATAGCCAGAAATACGGTTTGAACTCTTTGCCACATAGTCAGGTTAAATTAAATTGCTGCGAGCGAAGCAAAGCTAAGCATTAGCCGCCACCGGGTGAAAATAACTTCGCATTTTATTCCTTGGCTATCGGCCACTCGTAAATCCTTTTGCTCTTGCTAACGCGCTACTTTTTTGAGATTGCCTACAACGGTACCAACTACAACGGCTGGCAGAGCCAGCGAAATGCACTCGGCGTTCAGGCGGTCGTCGAAAGTGCAATGACCAAACTCCTGCGCACGCAGGTCGCCATTGTCGGAAGCGGACGCACGGATACGGGAGTGCATTGCGAACAACAGTTTTTTCATGTGGATTTACGTGGCCCTGTCGAAAAACTCAGGTTGATACAACAATTGAATTCATTTCTTCCCAAGGATATCGCTATTCGATCGATTCATCAGGTCGTTCCGGATGCCAGCGCGCGGTACGACGCGGTCGAGCGGACTTACCGTTACCAGATAACGCGGGTGAAGAATCCTTTTCTGCACGGGTTGAGCTGGCACTTCTTTAAGGAGGTAAATGTTGACGATATGAACCGCGCTGCTTGCTACCTGCTGGGTGAGCACGATTTTGAATGCTTCAGCAAGGTTAAAACGGATGTAAATCACTTTATTTGTAACGTCCGAAAGGCGAAGTGGGCTGTCAAAGGTGAGGAGCTGATCTTTGTGATTGCTGCGAACCGATTTCTCAGAGGGATGGTGCGAGCGGTGGTCGGCACGCTGCTCGACGTCGGTACCGGAAAAATCACATATCAGGAGTTCGTGTCCATTATTAACAGCAGAGATCGAAGGAGAGCGGGCCAGAATGTCCCGGCGTGCGGACTATATCTCGAACGGGTGAAGTATCCGGCGAGAATATTCATTAAATCATAGTTAAACGTGGAGCGAGAACAGGTTAAGAGCGGCAATATTATCGACTGGACAGTACTGAAAAGACTGCTAAAGTTCGTCGCTCCCTATAAGAGGACTTTCTACGGAGTCACGCTGCTAACGATCCTGCTTGGCCTGCTGACCCCGGTACGCCCGATCCTGATCCAATATACGATTGACAACCACGTCGCATTCGGCGACTACGCGGGAATGGTGAATGTCATGGCCCTGTTGCTCGTGCTACTGGTTGTCCATTCAATCGCTCAGTACGCGCATACATATTTATCGGGATGGCTGGGCCAGCAGGTGATTCGGGATATTCGAACGAAGTTGTATGCGCACATTGTCAACCTGCGCCTGAGATTCTTCGACAAAACTCCGATTGGTCGGCTGGTAACCAGAACCATTTCCGACGTTGAGACGCTCGCGGATGTGTTCAGTGAAGGATTGGCTGCTATGGCTGGCGATCTTTTGCAGATCGCCTTTATCCTCGGATTTATGTTCTATCAGGATTGGCGACTGGCTTTGTTGAGTCTTTCGACAATCCCCTTGTTGCTGATCAGCACTTACATCTTCAAAGAAAAGATAAAGGTTACGTTCAACGATGTGCGGAATGCCGTCGCGAACCTTAATACTTTTGTCCAGGAACATCTCACGGGGATGAATATCGTGCAGATATTTGGTAGTGAGAAGACGGAATTTAAAAAATTCAAAACAATCAACGAGGAGCATCGCCACGCCAACCTTCGCTCCGTGCTGTATTATTCGATCTATTTTCCAGTTGCTGAGATCATCGCCGCCGCGGGGATCGGCCTCCTGGTTTGGTATGGAGCAAAGGGAGTGATTCACTTTGAGGAGACGGGTATCACAATCGGAAAACTCATTGCGTTCATCATGTACATCCAGATGTTCTTCCGCCCAATTCGCATGATCGCTGACCGATATAATACTTTGCAAATGGGCATTGTCAGTACTTCAAGGATCATGAACCTGCTCGACAATCAGGAGCATGTTCAGGAGACCGGAAAACATAAGCCGCTGGATATTCGCGGATCGATTTCCTTCAAAGACGTATGGTTCGCGTACAACGATGAACAGTACGTACTGAAGAATATTAATTTCAGGATCGAAGAAGGCGAGACAGTGGCATTTGTCGGCGCCACCGGCGCTGGAAAATCGTCTATCATTAACTTGCTCAACCGTTTCTACGAGATCAACAAGGGAGTTATCACTGTGGATGGCGTCGATATCCATGAGTACGAATTGGGCTTCCTGAGAAAAAACATAGGAGTTGTCTTGCAGGATGTGTTTCTGTTTTCAGACACGATTCTGAACAACATTACGCTTGGGAACCCGGATGTTACGGAAGACATGGTCTGGCACGCTGCCGATCTTGTTGGTGCGCGACGATTTATCGAACGACTCCCCGGCAAGCTGTCATATAATGTCATGGAGCGCGGTTCCACTCTCTCCGTCGGCCAGCGCCAGCTGATCTCTTTTATCCGGGCGATGGTATACAATCCGCGGATCCTAATTCTCGACGAAGCGACCTCATCCGTAGATTCGGAGACGGAGGAGATGATCCAGGGCGCGATTGACAAAATGATGCGTGGCCGAACCTCTGTCGTTATTGCACATCGGCTTTCCACAATCCAGAAAGCTGACAAGATCATCGTGCTCGATCACGGCGAGATAAAAGAAGAGGGACGTCACGAGGAATTGCTCGCGCGAGACGGTTTTTATGCGCATCTCCACAAGATGCAGTATAAAGAGTTTGTCGGGTAAGCGACTCGCCAAAGCCGTTTCGTCACAGGCTGCAAAAAGTCGTATCTTTACTATCTATGCGTCTCCCCGTGATTCTTCTTGTCCTGCCGATGCTCTTCTCATCGATTGAACATGCCCAGGCGCAGCGATCAAAGGTTACAAAGACGCGTTATCACAAGCCGATGCCGAAAGTAAAGGGACAGAAGGCGAAAACCATCTGTCCGGTATTTACAAACAGCCGGTATCCGTTCCACGGGTTAGGAGGTAAGCTGGGCGATCCGTTTGCCCTGAGCTACAAGTTCTATGCGCGTAAGCACCTCGCGGTGGCTGTTGATTTCGGAAAAGCAGCCAGCGGTCTGTACAGCGATTATTTCCGCGGCAAGTTTGACACGTATGCAGCGAGCGATACGTTCCCTTCTGCCGAGTCTCGCCTGGCTTACGTCGGTCACCGTGTTAAGACGGATTTCGTCGGAGAGGTAAAGGTCCTCTACCACATCGACGCCAGCAGATTTTCCGAGGGATTGCAGTTGTACGCAGGTGTCGGGTGGGAATGGAAGAAGAGCGAGATCACGTATGACTATGAATACCGCACCGATATTGCGACAGGTCGCGAGGATCCATTCGGCTCGTTTACCCGCACTCGCGTGACGATGGGGCCGCAGGTAACAGCCGGTATGGAGTATTCCTATTTTACGATCCCTATCTCAGCCTTTATGGAAGTGGAATATTTCGCAGATTTCCAGGCCGATCCGGGCTGGCGAAAATTTCAGGGCGGTGTTGGCATTCGCTATATCTTTCAATAGCAGAACGGACATCGTCATTAGTTTTCTGCGCGTTCCTCAATTTGCCCCTGCTTTTCAAACAGATCGCGATACATCCCGTCCTTTTCAATAAGTGAATCGTGGGTGCCTGATTCTATGATGCGACCGTCGACAAGAACCACAATCTTGTTCGCAAGCTTCGCGGAAGATACCCGGTGAGAAATGACAATAGTTGTCCTGCCTTGCATGATGCGCTTCAGGCTGTTGAGGATTGTGTTTTCTGTTTTTGTGTCAACGGCCGATAGGGCGTCGTCGAGCATCAGTATCTTAGGTTCCCGGACGATAGCCCGCGCGATAGACACCCGCTGCTTCTGTCCGCCGGAAAGCGTAATTCCCCGTTCGCCGATGCGAGTATCGAATCCTTGTGGAAACGATTTGATATTGTCGTAAACATCGGCATCCTTGGCGGCCTGATGGATTGCATTCTCGTCAGGACTTTCCAGCCCGAACCCAATATTGTTGTAAATGGTATCACTGAAGAGGAATACATCCTGCGGAACATATCCGATCTGGCTGCGCAGGTTGTTGAGATTGTAGTGGCGGATGGGAATATCGTCAATGAGGATGTCTCCTTCGCGAACATCATAGAGTCGCGAAATCAGGTTTGAGATAGTGCTCTTGCCTGATCCTGTGGTGCCGATGATAGCCAGCGATTCGCCAGGGTTAACCGTGAAGGAGATGTTATTGAGCGCCCGGATACCGGTGTCGGGATAGGTAAACGAAACTTCTCGAAATTCGATCTTGCCTTCGATCTCGCGTTCAAGTTCTTTCTCAGATACGAGGTTGGACTCCGTGCGCAGGAACTCGTTGATTCGCTTTTGCGATGCTTCGGCGCGTTGAACCAGGCTCGTTGTCCACCCAAGAGACGTCACCGGCCAAGTGAGGAGGTTGACATAGATGATGAACTCCGCAATATTTCCAAATGTAAGTGCGCCGTTAATCACCAAAGCACTGCCGGCATACACCGTGAGGATCGTGCTCAAGCCGATGAGCCCCATGATCAGCGGGAAGAATAGTGATTGAACCACCGTGAGTTTCATGGACTGGTCTTTGTATCCTTCACTTTCCTGCGCAAACTTTTCGATAGACTCGTGTTCGCGGTGGAAGGATTTCAGCACTCTGATACCGCTGAATGCTTCCTGAACAAAAGTCGAAAGTTTTGACTGACTCTGCTGTATCTCTTCAGATCGCTTTTCGATGGTATTATTCACCAGGAAGATGCTGATTGAAAGGAGAGGAAGTGGGCTAAGCGCGTATAGAGTAAGCGTTGGGCTGATCTGGATCATGAAAGGGATCAGCATGAGAAAAAGCGTTACCAGTGTAATGCCGTACATGATCGCCGGGCCGAGATACATTCTTACCCTGCTTACATCTTCGGAGATGCGGTTCATCAGATCACCCGTATTGTTGCGCCGGTAGAAACTAAGCGGCAGCGTCTGGTAGTGCTCGAATATCTCGTTCTTGAGGTCGAATTCGATATGTCGCGACATCACTATCAGAGTCTGCCGGACGAAGTACAGAAATACGCCGCGCAGGAGTGCCATCAGCAGGATCAAACCAGCGTAGACAAGAATCGCGAAGGCGAATACCTGGAAGAAGTTGTCCTGTAGGTCCAGGCTTGAGAATGAATTGTATATCTGGATGTTCGCAACAATCAGATCGATGGAATGCCTAACGAGCGGACCCGGCAGAATTTGGAAGGCATTTGAGATGATCACAAAAACGGTTCCGAAAACCAGGTGCCACTTGTACTTAAGGAGGTATTTATTGAGATATCGGAGTTCTTTCATTTCGTTCGAATCCTCGGAGGGCACTGAACCAATCGGCGCGGCCTGCAAAGCAAACTATAAAAAACGGCTTAAAGCAGCGTGATCGGGATAAAATTTGGCCGTTTATCGTGAAACGAAATTGAGTTGTAAAAGTTTACGCAAACGTTTGAATCCCACTAGCTTTACGCCGAGTCCGACGGACGTCGCCAACCGGCCGGATCGGTAAATTGTGCAACCCGGGGTGGTGAAATACATGCCAGGATGTGTATTTTTGTGCGTCGCCGCATTTAATAACGTTCTTTAACATGCTGAATAGAAGAAGTCTTCGGATAAAAGTGATGCAAAGCCTGTTTGCATTGCAGCAATGCACAGATGCAACTTACGACTTGTGTCTGGAAGGAATATCCAGCGACTTTGCGCCAGACCTGAATTCAATGGAGGTACAGGACAAGGCGAAGCTTCAGATGCAGAAAAAAGAAGCGATAAAACTATTTGGCAAGCTGTTTAC
>JBIQJZ010000015.1:19604-21661 GCA_044507115.1 Flammeovirgaceae bacterium | reverse complement strand
GTTGAACACGAGGATGACCAGGTTAAGCAGGCGGTTCAGAAGGCACTTCAGTTCCACAAAGACCAGGTGAAGAAAGACAAGGAATTCTTTCGAAAGAATCTGGTTATCGAAGTGGAAAAACTGTACGATCATTATATCGCGACCCTCAGTCTCGTAACGGTTTTTGCCGAACTGGCGGAGGCCGACAAAAAGCTCAGTCATACGAATTTTATAAACAACGCTTGGATTCGAGCACTTAAAGAAAGCGAAACCCTCAGGAAGGATGCGCTGCGGCTGGGAAGGACGTGGAACAACCATTCCGAGGAGGTGCGGCATTGGTTTCGGGATGTCGTCCGCCAGGACAATGAATATCTGAACTACCTGGACCGCAAGAACCCCTCCATTGAGGATCAGAAGAAATTCGCCAATCACCTTTTTAGAAAAGTGATTTTCGGGAAAACAGTGATCAATGATTTCTACGAGGAGGAGGTGTTGCGCTGGGCGGAGGATAAGGACATCGTGAAAGCCCTGGTCGAGAAGACCGTTAAGTCATTTGAGCCGGAATCCAGCAAAGACATAGCACTCCATACGCTATCTCTGAATTGGGAAGAGGATAAAGATTTCATTGAAACGCTCTACAATACTTCTACCAACCTGGAGCCTCACCACCGCGAGCTCATCGCGCGGAACACGAGAAACTGGGAGGTAGAGCGACTTCCTCTAACCGACCGCATTATACTGGAGATGTCAATCGCGGAGCTCCTGAGCTTTCCGAACATACCCGTAAAGGTGACGATCAACGAGTACATTGAGCTTGCAAAGATCTACAGTACGCCGAAAAGCCGAAATTTCATAAATGGCATCCTGGATGTGATTGCGAAAGAGCTGGTGGAATCCGGCGAAATAAAGAAAAGCGGCCGTGGGTTGATTGACAATAAATAGACCGCAAGCCGTATATTTGTCAAAATATACTAAAAGCTTGAAATTGAGCTGGAACGAGAATAATTTTGGATGCCTATGAGCAAAAAGGGAGGAAACACACTGCTGGCATTTCTGGTAGGCGCGGCTACCGGTGCGATTTTGGGAGTCTTGTACGCTCCTGATAAAGGGTCCAACACGCGTGAGAAACTCTCATATCAGCTGGACAAGTACCGGGTTATGCTCCAGGAGGTGATTAATGATTTCGTCTCCGGAAGAGAGACGCCATTAACGTCCGAAGCCAAGTCGCAAGGCCAGAAGGTCGTCGACGAGGCGAAGACAAAAGCCGAAAAACTCCTGGAAGATGTTGATGAACTTTTATTGCAAATAAGAGGTAAGAAGAACTAGAAATTGTGATTGATATGAAAACGATGTGGACAAGAATTTTTGTGATTTGCGCCTTGGCAGCTGTATTCACGTCCTGCAAGGACAGGAACTCTGAAAAGAAGATTGCCGAGCTTGAAAGCAGGCTCGCTGAACTTGAGGGCAAAAAACCGGTGAGCCCGGCGATCACTCCCACGGTTCAACCCGTAACCGAGGAGAAGCCTGAAGGTCCGCTTCCCAAGTTCCAGTTCGCAACGATCGATCACGACTTCGGTACTGTCTCCGAAGGACAGGTAGTGGAGTATACCTACAAGTTTGAGAACACCGGCGATGCACCGCTTATCATTCAGAATGCCCAGGGGTCCTGCGGATGTACGGCTTCTGACTGGACGAAAACACCGGTACCGGTAGGCGGTACAGGCTTCGTAACTGCGAAGTTTGATACGAACGGCCGCCCGAATATCCAGAACAAGACGGTGACAGTAACGGCGAACACGTATCCCAAACAGACGGTTCTTCGATTCAAGGCAATGGTCACTCCGAAATCCGAAGCGGGTGCGAACGGCCCCGTCAAACGGTAGCATATAATTCGAAAGAAATACGAGCCCGGCCCAACGCCGGGCTTTCGTTTTTCCGGTGATTATTAATTCACCAAATGGTTTAACTTTGGCACCTGATAACGTAAACATTATGCTAACCATTCTTCTACAAGCCTCACCAGGTGGCTGGGGCGGTGTTTCCCAGCAGCTGATTTTCTTCGGAGCAATAATCCTCAT
>JBIQJZ010000015.1:0-19594 GCA_044507115.1 Flammeovirgaceae bacterium | reverse complement strand
GGCCGCAGCAAAAGAAAGCTAAGGATCAAAGGAAGTTTATTGAGGACATCAAGAAGGGTGATTATGTCGTCACGATTGGCGGCGCACACGGCACTGTGGGCGAACTTGAGGGCGATACATTTATCCTGGAAGTCGAGCGAGGCGGACGTATCCGGTTCAACAAGTCTGCGATCTCCCTGGATGCGACTCGCGCCTGGAACAACAAGAAATAAACCCGTCTTAATGCCGGGCGGATACTGTTACCACATCGGCGATGAGAGTACTCAAGACGATATTCCGAAGACTCCACTTTAATAGGAGCAACTGGCGAGCTGTGGTGTTGTGTATTGTAGCAGCAACAGTCTTCTGGTGCTTTAATGCGCTGAACAAGACTTACACTACCAACATCAGTTTTCCGCTGTCGTTTGAATACGATCGCCATAGTTTCATTCCCGTTGGCTCGATGCCCGAGAATGTCCGGTTGAACGTCACGGGCAATGGCTGGGAACTGTTTAAACGGAGCGCGGGCGTTAAGCACATTCCGCTTGAAATCCCGTTGGAACATCCGGGCGATGTAAAGAAGATAGTCGGAAGCGGGTTGAAATTTTCATTTGCCAATCAGCTTGATGGACTTGAGATAAATCATGTCTTGAGTGACACAATTTATCTTGATCTGGAACCCAGGGTTGGACGATGGATTCGCTTGACGGCGGATTCTCTTCAGCATAACCTCAAGAAAAATTATGGACTGGTCAGCGACGTGTCGATTGAGCCGGACTCTGCGTATGTGGAGGGACCACGACGCATTGTGGAAAAGCTCCGCGACCCGCTAATCTTGCCAATTCCACAGCGCAACATTGACGATGCTTACGCTGGAAATCTTAATATCGAATTGCCATACCGGGAAGCTATGTCGGTCGAGCCACCTGCGGTGTCAGTGCGGTTTGACGTCGACGAGATGATGATGGTCGAAGATTCCGTCCGCCTGGTCCTCGAAAACATTCCCCCGTCGGTATCGGAGGTCATGATCGCCGGCAAAGTGCCGGTAGTTATCTCTGTTCCCAGGAGATTCGTCCAAAATCTAAAATCCGATTCACTGCGTGCAGTCCTCGATCTCGGAGGTTTCAGGGGGGGGACGCGAAAAATTGTCCCCGAACTGAAGGGCCTCCCTCCGTATAGCAAAGCTGTGAAGGTGGACTCCGTGGTCGTGAATTTATAGCTGGTGAGGAAAGCACTGCAAATAGGGATCACAGGTGGCATCGGTTCCGGTAAGTCTCTGATTTGCAAGATATTCGCTCAGCTGGGCATCCCTGTCTATGATGCTGACAGCCATGCGAAAGCATTAATGACCACCGATGGAATACTGGTGTCTCAAATCAAAAAAGAATTCGGTGATTTGTCCTACTTTCCGGACGGTGATCTCAACCGGGAGTGGCTTGCCAGCCACGTGTTTTCCGATGAGTCCGAGCTGCAAAAAATGAACAAGCTCGTTCACCCGCGGGTGGCTGTCGACTATGGAAACTGGCTCGCGGATCAGTCTGACGTACCTTATGTACTAAAGGAAGCCGCGCTGTTGTATGAGTCAGGTTCGTATCGCCTTCTCGACAAAATTGTAGTAGTGTCGGCACCGGAGGAGATTCGCCAGGCGCGTGTGTTGAAGCGCGACCCCAATCGAACCGCTGAACAGTTTCGGGAGATCGTCGCAAAGCAATTGCCGGAAGAGGAGAAGCTGAGGCGTGCCGACTATATTATCATTAATGATGATGTAACACCGGTTATTCCGCAGGTATTGAAACTTCATGAAGAGTTCAAGTCTGATCTTCGGCGTTGAACCGGTTCCGGCAGAACGGTGTTGAAATTCAAGTACAGTCTATATGCGTTTAACCATAAGGGGTTTTGCTTTTCTGATCATATTGTTTGTCTTCTTCTCCTGCACATCGAAGAAGCAACAGTCCTCGCCAAGTCGTCGTCTGTCAGGTCCGATTGTGGTGGACGCTTTCGTGGTAAGTCCAAGTTCAATTAGTGAAAACATACAGGCTCCCGGTACACTCAAGCCTTTCGAGGAGACTGACATACGCGCGGAGGTAGGTGGTCGCGTCGTGCAGATGAATATCAACGAGGGAGCTACTGTTGAGAAGGGCACGCTGCTGGTGAAACTCTTTGATGAGGATCTCAAGGCGCAATTGCGCAAGCTCAAAGTTCAGCTTCAGATCAGAGAGAAGACCGCCGAGCGCAACGAAGAACTTTTGAAGATTAATGGGATCAGTCAGCAGGAGTTCGATCTCAGCACGCTGGAGGTGGAAAATCTTCGCGCTGATATTGAGACAACGGAGATCGCGATATCGAAGACCGAAGTTCGTGCACCATATCGGGGCGTGGTCGGTCTCCGGAATGTCAGCCTCGGCGCATACATCTCGCCATCGGATGTTATCACCACTATCCGGCAGGTTGATAAGCTCAAGCTTGAATTCTCCGTTCCGGAGAAATACGCAAAAGACATACGCAACGGCTATCCCGTCAGATTTCGTGTCGATGGCGGTGCGCAGGAGCATACGGGGACAGTAATGGCAACCGAGAATAGTGTCGATCAAAATACACGAACCCTGCTCGTGCGCGCCGTTGTGACTGGTCGAAACCCTGAACTTGTGCCAGGACTTTTCGCGAAGGTGAATCTGCAATTGGGGAAAAACGACGGCGCGCTTCTTGTGCCGACGCAGGCGGTGGTGCCGACAATTCGAAATAAGCAGGTGGTAATTCTTAACGGAGACAGCGCACGTTTTGCGGTGGTGGAGACGGGAATACGAGATTCGGCGTTCGTTGAGATCATACACGGCGTGAACATTGGAGACACTGTTATCACGAGCGGGCTTATGGCGATCCGGCCGAATAGCAGGATCAAAGTATCAAACGTCACATCCCTTTAGGCCTAACAGGTGAACCTATGAACATATCGGAACTAAGTCTAAGGCGGCCGGTACTGGCGTTTGTAATGAACATCGTCCTCGTACTGTTCGGGATCATAGGGTTCAATTTCCTGGGAGTGCGCGACTATCCGGCGATCGATCCGCCTGTGGTAAATGTTCGCACGACGTACCCGGGTGCGAATGCTGATATCATTGAATCGCAGATTACGGAACCGCTTGAAAAATCTGTCAACGGAATTCCCGGTATCAAGAATATGACCTCGTCGTCGAGTGTCGGACAAAGCAGCATCAACATTGAGTTTCAACTCGGTGTGGATCTCGAGGCGGCAGCGAACGACGTGCGCGATAAGGTTTCTGCGGCAGCACGTTCCCTTCCGCGGGACCTCGACAGCCCCCCGGTCGTTTCCAAAGAAGATGCAAGTACGGAATCGATCATAGCGATGACCGTTCAAAGTCTAACGCGCAACTCCCTTCAACTAACAGAATACGCGAACAACGTACTGGTAGAACGCCTGGAGACGATTCCCGGAGTAAGTAGTATCCGCATCTGGGGAGAGAAACGATACGCCATGCGTATCTGGCTCGACCCGGCAAAGCTGAGTGCCTATAGCCTCACGCCGTTGGACGTCCAATCCGCCCTCAACCGCGAGCACGTTGAACTACCGTCGGGTAAGATCACGGGAATGACGACTGAACTTACCGTGCGCACGTTCGGAAAACTCTACACCGAGGAGGACTTTAATGATGTCATTATCAAATCAGGACCCACAGGTGATATCCGACTGAAAGATGTAGGTCAGGCAGTGCTTGGACCGGAGAATGAAGAGTCTGTCTTGCGGGAGAGCAATGTCGCGATGGTTGGCCTTGCGATCAACCCTCTTCCGGGATCGAACTATGTTGAAATTGCTGACGAATTTTATCGACGTCTAGAGCAGATCCGAGGTGAAGTTCCCGAAGATATCAAGCTCGATATCTCGATGGATCAGACGGTGTTCATTAAGCGGTCAATCTCGGAAGTTGAGGAGACGCTTGTGATCGCTTTCATCCTCGTCGTGTTGATTATCTATTTCTTCTTCCGCGATATGTTGATCGCGATTCGTCCGTTAATAGATATTCCTGTGTCGCTGATTGCGACGTTCTTCATCATGTACCTATGCGGCTTCTCGATCAACGTGCTAACGATGCTGGGAATCGTTCTCGCTACCGGATTGGTGGTGGATGATGGTATTGTCGTGACGGAGAACATCTACAAGAAGCTGGAGGGGGGCATGAATAAATTCAGAGCCGCGCGGGAGGGGTCGAAGGAAATATTCTTCGCGGTTATCTCTACCTCGATTACACTTGCCGTCGTCTTCCTTCCTATTCTTTTCCTGGAGGGGTTTGTCGGGCGCTTGTTCAAGGAGTTCGGAGTGGTGGTCGCTGGTGCAGTTTTGGTTTCGTGTTTCGTTTCGCTGACATTAACTCCCGTGCTCAGTGTTCTGCTTACACGAAAGAATCACAAATACTCCTGGTTCTATCTCAAGACCGAGCCCTTTTTTAGAGGAATGGAGGAAGGGTATCGCAACTCACTGGCGCGTTTTATGGGTGCCCGATGGCTGTCGTGGGTGATCATTGCGGCGTGTCTTGTGTCTGTGTATTTCATTGCCACTAACATGCAGTCTGAATTGGCTCCGATGGAAGACCGTAGCCAGTTCCGTTTTCAAATGACCGCGCCCGAGGGCACTTCATTTGATTACATGGATGCATTTGTGCAGCGTGCTGTACAATTCGTTCAAGACTCAGTACCGGAGTACGTCAGCGCGTTGTCTGTTACATCGCCGGGATTTTCAGGAGGTGGCGCTGTTAACAATGGATTCGTGCGGGTTCGGCTCGTCGACCCGGACCAGCGCGAGCGATCACAACAGGAGATCGTGGATATGGTCAACCGCAACCTATACCGATTTCCCGAAGGTCGCATCTTCGTGATTCAGGAACAGACTATACAAGTCAACCGCCGTGCGGGCATGCCGGTGCAGTTCGTGCTACAGAATAACAACTTTGAAAAGATCCGCGAGGTACTGCCGAAATTCCTGGAGGCGGCCAACGACCACCCGACGTTCCAGGGTGTTGATGTAGATTTGAAATTTAACAAACCGGAATTGCTTGTCGAGATAAACAGGCTCAAGGCTTCCCAACTTGGCATTAGTGTTCAGGACATTGCACAGACACTTCAGCTCGCTTACAGCAATCTGCGCTTCGGGTATTTCACTAAGGACGGAAGGCAGTACCAAGTCATGGGCCAGGTGACAAAAAATAACCGCGACGAACCAAGCGACCTCAAGTCGCTGTTCGTGCGAACGAATTCGGGTGAGTTGGTCTCGATTGAGAACGTGGTAAGTGTGCGGGAATCTACAACCCCACCGTCGTTGTATCACTTCAATCGCTATAAATCCGCTACTATCTCGGCCGGGCTCGCGCAGGGAAAGACAATCGGCGACGGTATCGAGGCGATGGAGGAAATCGCGGCTCAGCTGCTCGACGACACATTCTCGACCTCATTAGCAGGTGGGTCGCGTGACTACTCCGAAAGCTCCGGCAACACGACGTTCGCATTTGTACTGGCACTTATCCTGATCTACCTGATCCTCGCCGCGCAGTTTGAAAGTTTTATCGATCCGTTCATCATTATAACTACCGTACCGCTGGCGATCTGTGGCGCTTTCATTTCACTCGCGATATTTGGACAAACGATCAATATCTTCTCGCAGATTGGGATGATCATGTTGATAGGACTAGTTACCAAGAATGGTATTCTTATCGTGGAGTTTGCTAATCAGAAGCGCCTCGAGGGGCTATCGAAGGTTGATGCCGTCTTAGAGGCTTCCAAACTCCGGCTGCGACCTATTTTGATGACGAGTTTTGCGATGGCACTTGGCTCGCTTCCAATTGCGTTATCATTGGGTGACGCGGCAACAAGTCGCCAACCGCTGGGAATTGTTATCGTCGGCGGTATTATCTTTTCGCTTATTCTCACATTGTTTGTAATACCCGGTGTGTACACATTCCTGTCGCGTCAACGGAAGCCAGTTGAATTTGGAGACGAGGAAGCAGTCACCCGCCCCCAACCCAACAAGGACCTGGTGTATGAGGCATAGAATTGCTGCATTTTTTCTTTTTCTTATCGTTGGAATCCCCTCTGTATTCGCTCAGGTAGAGGTTACGCTTGAACAGGTCGTGGCTCTTGCGTTGGAGAAGAACTATGATGTCAGGGTAGCTCGTAATGAATCCGAAGCTGCATCGACGAACGATAGCTATGCCGTCGGCGCATTTCTGCCACAGATTACCGCGGAGGGTGCCACGGTATGGAATGACAACGAACAGGCTTTGCGTTTCCAGGATGCCACTAGGAACAACAGCGGCGAGGCGGAATCAAACAATGTTAGCGCTGCTATCCGGGCGTCGTGGACGTTGTTCGATGGGACACGAATGTTCTCCACACGGGAACGCATCTCGGAAATAGCCGAGCAAAGCGAGCTGTTGGTCAAGGAGCAAATGGTAAATACCGTTGCGGAAGTTATTAACAACTACTACAATATTGTTCGGCAGAAGCAACAATTGATGGCCGTCCGGGAACAGATGTCGGTCAGCGAAGAACGCGTCAAACTCGCCGAGAAGAAATTGGAGGTGGGAACCGGTATCCGTCCCGAGTTGCTGCAGGCCCGGGTCGACTACAACGCCCAACGCGCGCAAGTACTTCAGCAAGAGGCAATGATTGCGCAGCTGAAGGAGGAGCTGAACAACTTGGTAGGATTGCAACTGCCGGGTCACTATGACGTCGCTGATTCGATCGTCATCGACTTGAATCTGACGATGGACGAAAGCTTCCAGAACCTTGACAACTCCAACTACAGCCTCATGGCAGCCCGGCGTAATTTGACGGTTGCCAGCCTTCTACTGCGTGAGCGGCGCGCGGAGTATTTACCGTTCCTCGACTTTAATGCTGCGTACAATTTTTCCCGCAATGACAACACGCGGCAGATCAACCCCTTCGGACCTGTGTACAACAGAACGGAAGGGTTCAACTACGGATTTACCCTAACTATGCCTATTCTGACCAGTTTTAATACGCGCCGTCTCACTCAACTTGCGAAGCTCGAATTCGACAGGCAACAGCTTCTCTTTGACCAGGAGCGAAATACTGTGAATGTCGCGCTTCGAAATGCGTTCACCGACTATGAGAACGCGAAGAAGATACTGCTTATCGAAGAGGAGAATATTGGACTGGCGCGTGAAAACGTCTTCATAGCGTTGGAGTCTTTCAAACGCGGTGTTAACACTTTTATTGAGCTGCGCACGGCGCAACAAAGTCTCGAGGAGGCGTTTAACAGACTCATCGCGGCACGTTACAATGCCAAAGTCGCGGAGACTGAATTGCTGCGACTGAATGGTAGCTTGCTGAGATAGCCGCTTCTTTTTATATTTTCCGGATATGCTTTCCAAAATAAATCAAGCCGCGGATGTGCTTCGCGAAAAGGGTGTTAGCGCGCCGCAGGTTGGCGTAATACTGGGTACCGGGTTGGGCGATACATTCATTGAGAAGATAAATGACCCGGTGATCATTCCATACAGTGAGATTCCACATTTCCCTGAGGCAACAGTTTCTTTTCACAAAGGGAATCTCATCTTCGGAGAGATCGGTAACAAAAAGATCCTCGCGATGCAGGGCCGTTTCCATTACTACGAGGGGTACACGATGCAGGAAATTACTTTTCCAGTGCGTGTCATGAAGATGATGGGTATTTCTCAGCTTCTCATCTCAAACGCGAGTGGCAATCTGAATCGCAACTGGAGCAAAGGCGAGCTTGTACTGATTGATGATCACATTAACCTACTTCCCGACAACCCGCTTCGCGGTATTGATCACAGCGAGTGGGACAACCCGTTCCCGGACATGAGCGCGCCGTACTCCCGCGAATTGAATCAACGCTTGTCTGCCATTGCGGCGGAGGAGAAGATAACCCTGCATACCGGGGTTTATGTCGCAGTGGCCGGGCCGAACCTTGAGACCCGGGCGGAATACCGATATCTCCGCGGCATCGGGGCGGATGTCGTGGGAATGTCCACTGTTCCGGAAGTGATCGTCGCGAATCATATGAGGCTGCCATGCTGTGCTGTCTCAGTGATGACTGACGATTGTGATCCTGACAATTTGCACCCCGTGTCCATCCAGGAAATTATTGCTGTCGCCGGCCGTGCTGAGCCGAAGCTGGCTAGACTTTTTGAACGATTGGTGCGGGAGGCATCGTAAGTCCCTCCAAGTTGACCGGATGATCAACGTCTATTCATATTTCTTCAGCTCTACAATATTGGCTGGAAACTCCTCCGCGTTCCATACATCGTGAATTGCTAAAGCGGCCCCAATAGCAGTGGCCTGCGGGACAGACGACGCGTACACTTCTTTGTCAGGGAAGAAGCTGGCAAGCAACTTCATGTAAATCGTATTCTTTCCGAAGCCACCATCGACAAAGATCTTCGCCACTGTTGATCCGCGTAGGATTAGTTGCGTTGATATGTACTGCTGTACAACAAGATCGAATACGAGCTGGTGGTAAGCTTCGACATCATTTGAAAATGCTGACAAGTCGCGCGTTGCAAACGCAGGTTCTTTCAGGACCGCGGCAGGGTCGGCGTTGGGATCAAAAGTCCGGTCAATAGATTGAAGTACGTTCTCGTCGTACTCCAGGTTGAAGTATCGCTCTTTGTTCTGGCCAAAATGTTTGGCGATGCGCTCGGTGTGGACATCATGGAAATGCCCTAGAAATAGACGCGAAGCCTTTACCGGCGTACCCTTGTATTGCAGATAGCAAAGGCAGTCAGAGGCCAACTCCTTCCGTGTCAGCGGTGTCGGATTGAATGGATTGAGGCTAATGGCCCACGTCCCCGTGGAGATAAGCGCGAAAGGCTCCCTGAATGAAACGAGGTATGGGATCAGCGCGGAGGAACTATCGTGAAGTCCTATACCGGTAGCATGTTTGTGACCGTTTGGTTGTACGACCATATCAGAAGGGACAAGGTCGGGAAACTTGGCGAGGACACCTTCGTCCTTCACCCAGTGATGATAGGCGTTGTTTCGGAAATCCCACAGCGCAGTGTGGCAACCGATGCTGGTAATTTCGGCGAAGGCTTTTCCGGATACCAGGTAGCTGAGGTACTGGGGAAGGTGTAGGGAGTATTTAATTTGCTGGAACAGTTCAGGCTTTTCGTGTCGGAGGCGGTATAATTGCAGCCCCGAGTTCAGGCTTCCCAATACCGGTGAAGCGGTCTGGAAACAGAAGACTTCCTGACCACCGTATTTTCGATAGAACTGTTCTTGAAGATCCGGTGGATAGGGTTTCAAGTAATTGTAAAGAGGGCCGAGGTTCTTTCCCGAGCTGTCGATGTGAACAAAGCTCGCACCATAGGCGGAGAAGTTTACAGCGCGGACCACAAACTCTTTCAGGCCGTTCGCTGTGTTCAGCCCGTCACGGATAAACGCCTGTAGTTTATCGATGTCTTCGCAGGGGTCATCGTCCTCGTCGGCGACTTCTTCGAAGTGCTCCGATTTTTCGAAAACGATTCGGTATGATTCGTCAAAGAGAAATAACTTCTTGTTGGTCTTTCCAACGTCGAAGACGGCAACTACAGGTACGGACATTCACCAATTTAAAGAAAATTAAAGCCCGGTAGCAAGACTTTTCGCACCCCTGGTCTTGATAAGTTTGCCGCGAACGTCTAACGACCGGAATAGTTCAAGTGGCTTCAACGCCCCGCCCGCCCGATGCCTGGCCTCCGCTACGAGGGGACGAACATCGGTGCGGTACGCATCCTGGAGTATTTCCTGAGCGCGCACCACGTCGTTCTCTTCCTGTGCTGCTTGGAGGCCTTTGCGATCCACAAGCAGTGCCTGTGCGTATGCTATCTTGATCGCTTCGACAGATTGAAGCAAATCCTCAAGCGGATCCTTTACATTGTGCGAGGCATCGATCATCCACCCCAGATCGGACGCATGAGTCATTCCACGCGCGTCCATGCCTTCCACCAGCTCGTTGAATATGAGGAACAACTGGTATGGCCGAATACTGCCTACCGTCAGGTCGTCATCGCCGTACTTTGAATCGTTAAAATGAAATCCGCCGAGTTTGCCTTCCATCAACAGCAGCGATACAATTTGTTCGATATTGGCATTCGGGAGGTGATGACCCAAGTCTACCAGTGTGTATGCCTTTGACCCCAACTTGTTAGCGTAAAGAAGAGACTGTCCCCAGTCGCCAACAGTCATGGAGTAGAAATTTGGCTCGAACGCCTTGTACTCTACAAACATCTTCCAGTTCTCCGGTAACCCGGTGTAGATCTCGCGCAGGCTCTCCAAGGTATTTTGGAATGCCTGCCGGAAGTTCAGCTGGCCGGGGAAACACGACCCATCGGACAGCCATACGGTGATGGATTCGGAACCGAGCTCCTTCCCATAGTGAATGACTTCCAGGTTGTGATCGATAGCTTGCTTCCGGACATCTTTCTTCACGTGCTGGAGCGAGCCGAACTTGTAACTGTACTGTTGATCCTTTTGATCCTGGAACGTGTTGGAATTGACGGCGTCGAAACGGATGTCGTGGTCTGCCGCAAGTGTCTTAATTGCGTTCGCGTCCTTCGGAATATCCCAGGGGATGTGGAGGGAGATCGCTCCACTGGACTTATTTAGTTTGTGCAACAACCCGATGTCTTCAATTTTTTCCTCGAGTGTACGAGGCTCGCCACCGCCTGGAAACCGTCCGAAACGTGTGCCTCCGGTGCCTAGTGCCCAGCTTGGAATGGCTACCTGAAAATTGACCAGTTTCCTCATTACATCGTCGATGTCTCGGATATTCTCCGAAACGAATTCCAATTTTTTCTTGTGATGAGGAAGGTGCTGACCGTTGTGCTCAGCTACCGCATTCTTTACAGTATCCATCATTTTCATTTACGGTAAGTAAAACACTTCTTTTAGCGGAATGCTTGTTGGAGAGTTGTCGGGGTTGGTGTCCATGATGTCGCGCATGTATGCCCACCACTTTTTCATAACGGGATGATGTGGGAGGTCGTCGACAAGTGTAGGGTCACTAATTGTCATGACGCCGAATAGCTCATTGGTCTTCTCGTCCAGGAAGATCGAGTACTCGCGAATACCGCTGTCCTCGAGCAAAGCCTGAAGTTCCGGCCAAAGGTTTTCGTGACGCCTTTTGTATTCGTCTTCGAATCCTCGATGCAGCTGCATCTTAAATGCTCTCCTGATCATGCCCTGCCAACATTATCGTCCGAAAGCCATAGCGACACCGCCATCGACATTCAGCATGTTTCCAGTCGACTTGCTCAAAAGACCTCCGACGAATGCATAACAGGCGTTTGCGATATCTTCTGGCAAAATGATTTCACTCAATAATGTCCGCTTGGCGTAGAACTCGGGGAGTTCTTCTACTTTCACGCCGTATGCTTTTGCCCTCCCTTCGGCCCAGCCACCAGCCCAGATATTGCTGTCAGCAATAACGGCGTCGGGGTTAACGACATTGACGCGAATTTTGTCTGGGCCGAGTTCTGCTGCGTTCAAGCGGCTCAGATGCAATTGCGCGGCTTTCGCAGATCCGTATCCTGCGTTGTTAGGGCCAGACACAAGCGCGTTCTTGCTCACGATGTTGAGGACGTCGCCGCCGAGTGCCTGTTTCCGCATGACGGCTACTGCACCCTGCGTAACGAGGAACTGCCCCTTGACGAGCACATCGTACAGCAAATCCCAGTCTTTTTCGCTATGATCTTCGAGTGATTTTGAAAGCGACAACCCTGCGTTGTTCACCACAATATCGACACCTCCAAAAGCGAGTGCCGAGACCTTCATCGCAGCGCTGACGTCGGCCGCCTTTGTCACATCCATTTGTGCTGATGCATAAGCGTCGGCGCCGTACGTTTTCTTGAAGTACTCATCGGCTTCCTTCAAGCGGTCAGCGTTGTTATCACTGATAACGACGCATGCTCCTTCCTCCGCGAATCTTTTTGCAATAGCTTTCCCGATTCCACCGGCACTGCCCGTAATCAAGGCTACTTTTCCGGAAAGCGATTTGGGTTTGGGCATACGCTGAAGCTTCGCTTCCTCAAGCAACCAGTATTCGATATTGAATGCTTCCTGGCGCGGAAGGGAGGTGTACTCCGAAACCGCCTCCGCGCCTTTCATTACATTGATTGCGTTGATGTAGAATTCTGCAGCAACGCGCGCGGTCTGCTTGTTCTTCGCAAATGTAAACATGCCGACTCCGGGATAGAGAATAACCACCGGGTTGGCATCGCGGATAGCCGGGCTATTTGGGTGTTTGCATTGATTGTAATACTCCTTATACATGTTCCGATAAGCCTCAAACGCTGGTTGGAGCTTACTCTTTATTGAAGTGCTATCAGAAACGTCCTCGTCCGGTTTAAGGTCCAATACCAGTGGACTGATCTTGGTTCGGAGGAAGTGGTCCGGGCAACTGGTACCCATCGGGGCGAGTCGCGGCAAGTCATTTGAGTTAATGTACTCCAGCACGCGGTCGTCGTCTGTAAAGTGTCCGATCATTCGGGTTTCACTGGAACAGAATCCGCGAAGGACTGGTGCTAGCGTAGCTGCTTTTTCCAGTCTTTCTTCTTTAGGTAGACTCTTGATTTTTGTTCCGCCAAACACCGGACGCTTCTTACCGTAGTTTTGCTCCAGGTACTCGGCGCATTTTTCGATTACTTCCAACGTGTTGACGTAACTTTCGTACGCGGTATCGCCCCAGGTGAACAATCCATGGGAGCCTAGCATGATGCCCCGGATCCCGGGGTTTTCCTGAAGGCATGCGCGCATTTTCAATCCCAGGTCAAATCCGGGGCGCTGCCACTCTACCCAGCCCACAGCTCCGCCGAATAACTCCTGGGTTATGCGCTTGCCATCTTTTGCAGCGGCAATGGCGATGGCTGCATCGGGGTGGAGGTGATCGATGTGTTTGAATGGTAGGAATCCGTGTAGCGGGGTATCGATCGATGGCGCCTTGGAGTTGAGATCGTAAATACAGTGATTGAAGAGCTCCACCATCTCGTCTTCGTGCTCAAGTCCACGGTATACCCGCTCAAGGCTTCGCAGCCGGTCAACGTACAATGCTGCGAGACCACTCTTCTTAAGTGTTCCAATATCTCCGCCAGAGCCTTTGATCCACATGACCTCCGTATCTTCGCCCGTCAACGGGTCCTTTGAGATGACTTTGCATGATGTGTTTCCACCACCATAGTTGGTAAGGCGCAGATCAGCGCCCAATAGATTGGACCTGTAAATCAGGAGGCCGACTTCATCACCGGCGAGCTCCGCGGCTTTCTTCTCGTCCCACAGGTAGCTTACATGTTTGAATTTTCTTACTGAAGTAGAAGACATATGCTATGTTATTAATGTGTTATGCAATTGAATTTCCGTACCCTACGAGCACCACAGACGCGAAGATTGTCAGGATACCGATCACTACGGTTCGACGTGTTGCTGGCGAGACACCTTTCCATTCGCGGAGGATAATTCCCCACATGTTTGAAACCAGGATGATGAATGCCATGTGGAGAATCCATGAACTGGCGCCGTTCCCGAGTTTACTTTCTCCCATTCCGTAGAAGAAGAACTGGAGAAACCACGTTGTTCCAGCCACAGCCGAGAAGAGATAATTGTTAGCCAACGGCGTCTTGCGATCCGTGTAATTCGCGAAAGTCTTGTTACGGGCGTTCAGTATCACGCACCAGATCAGGTTGGTAGTAAGCCCACCCCAAAGCAACACGACATAGGTCACGTTGTTCTGAAACAAAGGATTGTGGCCTAACCTCACCGCCGCTTCAGCCATCGGTTTGCCTGCTTCAATTCCGAAGTTGAAACACGCACTCAGAATTCCGGAGATCGTCGCGACGATCAACCCCTTTATCAGGCTGAATTCAGCGACGCTCTTTTTCTTTTCCGCTTCGGGCAGATCCTTTTCCTTCATCATGCCAGCTTTCCCGCAGATGAAGATCCCGACAAGGCAAACCAAGACGCCAAGAAGAACCAACCTCCCGCCTTCACTCTCCATCATGTGTGAAAGAGAGATCTTGCCATCCTGCGGGTGGTAGTTGTAATAGAGTGGTGGTATCAGGGCGCCAAATGCAGCGCAATACCCGAGAATGACCGAGTTTCCGAGCGACATCCCCAGATAGCGGATACCCAGTCCGTATGTCAGACCTCCGATTCCCCACAGTACCCCCATGACGTAAGTCCAGGTAAAAATAGTTGTATCGGATTCGCGGATGATATCAGCAAAACCGGGAATAGTTAGCGCGGCCGTGACCGGAGGAATGACCAGCCATGAGAAAAGACCGCCGATCAGCCAATAGCTCTCCCAGGCCCAGTCCCGAACCTTCTTGAAGCCCATGTAAAAACTTCCTGACGCAAAACCGCCGATAAAATGAAAAAGTACACCGAGGATGGCATTCATGTCTGAATAATTAGAAAATACTTCGGGGGTCCAAGTTAGCCACAACTCAACCGGGTGCTATCATGGACTGTCATGGTTAAAAACCATATTTTTGCTTTCCGCTTGTAAATTCGGACTGGTATGGAGCGCAACAAGATCTTTAAATTCATTCACCTGGATGATCATTCGGCAACACCGAAGTATCAACAGCTGGCGAACTCTATTGTGAGCGCAATTCAACGCGGAGAACTGACCCGAGATTCGATGATGCCTTCTATCAATGAGCTGAGCTTCGAATTTCAGATTTCGCGCGATACCGCCGAGAAAGGTTATAAGCACCTGAAGAGTATCGGGGTTCTCGGCTCCGTTCCCGGAAAGGGTTTCTTTATTAAGAGTACGGATGTTGATCTCGAGTTAAAAATCTTCTTATTGTTCAATAAGCTGAGCGCGCATAAGAAAATCATTTACGATTCCATCGTCTCGTCGCTGGCAAGTCATGCGTCCATTGACTTCTACATTTATAACAACGACTTTGCATTATTTCAGAATCTACTACAGTCCAAGCAGGACCAGTACACGCACTACGTGATCGTTCCGCACTTTATTGAAGGCGGCGAGAACGCATCACAGGTGATCAATAAGATCGATAAGGACAAACTTATTCTGCTCGATAAGTTGGTGCCCGGTGTGGAAGGAAGGTATGGTGCTGTCTACGAAAATTTTGAGAAGGATATTTACCAAGCGCTGGAACAGGCTCTCTCTCGACTCGAAAAGTATCAAACTATCAAGATTATTTTTCCGGAGCAGACCTACATGCCGCAGGAGATTCTTCAGGGATTCTACCGGTTTTGTAACCAATACGCTTTTAACTATGAGGTCGTTCGCTCGATTGAAACCGAACCCATCAATGAAGGTGAAGTGTTTATTAATCTAATGGAGAACGATCTTGTGATCCTGATTGAGCGTATCATCTCGATGAAGCTGAAGGTCGGCAAGGATGTGGGTGTAATTTCCTACAACGAGACACCGCTTAAGAAGATTATTCTCAACGGAATTACAACGATGTCATCGGATTTTCAGATGATGGGTGAAAAAACGGCCAAGCTTATCATGGAGCGATCGACTCAACACATTGAAATACCGTTTCACCTTACCTTGCGCCCCTCGCTGTAGACAGTTGCCACGGGGAAAATCTGCCCTTTTAACATTCAGAGTTTTAGATTAACTTCATCCAGAGGTCGGGTGTATGGCGTCCTGTATTCGGATGTTTCTGCTGTCAGTTGTGGCTGTGGGCATGTTGATAGCGTGTTCCGGGACTGCCGTATCGGAAGAGGAACCGATCCCGGGAGACGTCAGCTATAATTTCGACATTCGACCGATTCTTTCCGACAAATGTTTTATCTGCCACGGTCCCGACGCTAACAAGAGGCAGGCAGGGTTGCGGCTTGATATCCCCGAGGAAGCCTATAAGTCGCTTGCCGATAATCCTGGCGCACATGCGTTGGTACCGGGTGACCCCTTACAGTCGCAAGTATTCCTTCGAATAAGCTCGCCTGATTCGAGCTGGCGAATGCCTCCGGCGGAATCTAACCTTTTTCTCACGGAGCGAGAGATAACATTGATTCAAAGGTGGATTGAACAAGGCGCGCGCTACGAACCGCACTGGGCTTTTGTTCCCCCTCGCCATCATCCGGTGCCGGAGGTTCGCGACAAAGGCTGGCCGCGAAATGATATCGATTATTTTGTCCTGAAGAAACTAGAAGATAATTTGATGACGGCGTCCCCGGAGGCCGACCGTGAAAGACTACTGAAGCGGGTATCTCTCGATATCACAGGTCTCCCGCCATCTCTCGAGATGATGGACAGATTTCTTTCCGATGATAGCGACGACGCGTATGCAGAGATTGTCGACGAACTGCTGGCGTCTCCCGCTTACGGAGAGCGCATGGCAGTACACTGGATGGATGTGGCGCGCTTTGCTGATTCACACGGCTTTCAGGATGACAGCTACCGGAGTCAATGGCCATGGAGGGATTGGGTGATTCACGCCTTCAATAAAAACATGCCGTACGACCAATTCATCACCTGGCAACTCGCGGGCGACCTGCTGCCGGATGCTACCAAAGAGCAGGTACTCGCTACGGCGTTTAACAGGAATCATAAGATCACGGAAGAAGGCGGAGTGATTGACGAGGAATATCGCTCGATGTATGTTGCAGATCGCACCGATCTCCTCGGGAAAGGTCTGCTGGGTGTGACTATTGAATGCGCGCAATGCCACGATCATAAGTACGACCCGTTTTCTCAGAAGGAGTACTACAGTCTTTATGCGTTCTTCAACAATATCCGGGAGGTGGGTATCGAGTCAGTGGTGGGAGGTCCCGAGACGTATGCCAAGAAGCCGATGATCGAGATTACCGATGATGATCTTGACGGCATCCTGAACTTTGTCAACAAACGAGATACCAATCAACTCATCGTATCGGTGATGGGTGAACTCGACAGCATTCGCCCGACCAATGTGCTCATTCGCGGAGCATATGATGCTCCCGGTGAACGAGTTGAACCTGCAACTCCGGAGTCGATCCTGAACTTTGATCCGATGTATCCGCGAAACAGGCTCGGACTTTCACAGTGGCTGTTTGACAAGGAAAATCCGTTGACAGCTCGTGTGTTTGTCAATCGCATGTGGCAGGAGTTCTTTGGCAACGGACTTGTCAAGACGTCTGGTGATTTTGGTATGCAGGGTGAGTTGCCATCGCATCCTGAACTGCTCGACTGGCTGGCGACTGATTTTCGTGATCATGGCTGGGACATCAAGCGGTTGATCCGACAAATTGCTACTTCCGCAACATACCGCCAATCCTCCGCCGCGAGCACGGATGCGATAAACCGCGATCCGGAAAACAGATTTCTGGCGCGTGGCCCGCGTTACCGTGTGCACGCCGAATTCGTTCGCGACATCGTGCTTGCTTCGAGCGGATTGTTGGTCCGTGAGATCGGAGGCCCTAGTGTGAAACCCTATCAGCCAGGAGGCCTCTGGGAGGGTGCCACTTCCGGGCGCGGCATACTCTCCGTCTATCGCCAGGATCACGGTGACGACCTGTATCGACGCGGTTTGTATACGTTCATCAAACGTACCGTTCCACCGCCGGCGATGGTCATTTTCGACGCCAGCAATCGCGACTTGTGCGAAGTAAGACGGCTGAGAACGAATACACCGTTGCAGGCGCTTCAGATGATGAACGATCCCACCGTGCTGGAGGCATCCCGCGTTCTAGCTCAGCGACTACTCTCAGACGACTCGGAAATGGAAGAGAAAATCATCCGCGCGTTTCGGCTGATAGTCTGCCGCAAACCAAGCCAGCGTGAAATGACGTTGCTTCTCAAGTACTGTGAGAAGGAAATGGAAGTATTAACGCAAACCGCTGCGGAGCAACTCTTGCAAGTTGGAGAATATCCCGTGTCGAAAAATCTTGACTCGGTGAAGCTGGCGGCGTTGATGCTGGTAGTAAACAACTTGTATAATCTTGAGGAGACAATAACGAAGTCGTGACATGGAAAAGACTATCCTAGAGCATGGACTGAATTTGAACAGGAGAAGATTCCTTTCGCGCCTGAGTCTGGGTCTCGGTAGCGCCGCTCTTGGCTCGCTGCTGGTCCCGGATCTGTTTAGCGGATCTTCTACGGAAAATGATCTGGTCACCGGACTTCCGGATTTTGCACCAAAAGCAAAGCGCATCATTTATTTATTTCAAAACGGCGCGCCCTCCCAGTTGGAATCATTTGATTACAAGCCCGCGCTTCGCCGTATGACGGGGGAGGAACTTCCGGATTCTGTGCGCATGGGGCAACGCCTCACCGGGATGACGGCAAATCAGAAGGCATTCCCGATGGTGGGATCATTCTGCGACTTCAGGCAGTATGGTGCTTCGGGTGCCTGGATCAGCGACCTGTTTCCATACACAGCTCGGATTGTCGACGACATATGCATCGTGCGATCGATGTATACGGAAGCTATCAATCACGACCCGGCCCTGACGTTTTTTCAAACTGGCGCACAGCAAGGTAATCGTCCATCGATGGGAGCGTGGCTGAGTTATGGACTCGGCAGTGAAAACAAAAATCTTCCAGCGTTTTGCGTATTGCTTTCGCGTGGCATCGGCAATGGGCAGGGGGTTTACTCGAAGTTGTGGACCAATGGATTCCTCGACTCAATACACCAAGGCGTTCAATTCAGCAATGGAGAAGATCCGGTGTTGTTCATTAACGATCCGACGGGTATGGATCGCGCAATGCGCCGCCGTATGCTGGATAATATTTCGGAGTTGAACAATATTTCGTACCAGGAGTTCGGTGATGCAGAGATTGCCACGCGCATCCGTCAATATGAACTTGCGTTTCGAATGCAGACAGCTGTTCCTGAAGTTATGGATGTCTCGAAGGAGCCTGACGATGTCATCAGGTTGTACGGACCTGATTGCATGGTGCCCGGAACCTTTGCGGCCAATGCATTGCTTGCGCGAAAGCTCTCCGAAAGCGGGGTGCGCTTTGTCCAGTTGTATCACCAGGGCTGGGATCAGCATGGTGACTTACCATATGAAATCACGAAGCAGGCTAAGGATGTCGATCAGGCTTCCGCCGCATTGGTTATCGATCTCAAACGAAGAGGTTTGCTCGACGAAACGCTGGTGATCTGGGGCGGTGAGTTCGGACGAACAAACTACAGTCAGGGCAGATTGACGAAGGACAACTACGGCAGAGACCACCACCCGCGCTGTTTCAGCATCTGGATGGCGGGCGGTGGAGTAAAACCGGGAATAGTCTATGGAGAGACTGATGAATTGGGCTATAACATCGCAAAGGACCCCGTTCATGTACACGACTTCCACGCGACCGTGTTGCATCAGCTTGGGCTCGACCACGAAAAGCTTGTGTACAAACACCTCGGTCGCCGTTACCGTCTGACAGATGTCGCCGGGAATGTTGTAAAGGACATCCTTGCATAACCATGTGGAAGAAACTTGAAAGCAAAGGAGTCCAGGACAACGCGCTTTTTGCGTTTGCTGTATTCATTGCATTTCTGATCTTGTTTGAGGGTGAACTCGCGATTCCGACCTGGCTTCAACCGGTGGGCCGGATGCACGCCATGGTCGTACATTTTCCAATTGTATTGATTCTTTTGGCCGCGGTGCTGGAGGTAGTACGTTT
>JBIQJZ010000014.1:0-29248 GCA_044507115.1 Flammeovirgaceae bacterium | reverse complement strand
CCCATGATCCTCGCGGTATACCAGACTTGCTCGATGTTGGCACGTCCATCAATGGCGTCGCACCGTTCCGCACAATCGCCGATCGCAAATACGTCGGGGATGTTTGTCTCCAGGAAGCGATTCACGACGATCCCGCGGTTGATCTCGATGGAGGACGACCGAAGCCACTCGACATTCGGGTGGACACCGACTGCGACCCCCACGAATTCGCATGGTAGCTCCTCGCCCTTATGGGTCCGGATTGCGCGAATGCCGCCACGTTGGTCGGATAGGATCGCCGCGAGTTCCCGTTCGTGTAACACCTGAACGCCGTGTGACGCGATGTGTCGACTGATCATAGTAGCCTCGGGGAAGGGAAGGACGTTGTTCCAGAAAGCTCGCTCCCGGATCAGTATTGTTGTTTCGATGTTTCGACTCTTCAGCATTTCTGCCATCTCAATACCGATGAGACCGCCGCCGACCACTACGGCGTGCTGGACGTTTCGACTTCTAGCGTCCATCGCCAGAAGGTCATCGTAACTGTACAATGTTTGTACTCCGGCAAGCGAATATCCCGGGACGTCGAGGGGATTCGAGGATGACCCACTTGCGATGATCAATTGGTCGTACTTGATCCACTTACCGGATTTGAGCAGCACCTGCTTCTTGTTGGCATCGACGTAGTCAACACGGTCGTAAGCGAGGTCGATCTTGTTCTTTGCCCAGAACCAATCCTCATAGGGCTTAATATGCTCGAACGTCATATGCCCCATGTACACATACATCAGGGCTGTGCGTGAGAAAAAGTGTTCCGTTTCAGACGAAACGACAGTGATTTTGAAATCGCTGAGTTTGCGAATATGCCGCGCTGCCGTGATGCCTGCTACCCCATTTCCAATAATTACAATCTCCTTCATCATGCTTGACAGACGAAGGTAATAAGAAAAGGGGCACGTTCCGGATCCTAGGCGGCAAACTGATCACTATCTGCTTCGCCCTTTGACCCGGTTGTCTGGTAGTGATAGAGTCGCGTGTAGTACTCGTCGGCCATGCGACCGGAGTCGAAGAACGGGAGGATTTCGCGCATGCTTGTTTTTACGATTTCTTGCCACTCGTCAGGGTTCTCGTAATACAGTGGTATTACTTCATGCTCAAGCAGGTTCAACAGGTTTTGCGCCTCAATCCTGTCGCGTTCCTCCGCCGCCAACTTGTCGTCAGCTGTGGGAATTATGAATGCGTTGTGTTTGTGTTTCGCAAATTCAGGTACCCAGCCGTCCGGAATGGAGAGGTTGATCGATCCATTCATTGCTGCTGTCATTCCGGAAGTTCCGGAAGCTTCGTGGTACAGCTTCGGGTTGTTCAACCAGAGATCGGAGCCTTTCTTCAGGTGGCCTGAAAGCCAAAGCTCGTATCCTGTTACCACCGTGCAGTTCGGCAAGTCCTTGGTCTTCCAATAGATCTCGTTGAAAATGTTGATGGCTCCGAAATCTTCTGGATACGGTTTTCCCGCCCAGATAATCTGAATCGGGTATTTCGTGTTATTTGCGATCGTGAGAAAGCGGTTGAAGTCGGCGAGAATGAGATTTGCGCGCTTATATCCCGCGAACCTGCGCGCCCAGACGATCGTGAGAACGTTCTCGTCAAACAGTTTACCCGTTTGGTTAGCTACCGTCTTGAACAGTTTGCGCTTGAGTTCCTTCTTGCGGGCAAGCAGTGCCGTATCATCGCCCGCATGGAGCGCTCGCTCCAGGTCTTCGTCCATCCAATAGGTCTTGTTCTGGGCATTAGTGATCGCAGTAATCTCGCAGATACCTTTATAGCCATTCCACATACGGCGCGACACTTCGCCGTGAAGTTGTGACACCCCGTTGGCGATCTTCGCCATGCGAAGTGCTGTAAGTGTGTAATTGAGAATTCCATTTTCCGGGGCTGCATGCTCTTCAATCTGGCGTGTGGTCAGGCCGTTAAAGAAACTCATGTTGTTCAGCAAGGGTACGCTGTGCTCCTCGTTGCCGGGTTTCTCCGGAGTGTGAGTGGTAAAAACCACGCGCTTGCGGACTTCTTTGATGTCTTTGTATTTGTCCAATAGGTAGAAGCACAGCGGCAGGGCATGACCCTCATTCATGTGGTAGATATCAGTCTTACGCTGAAGCACATCGAGTAGTTTCGCACCGCCGGCTCCCAACAGTATCGACTGCGCAATACGTGTGGTCTCATTGGGATCATAGAGACGGTGGCTAATCGTTTGTGCGAGATAATCGTTTTCCGGAATGTCGGTGGTCAGCAGGAAAAGCGGAGCCGTATGGAATACTTCAGGCTTCAGTAGAAACGCTTTCACATACACTTTTGCTCCGTGTATTGTGATGGGGAACATAATGTTCGTATCGGTGAGGAAGAAATATTCCTTGTCACGAAAGTTCACGCGGAGCGTCTGGTCCTGGTTGCGCTCCTGATCGTAGTAGCCCTTCTTCCAGAGTATACCTATACCGATGAGGTTTTGTTTCAGCTCATAAGCGCTACGCAAGTGAGACCCTGCGAGAAACCCCAGGCCACCGCTGTATATCTTCAGCGGCTGGTCGACAGCGAACTCCATTGAAAAGTACGCCACGGGTTTTGAATATTTCGGGTCGAAGGAGTAGGGAAAAAGATCAGACAGATTTTCCATGAGTTGTGATTCGTTGCGATGAACGCGTTCAAATTATGACAATGGTGCGCAAACTACTAAACCCTATCGTAAAACTGACTGCGCAATTCGTTTCAAAACATACAGGTGTTATTCGCAATCGATTGCTACAACAACTCGATCAGGCGCTCAATGGAGGCGACTTCAACCTGCGTGCCGGATATAGTTGCTGTCCATCGCAGCATACTACCTTCGTGGTTGATGGTAATCGGGATACCAGTCACATTGGGATTCACCTCAAAACCGTTCCGCTCCAGGGCGTTTTTTGTCCACAGGTACGCCGGACCTTCACCCGATAGCTGAATGGTCGTTTTGCGGAATGGCTCGTGGAGCACTTTCCCCGTCTTCAGATCATAACCCTTGAAGCGAAAGATCTGGTCGAAGACGCCGTTGAGTACCAAGTCTTCGGGAATGCCCTCGATAATGTTAGCCGCATTGCCCGTCAGCCAAATGCGATCGGCAGTCTGCAACGCCAGATCGAGTTCATGAGTGGCCAGCAATATTGCCTTTCCGGTCGATCGCGACAGGTGCCGGAGGATGTTCATGATCTCGACGCGATTGTTCAGATCGAGGTGTGCTGTCGGTTCGTCGAGCAGGAGTACCGGCGTATCCTGTGCCAGCGCCCGTGCGATCATTACCATCTGCAATTGACCGTCGCTGAGTTCATACAATTTCTTCCGAAGCAGCGGCTGAATGCGCACTTGATCGATAGCGGTGTGCACAATATCCCGGTCGTGGTCCGACAAGCGGATGTTCCACCCGAGATAGGGATAGCGTCCGAATGTCACCACTTCTTCAACGGTGAGATTCACCGTATGAACGCGGTCTGTCAAGACGACGGCGATGTGTTGCTCGCGTTCGCCACGACCAGACGCGTGCATTTTTACTGTTCCGGAAAGCGGTCTCTGAAATCCCGCGATCGTCCGGATCAGCGAGGTCTTTCCTGACCCGTTTGGTCCCATAAAACAGATCATTTCTGATTCGCGCAGCGACAGGTTTAGATCCGATAACAGGCGGTTTTCACCGTCTTTTGTCGAGTACCCGACGGCGAGCTCATGGGTGCTGAGGTATATGTTTTCGGCTCGCATCACACTCGCAAGCGTTTCGTTCTCACCACTATCCAAATAACCACAGGAGCGCCGATCATCGCCGTGAGGGCATTGACCGGAAGGGCGACGGTGCTTCCAGGGAGGTGGGCGAGCAGGTCGCAGAAAAGGAGCAGAACAGCGCCTCCTATTACTACAGCGGGCAGCAGTACTTTGTGATTCTGCGTGTTGATCAACAAACGCGTGAGGTGAGGCACAGCCAGGCCGACAAAGGCGATCGGGCCGCAGAAAGCGGTCACTCCACCTGTGAGTATTGACGCCGACAACAGGATCAGGATTCGCGAACGCCGGAGGTTGACACCCATTGACTGCGCGTAATGGTCGCCCAGCAGCCATGCATTCAATCCCTTGACCTGCGAGTAGGCGAGGACTAGCCCGGCAACCAGGACCAGCGACAGGATGCGAATCTCCGGCCAGCTGAGGCCGCCGAGGCTGCCAAAGGTCCATATTATATAGACCTGCATTTCTTCGGCTTTGCTCAGGTATTGGAATACGCTGACAATGGACGACGCTGCCGCCCCGACCATCAGTCCGACGATCAGCAACGAGACATGATCCTCGAGTTTGCGGGCTACGCCGAGCATGATGACCAACACGGCCAGGCATCCGATACTGGCCGAGACCGCCACCAGCAGCGGATGTGGTTCAGACAACACGGTCAATCCGACGGCCGGCGTCATCAGCACGAGTGCAACCGCAAGACTGGCGCCGGAGCTGAGTCCCAGGACGTCGGGGCCAGCCAGCGGGTTCCGGAAGAGCGTCTGCATTTGGAGGCCCGCGACTGCCAGCGCAGAGCCCGCGAGCACACATGTGAGCGCCTTGGTAAGCCGGAAATCCAGGACTATGTCGCGGTAGACCGCACTGGAACTTTGTTCACCCAGCAGGATGTTGAGCATCTCGCGCCAGGGTATGGTGACGCTCCCAAGGAAGAGATCCAGGCCGAACAGCAGCAGCAGCGCGAGCAGTAGTAAGGTCCAGCGGATTGTATTGGTTACCTGCATTTTATTCGTTTCCGGGGCGGTTTAAGCCGGCCCGAATTTCCTGGCCGGGAACGCTAAAAATGGCCTTTGTGCAAAAATGTCCAGCACCTCTGATTTCAGGAAATTTTTGAAACCCGAATTTGCTAACTAAGCTTTCCTTCCTATCTTTGCAGTCCTTTTTGCGCTACGACAGTGCAAAATCCTGAAAAACAAGCATAAATAGGTAAGACAATGCCTGGCATTATAGGAAGAAAAGTTGGCATGACGAGCGTGTTCGGTCCGGAAGGAGAGAACATCGCCTGCACGGTGATCGAAGCCGGTCCGTGCATCGTCACCCAAGTAAAGAACGAGGAAACGGATGGCTACCGTTCTATCCAGCTTTCATATGGAGAGCGGAAGGAGAAAAACACTCCGAAGGCCCTGATCGGTCATTTCAAGAAAGCCAACACAACTCCCAAGAAGACGGTGGTTGAGTTCCGCGATTTTGAAGTTGAGTTCGACTCCGTAGCGGAGCTCGGCAAGGAGATCAAAGTTCAGGATGTGTTTGAGGTAGGTGAATACCTCGATGCTGTCGGCACGTCGAAAGGTCGCGGATTCCAGGGCGTCGTAAAACGCCATGGATTTGCCGGTGTCGGCGGACAGACCCACGGTCAGCACAACCGCCTCAGAGCTCCCGGCTCGATGGGTAATGCTTCGTTCGCTTCCCGGGTAATCAAGGGTAAGCGCCTCGGAGGCCGGATGGGCAATGACCGCGTGAAAGTCATGAACCTTCAAGTCGTCAAGATTCTCCCCGAGCAGAATATCATTGTTGTGTCGGGTTCCGTTCCGGGTCCGATAAATTCAACTGTAATTCTTCAGAAATAATGGAAGTAGCAGTATTAAAATCGAGCGGTGAGAAAACCACCAAGACAGTAACACTGTCTGATGCGGTGTTCGGAATTGAGCCGAATGATCATGCCATCTATCTGGATGTCAAGAGCATACTTGCGAATAAAAGACAAGGCACTCATAAATCGAAGCAGCGGAATGAAATCTCCGGTTCCAGCAAGAAGCTGAAGAAGCAGAAAGGTACCGGTGGTGCGCGTGCAGGAAATATCAAGAACCCCCAGTTCAAAGGTGGTGGACGTGTTTTTGGTCCTGTTCCGCGCGACTATTCGTTCAAGCTCAACAAGAAAGTGAAGGACCTTGCGCGCAGATCTGCGTTGTCGTACAAAGCAAAAGACAACTCGATTGCGATCCTTGAAGACTTTACCTTCGACAGCATCAAGACCAAGCAGTATATCAGTCTTCTCAACGCGCTTTCCCTCGCCGACAAAAAGACACTGCTTATCCTTCCCGAGGTCAACAAGAATGTGATTCTCTCTGGAAGAAACCTTCAGAATACCAAAGTGATGACGGCAGATCAGATCAATACGTACGATGTGATGCACGCCGACAATGTTATTCTGGTTGAAAGTGCGATTGGCAAAGTAGAAACCTTATTAAATAAAGAATAATGAGCGTCCTTAAGAAACCATTGGTTACCGAGAAGGTTTCTGCCCTGAACGAAAAAGGCAAGTACGGCTTCATCGTTGAAGCTGATGCCAACAAGGTGGATATTAAGAAGGCGGTGGAGAAACAGTATGGTGTAAACGTCGAGAAAGTGAACACCATGAATGTTATGGGCAAGTTCAAAACGCGCTACACGAAAGCAGGAGTGTTGTCAGGCCGTCGCCCCAACTACAAGAAAGCTATCGTTACGCTTGCGGAAGGCGAAGTGATCGATTTTTATAGCAACGTATAATCAAGTATAATATCTGAACAATGGCGTTGAAGAAAATAAAGCCGGTAACACCTGGGAGCAGACACAGACTGGCGCCATCTTTCGATGACATTACGGCCTCAAGACCTGAAAAGTCTTTAGTGGTTACGGTGAAGAAATCGGGAGGAAGGAACAAGAATGGCAAGATGACTATGCGCTATATCGGCGGTGGTCACAAGCAGAAGTTGAGGCTCATCGACTTCAAGCGTGATAAATTCGGCGTTCCGGCGGTAGTAAAGTCTATTGAGTATGATCCTACCCGCTCGGCACGCATCGCGCTGTTGTTCTACGCCGATGGGGCGAAAGCTTATATTATCGCACCTCAGGGCTTGCAGGTGGGGCAGCAGGTTATTTCCGGCGCGGACGTAGCGCCCGAAGTTGGTAATGCGCTTCCTCTCAGTAAGATACCGCTGGGTACGATTGTTCATAACGTGGAGCTGAAACCAGGCAAAGGCGGAGCCATTGCGCGCAGCGCCGGATCTTTTGTGCAGTTGCTCGCTCGTGAGAGCGGCTTCGCGACATTGAAGATGCCGTCAGGCGAGATGCGCAACGTACTGGATGTATGCATGGCTACAGTCGGAGCTGCATCGAATCCTGACCACATGAACGAAAGTGCTGGCAAGGCGGGACGTAACCGCTGGAGAGGTATTCGTCCGAGGACGCGTGCCGTAGCGATGAACCCTGTCGATCACCCGATGGGTGGTGGCGAAGGTCGTGCTTCCGGTGGTCACCCGAGATCGAGAAACGGCACATACGCGAAGGGCAAGAAGACCCGTCGCCCGAACAAGTATTCAGATCGTCTAATCATAGCTAAGAGGAAAAAATAATGGGACGTTCGATTAAGAAAGGACCGTACGCTGACTTCCGCCTCCTGAAGAAAGTAGAGGTAGCAGAGAAGTCCGGAAAGAAATCGGTGATCAAGACATGGTCGAGAAGATCGACGGTGACTCCTGAGATGATCAGCCATACATTCGCAGTGCACAATGGGAATAAGTTCATCCCCGTTTATGTGACTGAGAACATGGTGGGCCACAAGCTTGGTGAGTTTGCACCTACTCGTACTTTCCGCGGTCACTCCGGTAATAAGAAAGATAACGCCAGGTAATCATGGAAGATACAGCGAAGAAGACAAAGCGCTCTGTAGTAAAAAGAGAGAAGCGCGACGCCCGGAAAGAAGCCGCCAAGACTGGGCCGGTGACTGCCAAGCTTTCCGATATTCCTTCGTCGCCGCGCAAGATGCGGTTGGTAGCGGATTTGATCCGTGGCGAGCGTGTAAACCGGGCGCTCAACATATTGAAGCACGAAGCAAAAGTAGGTGCGTCCAGCCTCGAAAAGCTGTTGCTTTCAGCAATCTCTAACTGGGGTATCAAGAACCAGGACCAGAAGCTGGAGGAAGCAGATCTTTTCGTAAAGGATATTTGGGTGGATGGTGGCCGCGTATTGAAAAGACTCAGGCCGGCTCCTCAGGGACGTGCGCACCGTATCCGGAAGCGCTCGAACCATGTAACGCTTGTGCTCGATAGTCTGCAAAAGCCAAGTGCCCCGCAAGTAGAAGAACAAGAAACTAAGGAATAAATAAATGGGACAAAAAATCAATCCTGTTGGATTCAGGTTAGGCGTCGTTCGCGGTTGGGATTCTAACTGGTACGGTGGCAATACCTTTTCGGACAAACTGGTAGAAGATCACAAGATTCGCGAATATGTTCAGGCGCGTATCCCGAAAGGTGGGATTGCGAAGGTCGTCATCGAGAGAACCTTAAAGCGCATCACGCTGACTATTCACACTGCTCGTCCCGGCGTTGTGATTGGTAAAGGAGGAAACGAGGTCGACAAGATCAAGGAAGAATTGAAGCAGATCACTGGTAAGGATGTTCAGATCAACATTTTCGAGATCAAACGTCCTGAACTGGATGCCAAGTTGGTTGGTGAATCGATCGCTCAGCAGATCGAAGCCCGTATCTCCTACAAGCGTGCCATGAAACAGGCTATCGCTTCGGCTATGCGCGTAGGTGCTGAAGGTATCAAGATAAAAACATCCGGCCGTCTCGCGGGAGCGGATATGGCCCGGACGGAACAATATAAAGAGGGTCGGATCCCGCTGCACACGCTGCGCGCAGATATCGACTACGCAATATCCGAAGCACAAACTGTCTACGGAAAGATCGGTATCAAGGTATGGATCTTCAAAGGCGAGATCTATGGCAAGCGCGATCTGTCTCCGAACGTCGGTATTGTGAGCAACGCGCCTCAGGGTCAGGCCGGCGGTCCAAGAGATCGCGGTGACCGCGGTGTTCGCAGAAGAGACGGTGGCGGCGGCGCACGACGCAGCGGCGGCGGTGGAAGAAGGAACGGATAGTAAATTGAAGAGAAGCGAAACGAATAAAGTCAGGTAACGATGTTACAGCCCAAGAGAACGAAATTCAGGAAAATGCAGAAAGGCCGCGTGAAAGGTTTGGCAACACGCGGACATTCCATAGCATTCGGATCTTTTGCTTTGAAAGCGCTTGAAGGCGGATGGATTACAGCTCGTCAGCTGGAAGCCGCTCGTATCGCGGTTACGCGCGCTATGAAGCGTGAAGGTCAGGTGTGGATCCGCATTTTCCCCGATAAACCTATTACACGCAAACCTGCCGAGGTAAGGATGGGTAAGGGTAAGGGAGCGCCGGAATACTGGGTTGCCGTCGTGAAACCCGGAACCATTCTATTCGAAGCCGGTGGTGTGAGTTTGGCTACCGCCAAAGAAGCACTGGCACTGGCTCATGGCAAGTTGCCGATCAAGACGAAATTCACCGTGCGTAGAGACTACGTAGAGACAACGACCAAGGCATGAAAAACGCTGACATCAAGAATCTTAGCGCCCAGGAACTGAAGGACAAGATTTCCGCTGAAAGAGAAGCGCTGCGCAAAATCCAGTTCGCTCATAAGGTTTCCTCTATCGAGAATCCCATGCGGATCAAAGAAACGCGCCGACTGATCGCGCGACTGAATACGGAACTGAGAGCTAAAGAACTTCAAAAATAATTCCTATGGAAAGGAACGAACGTAAAGAGAGAATCGGAAAAGTCATCAGCAACAAGATGCAGAAGACCATCACCGTTGCAGTTGACAGGAAGGTAAAACATCCGATCTACGGCAAGTTTGTGAACAGAACAACCAAGTTTAAGGCGCATGACGAGGAAAACACGGCTGGCATCGGCGATACAGTGCGGATAATGGAAACCCGCCCGCTGAGCAAGGATAAGCGCTGGAGGCTTGTGGAAGTTCTCGAGAAAGCGAAGTAATTGATATACCGTTCGGACCTGACGTCCGAATCACCCCGCAGCTCGCGGCCCGAGCTGAAAAAAGAGGGAAGGCCAGTGATAAAGTAACAACAAGCTAAGTATAAAGCGTCATGATACGTACCGAATCCAGACTTACTGTAGCCGACAACAGCGGGGCGAAGGAAGTTCTTTGTATGCACGTACTGGGTGGAACCCGCAAGGGATACGCCTCGGTTGGTGATAAAATCGTCGTTACCGTTAAGTCTGCCCTGCCAGCCAGCCAGGTGAAGAAGGGGACTGTTTCGAGGGCGGTCATCGTCCGAACCCGCAAGGAAGTGAGAAGGAAGGACGGGTCTTATATCCGTTTTGAAGATAACGCTGCTGTGTTGCTCAACGCGCAGGATGAGCCAAGAGGTACCCGCATTTTCGGTCCCGTGGCGCGCGAACTGAGAGAGAAGCAGTTCATGAAAATAGTTTCATTGGCACCTGAAGTGATTTAAGCCATGGAGAGGAAAAGAAATCAACAGCCGAAATTACACATCCGGAAAGGCGACAAAGTGAAAGTCCTGGCCGGTGACGACAAAGGCAAAGAAGGCAAGGTTCTGGAAGTGTATCCAGCGAAAAGACGCGCATTGGTGGAAGGTGTCAATATCATAACCAAGCACACGAAGCCTTCCGCAGGCAAGCCTGAAGGTGGCATCACGAAAGTAGAGGCATCGATTCACGTCAGCAATTTGATGTTGATTGATCCCGCGAGCGGCCAGCCGACCCGAGTGGGACGGAAGCTTAACGAAAAGGGCAAGCTGCAGAGGTATTCAAAGAAAACCGGAGAAATTATCAAGTAATGGCAACGCCGAGATTAAAGGACAAATACACGAAGGAGATTGTACCTGCACTTAAGGAGAAGTTCAGCTACAAATCCGTCATGGAAGTACCGAAGATCCAAAAGATCTGCATTAACAAAGGTATGGGGATAGCCGTGACCGATAAGAAATTGATCGATGTCGCGGCAGAGGAGATCTCTACGATCACCGGTCAAAAGGCCGTTCCGACCAAGTCGAAGAAGGCTATATCGAACTTCAAACTGCGCGAGAATATGCCGATCGGCGTCCGCGTGACACTGCGTGGAGACAAAATGTTCGAATTCCTGGATCGCCTGGTGAACATTGCATTGCCCCGGGTACGCGACTTCCGCGGTGTGAGTTCGCGCGGATTTGACGGCCACGGTAACTATACCCTTGGCGTGAAGGAACAGATCATTTTCCCTGAGATTTCGATCGACAAGGTGAATAAGATCAGCGGGATGGACATCACGTTCGTCACCACTGCAAAAACTGATGAAGAAAGCTTCGAGCTCCTGAAGCAATTCGGGATGCCGTTCGCAAAATAGAATAATAGACTGATAGCATGGCTAAATTATCTGTAATCGCTAGGCAAACGAAGAGAGAAAAGCTGGTCAGCACGCACGCTGCTAAGAGAGCTGCTTTGAAAAAAGCAGGAGACTATCTGGCGCTCGACAAGCTGCCGCGCAACGCTTCGCCGGTGCGACTGAAAAATCGCTGTAAACTGACGGGTCGTCCCCGTGGATATATGCGGAAATTTGGCGTCTGCCGGAACGTTTTCCGCCAGATGGCATCCGACGGCAAAATCCCCGGCGTGACGAAGTCCAGCTGGTAAGCGTTCGAAATCGCCACCGCAGCGCTCCCCGGAAACGACGGTTCGGATGGGAAGCTGATAGGGAAAACATATTGGTTGCTGAGTATCAAGGTCGCGACCCAGCTTTGGGAGCGAAACCAGGTAACAGTTTGAATAATAGAAATTGTTCAATAACTTTGCAGCCCGGTTTTGAAAAACGCGGGCTTGCTTATTATAAATAAGTAATACAGAAAATGACTGATCCTATAGCAGACTATTTAACGCGGTTGAGGAACGCCATCAAGGCTAACCACCGTGTCGTCGAGATTCCTGCTTCCAATCTCAAGAAGGAAATAACCAAAGTGTTGTTTGACAAGGGTTATATCCTGAATTACAAGTTTGAAGAAACCGAGAATCACCAGGGAAAGATCAAAATTGCCCTGAAATACAACCCCGAAACCCGCGAATCGGCTATTACAAAGCTCGAGCGCGTAAGTACACCGGGATTGCGAAAATACGCTGGCGCAACAGCAATGCCGCGAGTGCTTAACGGCCTCGGGGTCGCAATCCTGTCTACTTCCCGTGGTGTGATCACCGACAAGGAAGCCAGGACGCTCAACGTAGGTGGGGAAGTTTTGTGTTACGTCTATTAATTGTCGAGACATGTCACGTATAGGTAAGCTACCGATAGAAATTCCCGCTGGCGTCACGCTCAGCCACTCCAAGGAGAAGAACGTGGTAACTGTGAAAGGACCAAAGGGTGAATTGAGCCAACAACTCGAGCCTGGCTTCGTACTGAAGAACGAGAATGGCGAGGTTACAATTGAGAGACCAAGCGAAGAAAAGCACGACAAGTCAATGCACGGCTTGTACCGTTCGTTGATCGCCAATATGGTGGAAGGTGTGTCAAAGGGATTCCGGGCACAACTTGAGCTGGTTGGGGTCGGGTATAAGGCTAACGCACAGGCTAATGTCCTGGAACTTGCGCTGGGCTACTCACATAACGTGTTTATCAGCGTTCCGCCTGAATTGAAGGTGACTGCAACTCAGGAAAAAGGGGGTAACCCAACTATCGTTCTGGAAGGAATTGACAAGCAGTTGCTGGGTCAGATCGCAGCGAAGATCAAGTCGCTGCGCAAAGTTGAGCCTTACAAAGGAAAAGGTATCCGCTTTACAGGTGAGTTTATCCGCCGCAAAGCTGGTAAGGCGGCCGCTAAGTAACATCAGAATTTGATTAACGATCATAGCATCATATAGTAATATGGCAGGCAAGAACAGAGAAAGACGCGAACGGATCAAAAAGGGTGTCCGCAAGAAGATAAGCGGTACAACCGAAAGACCCCGATTGTCAGTCTTCAGAAGTAACACAGCGATCTACGGACAAATCATCGACGATGTGAAGGGCGTGACCCTTGCAGCAGCTTCCAGTCAGGAGCTCGGTAAGAAGTCCGTGAGCATCGAGAATTCGAAAGATGTCGGTAAGAAGCTCGCCGAAAAAGCAGTTGCTTCCGGAATACAGTCGATCGTATTTGATCGCAACGGATATCTCTACCATGGCAACATCAAGGCGTTTGCCGAGGGTGCCCGGGAAGGTGGTTTAAAATTCTAAGAACTATAATATGTCGGTAAGCAATATCAGCACAGTAAAAGCCAGCGAGATCGATCTTAAGGAACGCGTAGTTGCTATTGAACGCGTGGCAAAGGTTGTGAAAGGCGGACGTCGTTTCAGCTTTGCAGCCATTGTCGTGGTTGGAGATGGCAACGGCGTTGTCGGATACGGCCTGGGCAAGGCAAACGAGGTAACGGATGCCATTACCAAGGGTATCGACGATGCGAAGAAGCACCTGGTGAAGGTGCCGATCATCAAAGGAACAGTTCCTCACGAGTCGATCGGGAAGTTTGGTGGCGGATTCGTCCTGCTGAGACCCGCAGCGCCCGGTACTGGTGTAATCGCCGGTGGTGCGATGCGCGCTGTGCTGGAGAGTGCAGGTGTGCACAACGTCCTGGCGAAGTCGAAGGGTTCGTCTAACCCCCACAACGTGGTGAAGGCGACATTCCGCGCGCTGACTACGATGCGCGATGCGTACAGCATAGCGAAGAACAGAGGTATCGCATTGTCGAAAGTATTTAACGGCTAAGAGACATGGCTAAAGTTCAGATAACACAAACGAGAAGTACGATCAAACGGCCGGAGACCCAGTTGAGGACTATCAAGGCGCTGGGATTGGGCAGGATCAACAAGTCGGTAGAGGTTGAGCTGACGCCGCAGATCGCCGGGATGATCAGAAAAGTGAATCACTTGATTACGGTAAAAGAACTCTAAGAGATGAAGCTGCATACACTAAAACCGGCTGAAGGATCGACGAAGGTGAACAAACGCCTCGGACGCGGTCAGGGATCCGGAGGATCTACCGCAGGACGCGGACACAAGGGTGCTCAGTCGAGGTCGGGTTACAAGAGTAAACTCGGATTCGAAGGTGGTCAGATGCCACTCCAGCGCCGGGTACCGAAGTTCGGGTTTAAGAACAATAACAAGATCTATTTCAAGGCTCTGAATCTCGACGTCCTCGAAGGACTCGTAGAGAAGACCAAGGATACAAATCTGACCCTCCAATTATTGATTGGGAACGGACTCGTCGGGAAAAAGGACAAGGTGAAGATCCTTGGTCGCGGTGAATTGAAGTCGAAAGTCACTGTAGAAGCACATGCCTTTTCGGAAACAGCTGTGAAGGCGATCGAGAAAGCAGGCGGTACAGCTACAACACTGAAATAATGAAGCGGTTTCTTCAGACCATAAGGAATATTTTTTCGATTGAGGACCTGCGTGTTCGCATCCTGAATACGATCGGATTTCTGATCATTTTCCGCCTGGGATCGTTTATCGTGATCCCCGGAATCGATGCGAATCACCCGAGCCTTTCAGGTGCTGGTGCTACGGAAGGTATCCTGGGTTTGATCAATACGTTTCTCGGTGGATCGTTTAGCCGGGCTTCGATCTTTGCACTGGGGATCATGCCTTATATCTCGGCATCGATCATTGTCCAGCTGTTGACGTTCGCTGTTCCCTACTTCCAGAAACTTCAGAAGGAAGGCGACTCGGGCCGGAAGCGGCTCAATCAGATCACGCGGGTGCTGACAATTATTATTACAGGGTTCCAGGGATACGCGTACATCCGCGGTACTATCGAAGCGGATGCGATCATCAATCCGGGATTCTTCTTCTTCGTCTCCGCTATCGCAATCCTTGTGGCCGGCACGATGTTCTGTATGTGGCTTGGAGAGCGCATTACGGATAAGGGTATTGGAAATGGTATTTCGGTGCTGATCATGATCGGTATCATCTCACGGTTGCCGATGGCACTCTACGAAGAAGCAGTCTACAACCGCGGGATGAGTGGCGCTCTGTTGTTCATCATAGAGCTCCTGGTGTTGTTCGGGATTGTCATGGCGGTGATCATGCTGACCCAGGCGACGAGGAGAATTCCGATTCAGTACGCCAAGCAAGTGATTGGTAATAAACTATACGGTGGCAAACGGGATTTTATTCCGCTCAAAGTGAACTCGGCAGGAGTGATGCCGATCATCTTTGCGCAGGCTCTGATGTTTATCCCGGTTCTGCTGGCAGGTCTTTGGCGAGATTCCGATGTGTCGGCGTATATCGGTTCGACATTTTCTGATCCGTATTCCTGGCAGTACAACACGCTGTTCGGAATCATGATCCTGGTATTTACGTTCTTCTATACTGCGATCACGATCAACGCTAATGACATTGCAGATAACCTGAAGCGCAACGGAGGGTTTATCCCGGGTGTGAAGCCTGGTAAGCAAACGTCGGAATTTATTGATACGGTTCTGTCGCGGATCACATTTCCGGGAGCGATGTTCCTGGCATTTGTGGCGATAATCCCCGCTTTCGCAGTGCTGTTGGGGGTCGGTCAGAATTTCGCACAGTTCTACGGCGGTACTTCGCTGTTGATCATGGTGGGTGTTATTCTTGACACGCTTCAGCAGATAGAAAGTTACTTGTTGATGCGGCACTATGAGGGTATGATGAAATCGGGCCGCGTGAAAGGGCGTTCTCAATTTGCTGCGGCGTAACGGAATTGATGGTTAGCTTAAAAACAGAGGAGGAACTGGTTCTGATTCGCGAAAGCGCGAAGATACTGGCGAAAGCTCATGGTGAAGTTGCGAAACTAGTGAAGCCCGGCGTACAAACGGGTACACTGGACCAGGTGGCGGAGGAGTTTATCAGAGATCACGGAGCTGCCCCCTCGTTTAAGAACCACAACGGCTTTCCGGCGTCGCTGTGTATATCGGTGAACGAAGTTGTTGTTCACGGCTTCCCCGGCAAGTACGAGCTACGGGAAACAGATATCATCTCCGTTGATTGCGGGGTGTATTACAAGGGTTACCACAGCGATTCCGCCTATACGTACCCATTGGAAGGGGTAGACGAGGAAACGCTGTTGTTACTGGAAAGGACATACGAATCACTCTACCTGGGCATTGCGCAGGCGAAAGCCGGGAACCGGATCGGCGATATATCGCATGCTGTGCAGCAGCACGCTGAGAGTTTTGGATACGGTGTGGTTCGCGAACTAGTAGGCCACGGTATTGGAAAGAAGCTTCACGAGAAGCCGGATGTTCCAAACTACGGCAAGCGAGGCAAAGGTCCGAAGATTGAGGTGGGTATGGTGTTCGCAATCGAACCGATGATCAACCAGGGCACAAGAAACGTTGTGCAGGAACGGGACGGATGGACGATTCGAACCGCGGACAGGAAACCTTCAGCTCACTTTGAGCATACGGTTGCCGTGCACGCTGATAAGACAGAAATACTGACAACGCATGAGTATATAGAAAATAATTACAGCTATAAGTGGCGAAACAAAAGTCAATTGAGCAAGATGGAACAATAAGCGAAGCATTGTCAAACGCAATGTTTCGGGTTCAGCTGGAGAACGGGCACGAAGTTCTGGCCCACATATCCGGCAAGATGCGCATGCACTACATTCGCATCTTACCTGGCGACCGAGTACGTCTCGAAATGTCGCCGTATGATTTGACGAAAGGAAGAATTGTGTTTAGATACAAATAGAGACATGAAAGTTAAAGCATCCATAAAAAAGCGCAGCGCCGATTGTAAGATCATTCGGCGGAAGGGAAAGTTGTATGTGATCAACAAGAAGAATCCCCGCTACAAGCAAAGACAAGGATAGCAAATAGCGCGAACCTTCCTCGATGGGGTTCACTTAACGATGACTAATTACTAAGACGAATAATATAACATATGGCACGTATTGCTGGTGTAGACATTCCTGACAACAAGCGGGGCGAGATAGGCCTCACATACATCTTTGGGCTGGGCCGCAAGTCCGCTCAAAAGATACTTTCTGAAGCCGGCATCAGCTGGGATAAGAAAGTGAAGGAGTGGAATGACGACGAGTCGAACGCGATCAGGGCTATCATTGCCGAGAAATTCCGCATTGAAGGTGTTCTCAAGTCAGAGATCCAGCTGAACATCAAACGCTTGATGGATATTGGATGCTATCGTGGACTTCGCCATCGCAAAGGGCTGCCTGTACGTGGACAAACGACGAAGAACAATGCCCGTACACGGAAAGGCAAGCGTAAGACAGTCGCCAACAAGAAGAAAGCGACAAAAGGTTAATTCACTAACAGAAAAATAAAGTTCTCATTAATGGCAACCGCTGAAAAGAGAAAAGACAAAGCAAAAAAGAGAGTCGTAAATGTTGAGGCTGTGGGAGAGGTCCACATCAAGGCGACTTTCAACAACATCATTATCGCAATGACCAATAGTGCGGGTCAGGTGATATCCTGGGCTTCGGCTGGCAAGATGGGATTCAAAGGTTCAAAGAAGAACACCCCCTATGCTGCGCAGATGGCCGCTCAGGATTGCGCTTCCAAGGCGTATGAACTTGGAATGCGGAAGGTTGAGGTGTTTGTAAAGGGACCTGGCGCGGGACGCGAGTCTGCGATCCGGACCATCCAGGGAGCTGGTATTGAGGTGACCGCTATTCGCGATGTTACGCCACTTCCACACAACGGTTGCAGACCTCCCAAGAGAAGAAGAGTTTAATAACGAAATATTTCAGGTTTACCCATGGCAAGATATACAGGCCCCAAGGTCAGAATTTCGAGAAGGTTTAATGAGCCGATCCTCGGTGAAAATAAAGCTTTGCAGAAGAAGAACTACGCTCCTGGTCAACACGGGCGCGGCAAGAAGCGCAAACAGTCGGAGTATGCGCTCCAGCTTTCTGAAAAGCAGAAGGCCAAATATATCTACGGCCTGTTGGAAAGGCAGTTTGCTAAGACATTCGTAGAGGCTACCCGTCTGAAAGGTGTAACCGGTGAGAAACTGTTGCAGCTTCTTGAGTCACGCCTTGACAACACCGTTTACCGTCTCGGTATTGCGCCCACGCGCAGAGCGGCGCGCCAGCTGGTGTTGCACAAACATATTTCGGTTAACGGGGAGGTGGTGAACATCGCCTCGTACCGGGTGAAGCCCGGCGACATTATCGCTGTCCGGGAACGCTCAAAAAGCCTCGAAGTTGTCACCAATAGCCTTGCACTGCAGGGTGCCAGAAAATACAATTGGTTGGAATGGGATAATAGTGAAATGGCAGGCAAGATGATCAATCTGCCCCTGCGCGCTGATATCCCTGAGAACATCAACGAGACTCTGATCGTCGAATTGTATTCTAAGTAATTTAATCAGATAATCAACATCACTATGTCAATATTAGCATTTCAAATGCCAGAGAAGGTTGTAATGGAAAAGTCTGATGATTTCCACGGACTTTTTACATTCAAACCGCTGGAAAAAGGATACGGGGTGACGATCGGTAACGCACTGAGACGCATACTCCTGTCCTCACTGGAGGGATATGCGATCACGGGTATCAAGATACCTGGCGTACTCCATGAATTTTCCACTATTGAGGGGGTTGTTGAAGACGTAGCGGAGATTATTTTGAACCTTAAAATGGTTCGGTTCAAGAAGGTTGCGGACTCGTTTGAGAGCAAAATCACCGTGACCATCAAAAAGCAAAAACAGTTCAAGGCTGGCGACATCACGCGCTTTACTTCGGCATTTGAGATCCTCAATCCCGATCACGTAATCTGTAATCTCGATGAGTCAGCTCAGTTTGAAATAGAACTTACCCTTGAAAAAGGACGTGGTTACCTCCCGGCAGAAGAGAACAAGCCGGCGGAGCAGGTTTTCGGCTTTATTCCGATCGATGCGATTTTTACACCCGTGAAGAATGTCAAATACAGCGTCGAAAACACGCGTGTAGAACAAAAGACCGACTACGAAAAGTTGGTCGTGGATATTGAAACCGATGGGTCCATTCACCCAGAGAAAGCACTCGAGGGCGCTGCTCATATCCTGATTCAGCACTTCAGACTTTTCTCTGATAAGTCGATTGAACTGGAGACGGGCAAAGACGCCGAAATCGAACAAGTGGATGAGGAAATGCTTCACATGCGCAAGCTGCTGAAGACACCTCTTCACGATCTCGATCTTTCTGTCCGTGCTTACAACTGCCTTAAAGCAGCTGACGTCAAAACGCTTGGCGACCTGGTGGAGCTTGAGATTTCTGACATGATGAAGTTCCGTAACTTTGGAAAGAAATCGCTCGCCGAGTTGGAACAACTGGTGGCTGAAAAGAATCTGACGTTCGGGATGGACCTATCAAAGTATAAACTCGACGAAGACTAGAACTCATGAGACACGGTAAGAAGGTAAATCATTTGGGCAGGACATCGGCGCACAGACAGGCGCTGCTGTCAAACCTGGCAACTTCCCTTATAATCAATAAGCGGATTTCCACTACGGTGGCAAAGGCTAAAGCCCTGCGGAAATATGTCGAGCCTCTTTTGACAAAATCGAAGACTGATACTACCCATTCGCGCAGAACGGCATTTGCTTACTTGCAGAACAAGGAATCGGTTCAGACGCTTTTCGGAGAAGTGGCGGCGAAGATCGCTGATCGCCCGGGCGGTTACACTCGGATCATCAAACTGGCAGACACCAGACTTGGCGATAATGCTGAGATGTGCTTCATTGAACTGGTTGACTTCAATACGCTCTACACCAAGGACGGAGTAGCTAAGAAAGCCAAGACGCGGAGAAGTCGCAGAAGCAGCAAGAAGGCGGAAGGTGCAGAAGTAGCCGAGGGAACGGAAGCTCCCGAAGCCAGCGCGGAGGCAGCTACAGCGGAAGCTCCTGCTGAGGAAAAGAAAGCAGCGAAGAAAGCCCCGAAGGCCGAAAAGAAGACTGTCAGCAAACCGAAAAAGAAGAAAGAATAGTGTTTCTTCTTAAACCATATCAAAAAAGGGATTGAATCAGTATTCAGTCCCTTTTTTTTGTGCAATCGTTGGTGGTTTTGATTCGAGCGGTAACTTTGGGCCGTCGTAATAAAATATTATCTAAACAACTATGCAAAAAGCTTTTCTCCTGCTGGAAGATGGATTGTTAGTAGAAGGAACCGCTATCGGGAAGATCGGTACGACTGGCGGGGAGATCTGTTTTAACACCGGAATGACCGGATATCAGGAGATTTACACCGATCCGTCGTATTATGGCCAGATCATCGTCAATACGACAGCGCACATTGGGAACTACGGCGCTCTGGACACAGAACAGGAGTCAGGAGCGACCAAGATCGCCGGTGTGGTGGTAAACGACTTCGCGGAGCAATACTCCCGCCGGGAGGCACAGGAGAGCCTTCAGCAGTATCTGGAACGCAATGAGGTCGTGGGTATTGCAGATGTTGATACACGCATGCTGGTTCGGTATATCCGCAGCAAGGGTACGATGAACGCCCTGATATCGTCCGTGCTCACGCCAGACCAGATGAGGGATGAAATCCGCAAGGTCCCATCAATGGTTGGACTCGAGCTTTCTTCCCAGGTAAGCACTCGTGAACCGTATTTCATCGGAAATCCCGAGGCGAAGTTCAAAGTGGCAGCGCTCGACCTGGGTATCAAGAACAACATCCTCCGAAACCTCGCCGAAAGAGGGTGCTACGTGAAGGTATTCCCGGCGAAAACACCCCACCAGGAGATGGCGGCCTGGAATCCGGATGGCTACTTTATCTCCAATGGCCCCGGTGATCCCGCGGTAATGGACTACGCAGTGCAGACAGTGAAAGATGTTGTCGCCTCCGACAAACCGGTATTCGGTATATGCCTGGGCCATCAGTTACTCGCGCTTTCATGCGGGCTGTCGACGTACAAGATGCACCACGGACACCGGGGGCTCAACCACCCGGTGAAGAACCTGCTGACTGGAAAGGGTGAAATGACTTCTCAGAACCACGGGTTTGCGGTTAGTGAGAAGGATATCGAGAAGAACCCCCTGGTGGAGGTAACGCACTTGCACCTGAATGACAATACCATCATGGGTATCCGGGTCAAAGGGAAGCAGGCCTTTTCCGTTCAGTATCACCCCGAAGCGTCTCCCGGACCGCACGATTCGGAATATCTGTTTGATGAGTTCGTTCAAATGATGACAGCGGCCGGCTGAACGCGCTGTTGAATCTGGACTGGTTGTCACTGTGACCAATAACAAAAACAACATAACATGAGTTTAATCGAAAGTATTCACGCACGTCAGATCCTGGATAGCCGCGGCAATCCTACTGTTGAAGTAGATGTTGTCACGGAGAATGGCGCATTTGGGCGGGCCGCTGTTCCTTCGGGAGCATCGACGGGAACGCACGAAGCCGTAGAACTCAGAGACGGTGATAAAGCAAAATACCTCGGCAAAGGGGTTCTTCAGGCGGTTGAGAATGTCAACACGAAGATCGCGGAAGAAGTCGTCGGGTTTTCGGTCTACGAGCAGAATCTTATCGACAAGATCATGATCGAGCTCGATGGTACGCCGAACAAGGGGAACCTTGGCGCCAACGCGATTCTCGGAACGTCGCTGGCGGTAGCAAAGGCAGCAGCCATGGCAGCAGGCCTTCCACTGTACCGCTACATCGGCGGGGTGAACGCCAACACGCTCCCCGTACCGATGATGAATATTCTGAACGGCGGAAGCCATGCAGACAACAAGATTGATTTCCAGGAATTCATGGTCTTGCCCGTAAAGGCGGCTACATTCTCCGAGTCGCTGCGCATGGGAACGGAGATCTTCCACAATCTCAAAAAGGTGCTTCACGACAAGGGGTTGTCTACAAATGTTGGAGACGAAGGAGGTTTTGCTCCTAACATCGCCTCTAACGAAGAGGCGATTGAAGTGGTATTGATGGCTATTGAGAAAGCAGGCTTCAAACCGGGTGAGGATGTATTCATCGCCATGGATGCAGCAAGCTCGGAGTTCTACGATGCGAAGAGCAATTCCTATGTCTTCAAGAAGTCCGATGGGAAGAAACTGAGTTCCGCGGAAATGGTCGACTACTGGGCCTCATGGGCGAGCAAGTATCCCATCATCTCCATCGAGGATGGTATGGCTGAGGACGACTGGGCCGGATGGAAAGCCCTTACTGAAAAGATCGGATCACGTGTGCAACTCGTTGGGGACGATCTGTTCGTAACGAACGTAACGCGCCTGCAAGATGGAATTTCACAAGGCGTAGCAAACTCAATTCTGATCAAAGTAAACCAGATAGGCTCACTTACTGAAACGATCGACGCTGTAAATCTCGCTAAACGAAATTCATACAAGAGTGTAATGTCTCATCGCTCGGGCGAAACCGAAGACAGCACGATTGCAGATCTCGCAGTGGCGCTGAACTGCGGCCAGATAAAAACCGGAGCTGCATCGCGTTCCGATCGCATGGCAAAATACAACCAACTCATCAGGATTGAAGAAGAACTGGGCGAAGTTGCTTATTTCCCCGGTAAACTGATCTAATGCGAAAGGGGCAGATCGGTTCACGCGTTCTGCCTCTTTTTTCCTGTCTGGAAAGAGGGATTTCATTTCAGGTTCGCATCTAGTAACTTGAAGTGTCATGCAGGATAACCCTCTTTTTTCCACCGCCGCAGATTTTGTCAATCACACCTCGCGGCACATTTTTCTTACCGGCAAGGCGGGAACAGGCAAGACTACGTTTCTGAAGTTCATTCGCGAATCAACACGAAAAAAATGTGTGGTGGTGGCGCCGACGGGCGTTGCGGCTATCAACGCCGGAGGGGTGACGATGCATTCGTTCTTTCAACTTCCACTAGGACCTTTTCTACCTGTTTCGCATAGGCTGGCCACGGAAGGAGTAACCGATCAGTACACGCTCTTTAAGAACATTCGTGTGAGCGATCAGAAGCGTGAACTGTTCCGCGATCTTGAACTCCTGATCATCGATGAAGTCAGTATGGTGCGTTGCGATATGCTCGATGCTGTTGACGCGATATTGCGCTATTTCCGAAAGATGCCTCAACTTCCGTTCGGCGGTGTTCAGGTACTCTACATCGGCGACCTCTTCCAGTTACCACCTGTTATTCGCGATTCCGAATGGTCGCTTCTTCAGAATCTCTACAAGAGTCCATTCTTCTTTGATGCGAAGGTTGTCGAAGAGACGCCTCCTGTTTACATCGAACTCAAGAAGGTCTATAGACAGAGTCAACAGTCATTTATCGACATTCTCAACCGCATTCGAAGTAATGAGGTATCGCAAGACGATCTCGATATGCTCAATGCGCGCGGTCGCGATCTGCCCGACCCAAATGCGAAGTATGTCACGTTGACGACGCATAATTACAAGGCGGATCGGATCAATGCAGATGAGCTTCGGAAGTTACCGGGAAGAGTTGTTGAGTTCAAAGGCGTGATAGACGGAGACTTTCCCGATAAAACCCTCCCGACCGACCCCGTGCTGCAATTGAAGGAAGGTGCGCAGGTGATGTTTATCCGAAATGATAAGGGGGAAGAGAGGCGCTATTACAACGGCAAGATCGCCACCGTTAAGGAGATCGACGAGGAGGGCGGCATCTGTGTATTACTCGCCGATTCCGAAGAGGTGTTGTGGCTGGAGCGGGAAACATGGAATAACATCCGTTACTCATATAATCAGCAGGAGGAACGGATTGACGAAGAGAAACTCGGATCATTCACGCAGTATCCTGTTCGTCTTGCCTGGGCGATTACGATACACAAGAGTCAGGGGCTGACGTTCACACACGCGATTGTGGACGCCGGGGAGTCGTTTGCTCCCGGACAGGTCTATGTTGCTTTGAGCCGGTGTACGTCGCTGGAAGGGTTGATCTGTCGCTCACGCATTGTCCCCGGCAGCGTCGCGACTGATCCCCGTGTAGTGGAATTTTCTAACCGTGAAGCGACTGAGAATACCCTGCCCGAGATTCTTGCCAGGGAAAAGCGCGTATACGAACACCAGCAGTTGCTTATTGTCTTCGATCTCCAGAAGTTAATTGAGTCTTCCGGAGGCTTCCTGAAGCTATTGCAAGCAAAACAATTGCCTGATATGGATTCTGCTTGGACTGCCGCGCGGAACGTCTTGCAAAGTCTTAAAGAACTGCAACAGATCGCAATGAAATTCCGGCAGCAATTGGTCGCATTGCTCGAGGAAAATGATGAGGATCTGTTGAAGGAACGACTCGCGAAAGGTGTTGCCTATTTCTCAGACGCGTTGCTCTCCAGAGCACTATCACCGATTGATGCACATTTGGAATCATTGCGAGGGGCTAAGAAGATCAAGAAGTATCTCCGGCTTGCCGGACAGTATCGGAACGAAATCGCCCGGAAGATCAATGGGATGCACCGCGTGGAATACGGTAATGTATCGTTTGATAACGGGCTGGGCGAGGTGCCGATGGTTGATGCGACCCCTCCGCGTGTTCGAAAGCCGAAGAGGGAAAAGGGGGAAAGCCGGATGGAAACTCTTGCAATGCTGAAGTCCGGGCTTCGGGCACCAGAGATCGCCGGCCGCCGTGGACTCGTAGTAGGAACGATCGAATCTCATATCGCAGAACTGGTCAGAAACGGGGATATCGACATACGCGAATGCATGGAAGACGAGAAAATTGAACGTATAGCATCAGTCATTCGCGAAATCAAGCCAGACTCGCTGCAACCTGTAAAGTCAGCGCTTGGTGACGGTGCCACTTATGGAGAGATACGCGTCGTGATGACTTATCTCCAACTTGGCGAAGAATAATTTGGCTATTTGATTTTGCGATGCCCCTATCGCAGTTCGCTGGAAAACCCCTATCTTAGCATCAAGACCAGTAAGCCATGATCCGGAAACTACCCAAATTCTTCCACAACTTTTACTTCGTTTCCATCGCTGCTTTTTTTGTATGGATGCTGCTCCTCGATTCAAACAACCTTGTAGCCCGGTACAAACTTGGCTCGAAACTGAATGCCCTGGAGGACGAGAAGGCATACTATCAGGAGAAGATCAAAGAGGTGAACAGGGATCGATCGGAACTCTTTGGCGACAATGAGTCGATCGAAAAATTTGCCCGTGAAAAGTACCTGATGAAAAAAGAATCCGAGGATATCTACGTTATCATCGAAGAATAATTCATCTGCATGATACGCACCCTGCTTGTATTGACTGCACTGGCTATTTCCACGGCCGGATTTGCACAAGGAGAGAACAACAGCCTTAAAGGAATGCCGGTGAAGGACCGCATAGTCACCGGTGGCGGTGTCGGCCTCGGCTTTGGATCGGTACAGGATTATTTTTCTGTGTCGCCGATGATCGGGTACCGGTTGACGGCGCGTTTGCTCGCGGGCACCGGGCTAACCTATCGCTATACGAATTACAAGGTGGTCAAGCCATCGATACGCCTGAACGATTACGGGGTCAGTCCGTTCGCGCGGTTCACCGTATACCGCAACATTTTCATTCAGACGGAGTACGAATATTTGAATTACGAATTCCCGGTGACGATAGCCGAAACCACCCGACGGAGCTTTGACAGTTTTATGGCAGGAGGCGGTTTCATTCAGCCACTCGGTGACCGCCTGGCATTTTACGTGATGGCTCTCTACAATTTTTCGTACACTGAGCAAACCCAGTACTCGCCCTACGATAGCCCCTGGGTAATCCGCGCAGGAATCAATATTGGGGCATTGGGGCTGTAACGTGAGTCATCCCCACTCACTACTCACTACTCACTACTCACTACTCACTACTCACTACTCACGAATTCCACCCCCAATTTCTTACTAAGGACTCTCAGGTCTTCAACCACCTTCTCGTTGACGGGAATTCCGTTCCTCATGCGGTCTTCCGCCATTTCGCGTTCGGGATCCCCGGGTACCATGACACGCTCTTCACCATCGACCGGTCGTGCTGACCGGAAACGACGGATCCAGTTGTCCATGTGATCTTTGAATTCATCCGCCGGGCGGAAGGCGTCGACGCGCATCGCACCGAAGAAATGCCCGATGCCCAGACCCACCGGATCGGAGGGCGGAGCGAGGTAGCTGACAAAAGGAGGTACCCATGGGCCGTAGTTCGCGCCGGAGAGAACGGCGGAGAATATGTCGACCCAGGCACCGAGACAGTACCCTTTGTGACTGCCATGCTCGCGATCACTTCCGAGTGGGAGCAGGGCTCCGCCGTCGCGTACCGCGTGCGCGTCGGTAGTAGGCTGCCCGTTGGGTTTTTGGATCCACCCAACCGGAGCGTCAAGTCCCTTTCGCTGCAATATCTCAAGTTTCCCATTTGCCGCAGTCGTCGTCGCAAAGTCCGCGACAAAGGCGGGCTCCTTTCCTGCGCGAATGGAGACACCGATGGGGTCTGTGCCCAGCAGTCGTTCCGTTGAAAACGTCGGAGCGACAAGGGGACTCGCGTTTGTCATGGCCATGCCGATCATGTCGTGTTGGAGTCCTTTCATCGCGTGATAGCCGGCGATTCCAAAGTGATTTGAATTTCTAACCGCTACCCAGCCAGTCCCGGCTGTTTGAGCCTTTTGAATTGCAATCTCCATGGCCTTCGGCCCCACGACTAGTCCGAGGCCGCCATCACCGTCAACCACCGCCGTACTCGGTGTCTCATGCACGACCTTAATCGCCGGTGTCGGATTCATGCGCTTCGCCTCCCACAGTCTCACATATCCCGAGAGACGTGCGATCCCATGGGAGTCAATCCCGCGCAGGTCTGCTGAGAGGAGCACTTCCGCTGCGAGTGCCGCGTCCGCAGGAGAACATCCGATCTGTCGCAGTACCGCTATGGTAAATGATTCCAGTGATTGATGGGAGAATGTCTTATCCATGTCTTGCAGGTTCGTTTGTGTGCGGCAAAGGTACACGTTGAAGGAGAAAAATGTCTCACTGGCCTTTGTGAAATACTCTGCGGTCCACGGCAGAGCGTCTACTGCAGACTGCTGGCTATCTTCGCAAGTGCTCCTTCTTTGAGTGAGTACGTCGAAACGCGGATGCTCTGGAAGGGATGGAGTTGTAGTACGAAGTGGATGAGGCAGCACGCTGGAACGATCATGTCGGCTCGCATCTCGATCATACCGGGCGTGAGTACTCTCTGGTCGCGGTTCTTGGCGATGAGGTCTGCATAGATCGCATGGAATACGGCAGATGACAATGGGGTTTCCGGCGCCTCGCGTTGGTAGGTGATTCCGGAACGGATGCAGAACATCTCGCTAAGGGTATCGAAGCTTCCCGATGAGCCGACCAGCACACGTGGATCATATCGTTTGAGTGCCCCGGCGAGAGGAGCGAGCGTGTCGGCGAAGTGTCGGTCAAGCGCTTCAATCTCGCACGAAGAGATGGGATCGTGCTGGATGAACCGTTCCAGCAAACGCTGCCCGCCGATTTCAAAGCTTTGCTTCCAGGAAACGTGTTTGTCATTTCCAATGATGAACTCCACACTGCCTGCGCCGATGTCCATAACGAGACTGGTCTCGTCGCCCAGCAAAATCGCGGCGCGGACGCCGTGAAAAATAAGTTCCGCCTCCTCGTCTCCGGAGATGGTAGTCACGTCGATTCCGGTCAGTCGGCGGATTGCATCCACCAAGGAGGAACTGTTTCTCGCGTTTCTGATGGCACTGGTTCCAAAGGCATACACTGTCTCAATGCCGTGTTGCTCGATCCTTTCTTTGAACCCGCACATCGCCTGTAAGGCCCTCTCCACTGCCTCGTCGGCAATGACACCGTCGTTGATGCCCCCTTTACCGATCTTCACTACCCGGTGTTCGCGAAGAAGGATGCGGAGGTCTCTCCGATCCACCTCGGCGAGCAATAGGTGGAACGTATTGGTACCCATATCAATAATTGCGATCTTGCGCATCGGTTCTAAATAGGTCTGGAATTTACAATTTATTCTGGGCGATTGACTACTTTCCCGAAGTCGGGCGGGGGTTCCGATGTTTTGAACAATTTACAAATGGCCAAACGCAAGACGACCGATCCCGGTCTCCAACAACGGTTTGACGAGCTGGAGCGGAAGAACCAGGAAGCATTGCTGGGTGGGGGTGCCAAGAGGATGGAGCAACAGCATGCGAAGGGGAAACTCACCGCACGCGAACGTATACACCTGCTGATAGACGAAGGTACATTTGAAGAGATGGGTAAGTTCGTCATGCACCGAAGCAAGGATTTCGGTCTTGACAAAGAATACTATCTCGGCGATGGCGTAGTAACCGGGTACGGGAAAGTGAATGGCAGGCTTGTATATGTTTTTTCTCAGGATTTCACCGTATTCGGTGGGTCGCTTTCTGAAACTCATGCCGAAAAAATCGTGAAGATCATGGACCTCGCGATGAAGAATGGTGCACCGGTGATTGGCTTAAACGATTCGGGTGGTGCACGTATTCAGGAAGGTGTAGTGTCTCTCGGGGGGTACGCGGATATCTTTTACAGGAATACGCTTGCGTCCGGGGTGATCCCCCAGATCTCGGCGATCATGGGTCCCTGTGCGGGTGGGGCTGTCTATTCTCCCGCGATCACGGACTTTATCTTCATGGTGGAGAACACGTCCTTCATGTTTGTTACCGGACCCAATGTCGTCAAGACGGTGACGCACGAAAACGTAACAGCTGAAGAACTCGGTGGCGCACTGGCGCACAGCACGAAGAGTGGTGTCACACATTTTTCCTGTGCGAATGAGGTGGAGTGCATTAGCCAGATCAAGACGTTACTCGGATATCTTCCACAGAATTGTGAGGACAGCGTCGCACCAGTTCCTTATCAGCAGGGTAACGAAAGCAGGCCCGCGCTGAACAACATCATTCCTGTCAATCCAAATCAACCTTACGATATGCGGGATGTTATCAACGGTGTTGTTGATGACGGGAGTTTTTTCGAGGTTCACAAAAATTTTGCTGAAAACATTGTCGTTGGTTTCGCGCGATTGGCGGGACGAAGTATCGGTATCGTTGGGAACCAACCCGCTTCGCTCGCGGGCGTCCTTGACATCCAGTCCAGCGTAAAGGGTGCGCGATTCGTGCGTTTCTGCGACTGTTTTAATATTCCTTTGCTGGTGTTGGAAGATGTTCCTGGTTTCCTGCCTGGCACGGACCAGGAGTGGAATGCTATTATTACAAATGGAGCTAAGCTGTTGTTCGCGTTCTCAGAGGCGACGGTACCGCGGGTAACGGTCATCACGCGCAAGGCCTACGGCGGCGCGTACGATGTGATGAACTCTAAGCACATAGGCGCAGATCTCAACTTTGCATGGCCAACAGCAGAGATCGCAGTTATGGGTGCGAAAGGTGCAGCCGAGATCATTTTTCGAAAGGAGATTTCGGAAGCTGAAGATCCCCAAGCCAAGTTGGATGAAAAGGTGGACGAATACACGCGCAAGTTTGCTAATCCGTATCGCGCGGCGCACCGCGGATATATCGACGAAGTG
>JBIQJZ010000274.1:0-4199 GCA_044507115.1 Flammeovirgaceae bacterium | reverse complement strand
TGAAGTGACCGATCCGGAAGAGAACACGATGATCTTCGTCCAGAACGTCCTGATCAACTTCCAGCTTTCCCAGCTACTGGAGCAACGCGATGTGAATGTCGACGGCGTATTCCTCGACTCAGCACACGTCTTTGCTACCCGCATCGCCGAAACGGACACTTCGCGCAACCTGAACATCAACGTGTTCATCAATCGAATTAATGAGAACTTTGCCGCCAGGTCCCGCGGGAGCAAGCGCTCACCCAGGGTAAATATCGGCGAAGCCATCTTAAACAACAGCGTATTCTCCTATGTCGATCAGGACCGGGAGGCGGTGCCGGTCGGTTTCAACTACAATCAGTTTACCGTCGACATCGACGAGGCGCAACTGCAGAACTTCCTCGCACTCGGAGACACGATCCAATTCCGGGTTCAGACAATGATTGCCCACGAGCCGAAGTCCGATTTCCATATTCGCCAGCTATCGACCTTTTTCCGAATATCACAGGCCTGCCTTGAATTTGTCGATCTCGATCTTCATGCCAACAACAGTACCGTTGCCGACACAGTTCTGTTCACATTCGACGGACGGCACGAACTCAGTGACTTTAACGAAAAGGTGAACATACGGGCGAACCTGCGCGGCACAACCCTTCATCCAAAGGATCTCGCGCTTTTTTTCCCTGCCGCCGCTCAGCTCAGGCAGCCAATAGTTGTCAACGGTGTATTCAACGGTCGCATTAGCGATTTCAAGCTCACCAACATGGAGCTCGAAACCGGCAACAGTTTCCTGAAAGGATCACTTGACATGGAGGGCCTACCACTTCTCAGCGAAACCTTCACGATCCTCGAGCTGAAGAACTCAACGCTGGACTTCCGCGACCTGCGCGGGCTGCTAGGAGAAAATATCCTTGAGCGAATGGTTCCGATCGGTCAGGTAAGCATGAACGCCCAGTTCCTCGGGTATTTTACCGACTTTGTCGCCAACGGAACCTTTGAGGGAAAGCTTGGCAGAATCGCAACGGATATTAACTTCAAAGTCAACGAAGAAGACTTCAATCGTTCAGTCTACAGCGGACGGGTCGCCATGAAGGATTTCGACTTGGGAACGTACCTCGGTGACACGGCAACCTTCCAACATGTGACGCTCGACGGCAACGTGCGAGGCGCGGGCCTTACACTTAGCACTGCAGACTTCAAACTCGACGGATCGGTGGATCAGATCGGCATTCACCACTACAACTACGCGAACATCAAAACCAACGCCAGGTTTGCCTCCGAATTCTTCAATGGTTTCTTGTCGATTGACGATCCCAATCTGAAGTTTACAACGGAAGGGTCAATCGACTTGCGCGAAGGCGTCAACGAGATTATCGTCAAAGCCGACATTGACACTGTAGTATTCCGAAACCTGAATCTAACCGACCGGGATATTCTGCTGAGCTCACACATCGATGTGAACCTTAAAGGCCTTCACCTCGACAGCATTATCGGGACGGCCGATATTCGCGACCTCCAGCTGGTGAACAATGGGCAATCGCTGTCACTGGACTCGATCCGGCTGGGATCCGAACGCCAAAACGAGCGTCGAACGATTCGCGTCCGGTCGTCGCTGCTCGACGGCGAAGTCAAAGGAGATTTCCTCCTGACAGACCTGACCCGTGATTTGCAGACCGCCGTCAGGGAAATCCTGCTCAACATTCGCAACGACGAGAAAGCTCTCCGCGAGTACTATGCACAAAAGAACTATCGTCCGAAGTCGTATGAGACAGCGTTTGAACTCAGGCTCAAGGACCTGGGGCCCGTATCCCACTTGTTCGACATCGACCTGCTGATTTCCTCCAACACGCTGTTGGAGGGAAGGTTTACGAGTGGTTATACGACTATTCTGCAAGCGTATTCGCGAATCGATTCGCTGGCTTACAACAACGCGCTGTTCGTCGGTACGGAGGTCGAGTTGACTGCTTCCAAGATCGCGGACAGCACCGACGTACTCGCGATGCTGTTTGTCAATTCCGACCGCCAGTATCTCACCAAAGCACTCAAGACACAACAGCTCATGGCCGAGGCCATCTGGAACAAGCAGAAGGTCGCCTTTAGCCTGGATGCCGATCAACAGGGTCAGACGAACTACCTGCGGCTGCGCGGTGCTCTGAATTTTCTCGAAGACAGCACCCAGCTTCGCATCCTTCCGTCGACCATCAAGATTCTCGAAAAAAACTGGGATTTTGATCCGAATAACGTAATCACCATACGCAAAAATGACATTACGATTGACGAACTGAGACTCCGGAACAATCATCAGTTCGTATTGCTGGATGGAAACGTTTCGCGCGATCCCGGGGAGTCGCTCAGCATGACCATTAGCGAGGTTGACCTGAGCACACTGAATCCCCTCACAGGGAAGGATATTCAGGGAACGCTGAACGCATTCTTTCAGCTCAACAACTACTACGGCGACCGCCAGTTGCAAAATACAGTAGAGATCGGCGCGCTTACAGTTGACAACTTCCTGGTCGGCGATGTCACGGGGAATAACCTTTGGGATGCACACCAAAAGCAATTTAATATCAACTTCTTCATCGATCGAAACGACCAGCGTATCGTCAATCTCACCGGCGTCTACAACCCATCGCGATCGTCGCTGCCCCTGGATGTGTCGGCCCATCTTGAAAACGCGAATTTGAAAATAATCGAACCGTTCTTCGACGATACTTTCAGCAACCTCGACGGAACAATCACGGGCGATTACCGTATCACCGGCACCCTTGATGCCCCGGCAATTGATGGTGAAGGAAAAGTATCGGGAGGTCAGATCATGGTAAACTACCTCCACACGACGTATCGCTTCACCGGAACGATTGGCATGTCGCCGAACTCCATCTACTTCAAGAACATCGCCCTGACCGATATCCTGAACAACGAAGGAAAACTTAATGCGACCATTAGCCACCAGGGCTTCAAGAGCATGCGGATAAACCTCGACGCCGCATTCCGGAACTTCCAGGTGCTCAGCACGACTGAAAGAGATAACGACCTGTTCTACGGCCAGGCTTACGCCACCGGCGACCTCAACATCACCGGACCTGTCAACAACCTGAAATTTACGGCGGCGGCGCGTACAGAGAAGAACACACGCGTGTTCATCCCAATCGGAGGAACTGGCGAAGTGGAACAGGCGGAATTCATCCACTTTGTAAGCTTTAGCGACTCGACATTTCAGAACAACCTGAGGAACGAGATCTCCAATAGGCTCGACCTTACGGGCATCACGCTTGATTTCAACATTGATATAACACCTGACGCTTTGTTCGAGATCATCCTCGATTACCGTACAGGCGATATCATCCGCGGCCGCGGAAACGGAGACCTTCAATTACAACTCGATACCCGCGGAGAATTCAATATGTTCGGGCCGTTTGAGTTTGAGACCGGTGGTTACAACTTCACACTCTACGACATCCTGAACAAAGAGTTCGATATCAAGAAGGGAAGTCGTATCACCTGGTTCGGAGACCCTTATGGTGCAATGCTCGACATCTCCGCGACGTACGATCAACTAGCCTCCTTCGGCCCTATCCTATCGGACCAGGAGATCGGTACGCTTCCGCAGCTAAGGCGAAAGTATCCCGTAACCGTACTCCTCGAATTGGATGGACCGATGCTTTCACCACAGATCGACTTCGATATTGTCGCGGGAGATCTTCCGCAAAGCATTGTCGTGGAGAACCATCCGCCCGTGCGCCTCGACTTCGAATTCCAGGCCTTTAAGAACAAACTCGACGAACAGGAGTTAAAGAGACAGGTGTTCAGCCTTGTCGTTCTGCGGCGCTTCTCACCGCCCGAATCATTCAACACCAGCGGATCGATCGTCAACAGTGTGAGCGAGTTGCTCAGCAACCAGCTAAGCAACTGGATCAGCCAGGTAGACGAGAACCTGGAAATCGACCTCGACCTCAGCACGCTTGATGAAGAGGCGTACAATACGTTCCAGCTCCGGTTGTCATACACCTTTATGAACGGACGCCTGCGAGTGACGCGCGACGGCACGTTCTACGGCAATCAGGACAACAGCAATCTGAATAACACGCAAAGCCTGTCGAGCATTGCCGGCGACTGGACTGTCGACTACCTGCTGACAGCTGACGGAAAGCTGAAGGTAAAAATGTACAACCGCACAAATATCAACCCGATCCTGAACACGCTGGGATCGCAGAACT
>JBIQJZ010000273.1:0-4228 GCA_044507115.1 Flammeovirgaceae bacterium | reverse complement strand
GTAGCGGCCTTCCTCGTACTTCCGGAGGAACCAGATAATCGCGGTCACAAAATTGATGGGGGATTCTACAAAGAAATCGCCCTGCTTTTTGATCCAGTCGCGGTTCAAGCCCAGCATAATGGTCCGGGACGACTCCGTCGCATCGGTGATGTCTTCCATCGTAGCTGGGTCGAGGGGGTTGCACCGGTGATAGATCCGGTCGAAGTTGATGACGTAAAACGATGGCTTGATTTTGTAGCTCGCCTGGTGCTTCATCAGGGCGTTATAGGCGATCCGCGAAAGGTCGTCGTATTTGAAATCGTAGATGAACATGGAGAAGCCCTTCTGGATGTGCTGAGTGATGACGTGCCTGATCACGAAATAGGACTTCCCCGCGCCGGGGGTCCCTACCACCAAAAGCGACCGGAACGGGTTGATGACGTTGATCCAGCTTTTTCGGATTGATCCGCGGAGGGTGTACTGGGCGGGAAGATTGATGCTGTATTCGTTCTCAAGGTAGCGTTCTTCCTGCGGGAACGTCTCATTCACCTTGTTAAAGATGTCCTTGCCCAGCTTGATCCTCAGGTATCGCGAAAGCCGGGTCCCACCTGTGAGGATCAATACATATCCGCCGACGGTTAGAAGCAGGTACGCGATCGCCGATTGATGGCTCGGAATATCCGTTTTGAAAACGTAGTGACTCAATAGGAATAGAGGAAGACCTGCGATAAGGAGTAGTCCGAAGATCGACAAGTTCGTTTTATCGTCTTTCTTACCTTTCACCCCGACCAGCGAAACGAGTAGCAGGCTGAGTGAAATGACTTTTGATATATACACGCTGTCAAACAATCCTGTTTTTATGAGAAAAATGACAAACCTATCGACCAAGTCGTTTGTCAGTCGCCAGGAACGAAGGGCTTCGTGACAGAAGTAGTAGAAGTGAAAGGCCAGTATGATGAGACTTCCCATCCTGGTGAAGTCTATGATCTTGCGCAGCGCCTGTTCGTTCTCGCCTGTGTGTGCCATGCCTAGAATGTTTTAGATGGATTTCCCCTTGCGTTTCCGCTTCCTTCGTTTCAACAGCACCGGATCGACGTTATGCCATTGCTCATCCGGTGTCATTACGTTCTTGATCGCTTTGGCTACTTCCGTTCCGATCTGATAACCGACACTCTCCTCCCGATGGGACCCTTTAGCACTCCGCGCAGGAAATGACTGGATAAGTGAATGCTCGGCCTCGCGGTCTTTGATCCGCGCCAGAATAGCCTTCGCGCCGAACTCTTTGCCGAGAGCACTTCCGTTGAATACTACGCGGTGATCCTGATCGACGAAGGTGATCCCGTAAATCTTGCCGTCCTGGCTCTTCCGAAGGATGGTTATGATATGCGCGTCTTCAAGCGCCTTGACAAAGTCCTTAAGCGTTGGGCTCGGGTTGGCAGAAAAGATGCGATCGATCTTATCCTGGACGACTGGCTTCAGCGGTCCGCGCAGGGCAGCATTGAGCCTGAACTTCTTCTCAAGGCTCTTTAAGGTTGGGCTCCCGTAGAGCCTGCTTGCTTTTACCGGTACGCCCACCCGGTTTCCTTTCTCATCGAGTAGACTGTAAACAAGCCCTCCTCTTTCAAACATCCGGGTGCCTTCCTTTCCGCGGTCGGCAAGGACATTGTATTGTGCCAGGACGGCATTCAACTCATGAATGGAGGTGTACTTATACAACCGTGTGATATTGCTGACCACCTGAGAGATGGCCTTCCGGGTCTCGTCCTTTCCGTATGATGCCTTCCGGAGAGTCTGGAGATCCGGTAAGAATTCCGGGACGTATTGCCGCCCTTCCGCCTTTACGAGCCCAAAGCTTTCCTCGATCTCCTTCCTCGCTGTCTCCGATTGAATCCGTCCCAGGTTGTGGAGCGGTATCCGCTTGCCATCATCGCGGATGCTGGTGGAAAGAATATGCAGGTGCGGATGAGCGGAATCAAAGTGTTGATAAACCAGGTACGGCTGACGACCGAAACCAATTGCGTTCATGTAGGTATCCGCGATCTTTACGAGCGTCGTCTCATCAAGGCGATCCTTCTCCGAGAAATTCAGAGAGATATGGACTACGTTCGTTTTGGATCGCTCGTTTAGGCGCATGATCTCACGGAACCGTCCGAGCTTGTCCTGGTAGGAAAGTTCAGACTGAGGAAGTCCGAACATCGATGCCTTGAGACAAACCGCGCTGCCGGCCTTAACCTTATTTTCATTGTAGTTAAGGGCCCCAATAATCGACTTTCCGGTTCTTATCCTTGCAACCATTTCTTCGCGATTTCAGAAACCATGATCAGCAGCTTCTCGACCTTACTGTCGACTTTCTTGTATTCTTCAACCACCCGCAATGCCTGAAACATCCGCTGAGCTTCCGGGTCCGCGGAATGTAATGACCTGCAGACCTCTTCGATATTGGCGCTCATCTGCGTTAGTTCCTCCCGTATGGCGGCCAACTGGACCGCCGTCGCGTTCAAGGAAGCATCGGTATAGTAGAACATGATCTTTTCCTTGTAAAGAATAGCCCTCACCATCTCGCTTACACTTTGACAGTTTGTCTTCTTTTGCTTCTCTTCGAGCCCGTCAAAAAATCGTTGGGATACCCTCACGGTAATGACTTTTTCCAGCTGCTCGTTTGGCTTTTCCCGGCTCATGACTTGAACACGTTAATGTCCACTGACGCCGAGTTCCGAGGCAGAAGAATCCGGAATGACGGGAGGAAATGGAGGAGGATTCCATTTGTGTATACAAATGTACATCTTGCTGATGCCGGGAACCCGGCATCCCTCCTCTGCAAAATTCTTTGGCTGATGAAGTTAACACCTCTCTTAAGTGGGCACTTGCTCGTGGTCTCGCGAAGAATTTTTTCGGTTGATCTCGGTAATTGTTGGTTTTGAAATGCCATGATCGTTGTGCTTTGATTATGGCTCAAAGGAATGGCAATGTGTCAGGCGGAAACAGTTACAGAGGTTACAGTACCCTTTGTATGTGACTGATATTCAGTAATAAAAAAACATAAAAAATCCCCGGCAATCGGGGATCTGTTCTTCGCGATAAACACGGTTTTAAACGGAGGCCGCCTTTCGCTTGTATCGATGTGATTTAGAAATATGCCCCTCAATTGATTTTCGGCTTTGAAAGGGACCCGCACCGCATTCCTCGCAAAAGAATTCATGCTTGTCGTCCCGCAATCTCTTGTAGAACAATTCACTCAGCTGCCAGATTGCCAAAGAGTGCGTCAGACATATAAAAAGACTGATGACGGTGGTTTTGATATTCGCGCTCGTCGGATTCTGAATGGAGATAAACCAGTAGTCGTAATAGAAGAAATTCAGAAAAAAGCTGACGACGGCATAAAACTTCCCGGTCTTCCGGTATCCGTTGATGAGAAAAATCAGGATGAGGAACTCGATGACCGCTGCAATGGCGACTCCGTAGAACCAATTCAGAAAAGAATATCCTGCAAACGTCATATCAAGGTGTTCCAGTTGCATAAAAAGGTTGCCGGCATGGGGAACGTAAAGCATCATCAGCACCAGCGCGCCGTGGAAAACGGCCTGTTTGCTTTCGAGGTAATTGACGATTTGATTCATAGTAAAGGTGATTCAGTACAAATTGAAAACTGCTTAAGGTGATGCCAAGGTCAGCGGATGTGGAAAAAAGGTCAGGGGCGTGGGCCTCTCGACCTCGTCAAGGTCGCGTCACCACCTTTCAGACTTTTAAGGAAATCGTTCACATCCTTATGCGCCGCGTAAAGACTGCCCGCGTCCCGGAACGAGATACCCGCCAAGGTCAGGCGTTCCCTGGCTTCCTTTCCCGCGAGGTCGTTATCAAGGAACAGATGCACCTTCGCGACGGATCGAAGGAGCGACAGGTTTTTGTTAAGGAGACTCAGCGAATTGAGAACGAGGAAAGATGATCGAAGCGGAAGTTCAACTACCCTTTTCTGACTAAGGGTGAGGAGTGACAGGAAGTCCGTGAACCCCTCCAGCACGCAGAGATCGGAAGGTCCGTTGTCGATCAAAGTAATGTCCTTTGGAGAAGACGATCCTTTGAACCAGCGATTTCGCAATTCAAACCCGCCCGAGCGGTTCGGGAACCCGATGGCCAGATAGGATTTTTCACCGATACAAAATTCCACCTCCCGGCAATACTCGCGGACGAAATGCGACTTGATCCCGCGGGATTCCATGTAATGGATCAGGTCGGAATTCCGGAGGTCTTT
>JBIQJZ010000272.1:0-4236 GCA_044507115.1 Flammeovirgaceae bacterium | reverse complement strand
TTCATCACAGGATACAACTGTTAGAATGATCAGCAGGAGCGTAACATATCTGAAAAATTGTGCTTTCATATATTTCATGATTTATTCCAATTATTAATATCCATCGTTTTGGTGCATGCCGGGACTCTTATTCGTCAGTATCTCGTCCAGTGGAATCGGGAAGAGCAGTTGATTCGGACTCGTTACGTTTGCTAACACCTGTGTCGCTCTTCCGGTGCGTACGAGATCAAACCAGCGATGTCCCTCAAAAGCGAATTCCACCCTGCGCTCCCGCTCAATTGCGAGCAGCAACTCGCTGTAGGTGGACGCACCCGTCTCGGAAAGGCCGGCGCGTTCGCGGATCATATTGATGTCTTCCTGGATGGCAATAACGTCCCCTTCCAGTCTGGCCTCCGCCTCCGCGCGGATCAGATACATTTCGGCTAGTCTCAATATAATAACATTGTCCGCGCCGATGGCAAGATCATCGTATTTCACCGGGTATGCGAGGGTACCGGAAAAAGCGATGGTCGCCTCATATCGTTCGTCATCCGTTTCATAAGCATCGAGTAGTGACGATGAAGGTGCCACTTCTCTCCGGCCATTCAGTGATTTGGGGAAATTGTATTCAGCAATCCGGTTACGGTTAAGGTCTGTAAAATCAATCTCAAATATTGACTCTGCTGAACCATCTTCGAAAACAGACGCATAGTCTGGCATCGAGTATCCACCGTTGTCAATGACATCGGTCGCCTTGTCGATCGCGAGCGCATAGTCTCCCTTGTAGAGGTATACCCGGGCCAGCAATGCTTTGGCCGCGTACTTCGACGCACGCACTTTTGGACCTGACGCCAACAGATGTTGCTCGGCGAATAGCAGGTCGTCAATGATCTGCTGATAAACACCAGCCTTGTCAGTCCTGGCGATATCCAATTCACCGGTTCCGATCGTGGGAGTTGTCTTAAGCGGTACCGCGCCGAAGTAATTGATGAGATTGAAGTGGTTCAAGGCGCGAATGAAGTACAATTCACCGAGAGCCTGATTCTTCTCGGTATCTGTCATATCGCCCATCCCAGGTACACGCGCGATCACATTGTTGGCGACGTTGATACCCTCGTAGAGCGAGCTCCAGATACCCAGCACAGATCCATTCTCAGGGAGAATCGCGTTGTTGTCTACCTGGCGGTACTCGAGTGCAGTGGCATCGGCCGGATGTTCCAAATTGTCAGCCGCGAGATCGGAAAAGATCAAAAACGTCCTACCGTAGTAGCTGAGGTTCTGGAATGAAGAATACGCTCCGAGGATTCCCTTCTCAATTCCTTTCTTATCCTTAAAGGCCTCACTGGCCAGGATCGAACTCTGAGGTTTGACGTCCAGCACATCGCAAGACGAAACGACTGAAAGCAGTATAGCGAAGAAAAATATCTTTTTCATGGAATTCAGAATTTAAGGTTTACACCGAAGGTGATCGTACGCGCCTGCGGGAACGTGAAGAAGTCAGTTCCCGACACCTGCGTGTCGTTGCCTCTGTAGTTCACTTCCGGATCAAGACCTGTGTAATCCGTCAGAGTAAACAGATTCTGAGCACTCGCATATACCCGAAGACTGTTCAAGCTCAGTCTGGAAGCAAACGCGCTCGGGAAGTTGTAACCCAGCGTAACATTTTTGACCCGCATGTATGATCCGTCCTCGATAAACCTGGATGACACTCTTTTGTTCGCGGCTGCCTTCACCCCATCGGATGTCGCGCGTGGAATATCCGTAATGTCACCGGGCTGACGCCACCGCCGTGTGACAGCGGCGATTTGATTGTCGCCACCCTGGAGTGATTCCAGGAAAAGACGCGAACCGTGGAATACATCATTCCCATACGAGAATTGGAGAAAAACACTAAGGTCAAACCCCTTCCACGCAAATGAATTTGTAAATCCTCCGATAAAGTCAGGATTGGGATCACCGACCTTGGTCCGGTCCTCTGACGTGATCTCGCCGTCAAAGTTCGTATCAGCAAAAACGATATCACCGGTCGACGGATCTACCCCCAACGATTTGAAACTGTAGAATATACCAAGAGGTTCACCTTCCTGGACACGATTTCCACCCCTTCCGAGATCGTCGATTGGCTGACCGTTATAAAGTTTCAGTACCCTATTGCGATTAAACGACATGTTCAATTGCGAGTTCCAGCGCACCTGCCCAAAATGATGTTGGCCCGAAAGGGTAAACTCAACACCTTTGTTCTCGAGCTCGCCGATGTTCTCGACAATGCTCCCAAAACCCGATGAAGCAGGCAGCGGTCTGCTTAAGAGAAGATCGCGTGTCTGTTTGTTGTAGTAATCTGCTGTCAGGAGCAACTTGTCTTCGAATAAGCCGATGTCAATACCTACGTCAAACTGGGCAGTAGATTCCCACTTGAGATCTGGATTAGGAATGTTGCTCGGGTAGATCGCAGGCTTGCTTTGGTACGAGCCAGTGCGATATAACTCCGCATATTGAAAAGCTGAGATGTTATCATTTCCCAACACACCATAGCTTACACGCAGCTTCAGTTCTGAAACGGTCGGAATACCCTCGAAGAAGTCTTCCTCGCTAATACGCCAAGCTACGGAAGCCGCGGGGAAGAAACCGTTCTGGTTGTTCGGCCCGAAGCTTGTGGAGGCATCTACGCGACCGGTGAGAGACAACAAATATTTATCTGCAAAATTGTAATTCGCTTTTCCGAACCACGACCGCACGCCTGAATCACTGCCTCCCGCACTGGCACTCACAATTGTTGCGGCTGTGTTGATGTACTCCAGATTTTCGTCAGCGTAGTCCTGACCCCGGATAAACGACGACCGCGTCTGACGTTTCTCGAAACTATATCCTGCCATGACCTCAATGTTGTGACGGTCAAACGCCCGCTCATAGCGGAGGATGTTGTTCGATACAATGTTCAGCACGTTTGTGTACGTCTCAAAGCCTAATCCGTTATAGCGTTGCCCTTGTACTGTATTGAACTCAAAAGCGTGTTCGCGAAGATTGTAAAAATCACCGCCCCACTTCGTTGTCACGGACAACCCTGGCAGGATTTGATATTCCGCAAACACATTGCCCAGCGCTCTAAAGGTGAAATTCTCGTTTGTCGCTTCGTTTGCGATCGACAGTGCGTTCGAATAAGGTCCGCTTTGATTGTACGATCCATCAGGATTGAGTACGGATACTAGTGCTGGAGTAGAAATACCATTTGGCAGAGGCCCGTGTAACGTCTGATCGCTTTCAACACGGTCGGAGGTAGAATAACTAAGTCCGATACTTGTGCCGATCCGGAGTCTCTCATTTACTGAATGATCAAGATTCATGCGGGTATTGAATCGCTCGAAACCAGTACCGATAAGAATACCTTCCTGGTCAAAGTAACTTCCGGAGATGAAGAATTGCGTCTTCTCATTCCCCCCGGTCAGTGACGCTTCGTAGTTAGAGATCGGTGCCGTACGGAAAATCACATCCTGCCAGTTTACGTCGACAGTATTGTTATTCATATCTGCTTCCGTAAACACGGTGGTTCCCGCCAGGTCATTTCGATACTCCATCCATTGTCTGGCATTAAGCATGTCGAGTTGGCGCCACACTTGCTGGAAACCGTGATAAGCATTTACGCTCACCTGAGATTTTCCCGTCTTTCCGCGCTTGGTCGTGATCAGCACGATACCGTTTGACGCACGAGCCCCGTACACAGCGGCGGCAGCCGCGTCCTTCAAGACACTTACACTTTCGATTTCACTGGGGTTCAAATCGGAAAGCGCATTGATGCCCTGGCCCTCGTAGCCGATCTGCGCGTAGTCGCCGGTCGTAACGGGAATTCCATCTATAATATAGAGTGGCTGGCCTGATCCGCTGAGTGAACCGGTTCCCCGCACCCGCACGGACATCGCTCCGCCTGGCGTACCAGAGTTTTGCACGACCTGTACACCTGCAGTCTGTCCCTGGAGAACGCCATCGACCGTAGAAACCGGGAGGTCCTTGATAGCATCTGCCTTCACGACCCCAACCGACTCAGTAAGAAGTCTTCGTTCTTCACTACCGTATCCGATAATGACGACTTCGGACAACTGTTGAGCATCCGGACTCATGACGACACTGATATCCGTCCTGTTACCAATAGGAACCTCCTGGCGGGTCATGCCGATAAAAGAAAAGACCAGCACCTGGTCCGCAGGACCTACGCGAAGCTGAAAACGTGCTTCAGCGTCGGTAACCGTACCCGTCGCGGTGCCC
>JBIQJZ010000271.1:0-4244 GCA_044507115.1 Flammeovirgaceae bacterium | reverse complement strand
GTTAATCGGCGCCGCACCTCTGTACTGCGGCAGGAGCGATGCGTGGAGATTGAACGTGCCAAGTGGTGGCATACTCCACACGATTTCAGGAAGCATGCGAAAGGCTACGACCACCTGAAGGTCCGCTCCGAAGGACTTCAGTTCTTCAACAAATTCAGGAGACTTAAGGTTAGAGGGCTGCAGTACCGGGATATTGTGTTTCAACGCACAAGTTTTCACCGGAGAGAAAACGACCTTCTGACCACGTCCCTGCGGTCTGTCGGGCGCTGTGACGACGGCCACGATGTTCTCTCCATTTTCGATCAGACCTTCCAGGCTGGGTACAGCGAACTCTGGAGTACCCATAAAAATAGTGCGAGCAGATGTCATGGTTGCGTAACTCTCACGTCCCGCCGAAAACGCGTTTCAGCAACTCCGTTGTTCGTGCAACCGGATTCTCGCGAATATTCCTTTCCTCCTTGGCGATCATGACAAATAACCCTTCAATCGCCTGGTCTGTCGCGTAGTCATCCAAGTCGGGGTTGACTTTCTGCACCAGCGGAATCTGATTGTAGCGCGAGACAATATCTGTGTAATACTTGGTTGCATTAACTTTGTTCAGGGAGTTCTGAATGACCGGCTTGAACTTCTCTTTCAGCAATCCGGACGTCGTGCGCTTGAGATATTGCGTGGCGGCATCGTTTTCTCCGCGAAGGATCGCCCACGCATCCTGAATAGTCATTGACCTGATTGCCTCGACAAATATTGGTTTTGCTTCCTTAGCCGCGTCTTCCGCGCCGCGGTTCAACGTCATGATGAATTTGTCAACCTCATTACCCAAGCCTATCTGGCGCAGCCTTTCCTCCACCCTTTTTACATCGGGCGGGAAAGGAATTTTTATTTCGGGATTCTTGAAATAGCCGTCGACCTGCGACACGAGATCCGAGCCGGTGGAAACTCCTTTAATCAGCGCCTCTTTCAGACCTTGTGCTACCTCGGTCGTCGTGAGCGGGGCTGGCGAACCGCCGAGGGTCTTCCCGACCTCTCCAAGCGTCTGATTGATCTGGGTGGTTGTGCAGGCTGCGACCGCGCAAATAATCAAAGTTGCGACGAAAAATGATTCCGTAGTAGTTCTCATAGGACAGTCATTTGATGATAAACTGATCAGCTATACAGCGCAATATACAAGGTATGCGAATCCTGAGAGACAAGACAGCAAAATTTGACCAAATCCCATGGTGTCGTAGGGAACAAGCCCGCAAAAAGCCTTTGTTTACAGGGAGGGATAACGGGATTTTGAGGCGAAAGTCTATTTTTGTCGACCGTCGGCGAATGGTTTCCTGAACCAAACCGACCGGGCGCCGACCCACGAATAAATTCGTGAAACCACACCGCAAGCACTATGAATGAAGTGAGAGCAGAAATATTGACGGTCGGAGACGAGATACTCTACGGTCAGATCATTGACACCAACAGCCAGTGGATCGGACAACAACTGTCTCAAGTAGGAATAAGAGTAGTACGCAACACGACTGTTGGAGATAATGCTGACGACATGCTTGCCGCCTTCGCGGCGGCCGAGCAACGTGCGGAGATCGTGCTCATCACCGGTGGGCTTGGCCCGACTAACGACGACCTGACGAAGCCTTGTCTCGCGAACTACTTTAACTGTGAATTTGCGTTACACGATGGCGCGCTAAAAGATGTGACGGAATATTTTGCCAGCCGTGGCCGGGAGTTGACAGAACTGAACAGACAGCAGGCATTTCTTCCGGCGTGCTGCGAAAAAGTAACAAACCGCCTCGGCACTGCTCCGGGAATGTGGTTTCACCGCAAGGGGAAAGTATTTGTTTCTATGCCCGGTGTTCCGCATGAAATGAAAGTCATGATGTCGGAGATCATCATTCCACGACTCACGGAGGTATTTCGGACTCCTATCATTCACCACATTGTGGTCCGCACGGTGGGTATCGGCGAGTCTTTTCTTGCGGATCGCATTAAATCATGGGAGGATTCTCTTCCCGGCCACATCAGGCTCGCCTACCTTCCCGGCCTGGGGGAGGTCAAGCTTCGTCTGACCGGGGTGGGTACGGATAAACAGACTCTTGTTGATGAAATGGCGTTGGAAGTCGCCAGGCTTACGGAACTCGTCGGCAACTACATCTACGGGTTCGGCGAAAATACGTTGGAAGTCTCGGTGGGGCAATTGCTCCGTCAGAAGATGTTAACGCTCTCCGTTGCTGAGAGCTGTACCGGCGGGTACCTTTCACATTTGATCACAAGCGTACCGGGTAGCTCCGACTACTTCGCAGGAAGTGTGGTAACCTACGCCAACGAGATCAAGACCGATATTTTGGGCGTCGATCCTGAGACACTCGCAGCACACGGAGCAGTTAGTGAGGCCGTCATCAGGCAGATGGCCGAACGCGTCCGGGCAAAGTTCAATACCGACATCGGCGTTGCTACAAGCGGAGTCGCCGGGCCTGCTGGCGGGACACCGGAGAAACCTGTGGGAACGGTGTGGATCGCGTACGCTGACGCGCAGGAAACCTCGGCGATCAAACTCAAGTTATCCAGCGATCGAATGATCAACATCCGGATGGCTGCGATAAACGTTCTCAATCTCATCCGCAAGTCGCTGTCGTGACTGAAACGATCGCCTGATTCAGGGAGCGACTGTGTACAACATGCCCGTTGTCACCTCATGGCATTCATCGTGCTTTTCCCTTTACTCATCGGTTATTCATTGCAAGCCTGACTGGAAACGAACTACTTGATGTCTCCGCATCAGGCGATCTGCAAGGCATTTCTATTTCGCTGGAGATGCTCGCCGAGCGCGTGTTGGCATGGAGTTTTTATGAAGGCTGAGACGGACTAAACCTGGTATTATGGGCTATCTGCTGATCAAGAAGAACGACGTCAAAACATTCAGATCCTTTCTGAACGGTAAGGAAATTGAAGTGGGGGTTCACATGGGATCGAACGCTAACATATTTAACCCTGACGAGGAGATCGATGTTTTTTACGACGAAGACGGCAGCGATACTTACCGGGCACGTGTCACACGCAAAATAAGACAAACCGAAACCTCTGGTAGCCATTCGCTTGTGACACTGGGTTTGGTAAAACAATAGTCTCACAGCAATCCCCTTAACCTCCTCCCCCGGATCGCGTTGCATTGTCAGTTAGAGGACTGGCTCTCAGACCGGGGCTCTGCTATTTCCGCAATTTCCCGTACATTTACCGCGTTGGACACAGGTAATCGGAAGAGGGTCCTGTGCCCATTTCGTATACGTCATTCGAAACTGAACTTTCTATGGCTCTTGTTGAACTGGTAATGCCAAAAATGGGTGAGAGTATCACCGAAGCCACCATTCTGCGGTGGCTCAAGAATCCCGGTGACAAGATCGAGCAGGACGAATCTTTGCTTGAAGTGGCCACCGATAAAGTTGATACCGAAGTGCCCTCCACACACGGTGGAGTATTGAAAGAAATCCTATCAAAGGAAGGCGAAGTAGTCAAGGTTGGAAGTCCGATTGCAGTGATTACCACCGACACTGCTGATGACACCACGCCGCCCGTTGTGGAAGTTGTAAGCAAGGAGCAGGGCAAAGTCGATGCACCCGTTGCCCGGGAAAGTATCGCCAACGGTTTCAACGGAAAGCATCAGGAAGACGCAAAAAAAAGTTCCGGTCGCTTCTACTCACCACTAGTCAGGAATATTGCCAAGGAGGAGAACATAGAGATAGCCGAACTCGAATTGATATCGGGATCGGGGGCAGAAGGACGCGTGACGAAGAAGGATATACTTAGTTACATACAAAACCGCAAGCTCGGCACCGGGCTCGCATCTTCGCGCATGTCAGCTGTCGCGGGTGCACCACAGAGAGTTCCCGTTTCCATCAGCGGTGGGGACGAGATCATAGAAATGGATCGCATGCGTAAGATGATCGCCGAGCGAATGGTGGATTCGAAGCGCATCTCGCCACACGTCACTTCGTTTGTTGAAGCGGACGTGACGACAATCGTCTATTGGCGACACAAATGGAAAAACGAATTCAAAAAGCAGGAAGGCGGTGCATTGACTTACACACCAGTCTTCATTGAAGCCGTCGTGATGGCCATCAAGGATTTCCCGATGATCAACGTGCAGGTGGATGGCGATCGTATTGTCAAGAAAAAGGACATCAACATCGGTATGGCAGTCGCTCTTCCGAGTGGCAACCTGATCGTGCCGGTTATCCGGAATGCAGAACAGTACAGCC
>JBIQJZ010000270.1:0-4316 GCA_044507115.1 Flammeovirgaceae bacterium | reverse complement strand
CTGAAAGCCACGTCACCAGGCGGCAGGAACCAACTACCACCAGAAATACAACAAGAGCTGGGATAATACCGACATCCTCGTAGAACATGGGGTCGCCGGCAGCGGAGCCGAGCGCGATGACGATAACAACTTCAAAAATCGATAGTTGTTTGACTCCCCTCCTGCCAGTGAAACGCAGGGCTACCAGTAGGAAAGCAAACATGACGATCGTACGGAGTACTACCTCAAGGAGAAACTCGGCGTGAAGATCATTGAAAAGGATCCGGTTCCAGTCGACACCTCTTTCCATAACAGCTTAGCGAGCATATGCATACAAAACGTATACCCTCGCACCGGCCGTTATGAATACACAAGCACGCGCAGCCGCGAAAAATGTTAGTTGATCTTACCCGACCAGAAGGCGATACGCTGCCTGTTCCACGTATACGTGACAGCCACAGAATCATCCCACGCGATTACTGAAGGATACGAGAATTCATCATCCTCGTGTCCGCGATCGAGCTCGATAATCGGATCCCATGACTTTCCGTTGTCTTTCGACACAGCCAGTGAAATCGGGCTGCGTGACCCCCAATTCTTGTCATCCGGATTAAAAATCAGAACAAGTGTGTTGTCCGCGAGCTTCGCTACGTCAATTCCGCTGTTGGGATTGGGCATGTCAGTCTTGTAGACGGCTGACCAAGTCTTGCCGTAATCCTCCGAATCACTGCGGCAGATTACGCCGGCCGAACTCCTCAACAACATGTGCACCTTCCCAGGTTCCGACTCCCACAGCGCCGGCTGAATCACTCCTTCACCAAAATCAGCATCGCGCTCCAGCTTAACAAATTCCATCTCTGTCCACGTTTTTCCGCCATTCTCACTCCGATCAACAAATGCATTCCACACCTTGTTGAGTTCATTTGACGCAGGCGCCAGCCAGGTTCCATCCGACAGAATGATCGGCTTATTGCGCACGGGACCCCGTCCTCCCTTGTCACCTGGGACCAACTCCTTTGCCTCCGACCACGTCTCACCCTGATCATTGGAAACCTGGTACCAGGTTTCCCAGAAGTCAATCGTCTTACCAACCTTGAAAAAAAGCGTTATCGTTCCAGACGGATCGGCAAATAATACCGGATTCCAGTGTGCATCCTCCCGGATCTTGGCTACCTCGCGCGGCGCCGACCAGTTACCGGGAACTCCTTTCGAAAGCCATATTCCTACGTCATCGTGCTTTTCGTATGTGCCACCGAACCAAGCGACAAGAAACGTCCCATTGTCCAATCGCAACACGGTAGAAGCGTGACACTGCGGAAACGGACGATCATCACCGAATATAAAATCGCGCGCTACCTCTTGTACAAGGCCGTCCGACATATTTGCTGTTTGCGCACTATCCTGTTTCTGGCCGCACGACGCCAACACGACAGTCGTTACCAGAAGAAACTTTCCAAAAGTGAATTGCTTCATTGCGATACTCATACATTGCTTTGCCGCAATTTACAGGTATAACATCGGAGTAGAAAGGCATTTAACGCAGGGCATGGATCATTTTGCGTTCCAACTGCTACTGTTCGCAGCGGCAACTGTCATAATTCCCATCCCTTCCGGTATTCCCGTCTCAAGAACTGATTCGCCTCTGGGAAATTGGTGATCTCCATCTTCGCTGCGTCGTACATTACCTTCTTTCCGGCGCGCAGCGCCACGGCACCCAGATTGATCGTTTCGGAGATAGGCCCCGCCAGCAAGAAACTGCCCGGCGATTGTTTCTTCTCGCGGAAGGCATCGATCCACACGTCGTCGGTCGAAGGATCTTCCTCTGCCGGGAACGTACCATAGCTCTTCATGCGACTCTCCGGCAGCAATCTCGGACTCTCGTTGCGAAAACCGCCGAGTATCTTTCCCTTGTCACCGACGAACATCATTCCTTCCGCCGGTAGTCCTTTGCCGTCGATTTCCAGCTCTTCCGGTACATGAGGCTTCATCCCGCCATCGTACCAGAACAGATCAAAGGCCGGCAACGTCTCCTGTTTTGGAAACTTGAAGCGAACCATACACGAATACGGAAAGGCGACATCGTTTACAACGGGGCGACTGACGCCATCTACCACGGTACGGGTAGTCGTTGCATAGGCTTCCGCGCTTACCGGTGGCGTTGTGACTCCCAGCGTAAGAAACATTGGCCAGAGACTGTAGTGTCCCATATCTGCAATACTTCCGCCGCCGAAGTCGTACCATCCCCGGAACACACAATGCGTGTAGTTCGGGTGGTAGTCGCGATGCGGCACAGGCCCGAGCCAGAGATCCCAGTTCATGCCACTCGGAACCGGAGGTTTGTCCTTTGGTATCGACGTCCACTGCGGCCACACCGGGCGATTCGACCAATTGTGAATTTCCTTAAGCGTACCAATCGCGCCGTCATCGATCCACTTCTTTACTGTTTCGTTACCCGGCCGCCGGCTCCAGGCCAGCAGGTGAGTACTCACGCCAGTGGTGCGCGCAGTGTCAATGGTCAGCCTGCTTTCATAGATGCGATTGGCGATCGGTTTGTGAATCACAACATGCTTGCCACGCTTCATCCCGGCGATCGAGATCGCCCCATGGAGATGGTCGGGGGTCATTACCTTCAGAGCATCAACATCCTTCTCTCTCTCCAACAGCTCACGGTAGTCCTCGTACGATTCACATCCCTTGTACTTGCCGGATTGCTTTGCGTAGTATTTGTTAACTAACTCCTGCCCAATGTCGCGACCGCCAGGGATACCGTTGAGCCCTTCACCCCAGGAGCGATCTCCCAGCGCTTCGCGAATACTGTCGCGAATACCATATCTCGACCAGTCTATGTAGTCTGTGCTGCTCTTGTTGGGGTCGCAGACTGCAGTGATCACTACCTTTGGATTTGCCAACAGCGGTATCATCTCGCGAATTCCCTGTGTACCACAACCGATATACGCAATCGCGAGCTTGTCACTCGGAGGAACAAAGCCGCTTCCCCCAAGTACGTAACGCGGAACGATCGTAAAACCCAGCGATGCTACAGCAGCCGAATTAACAAACCGTCTTCTGCTGATATTGTCTGAAATTGCCATGTTCGTAAAATTTGTATGGTAGATGCCGACCTGCAAAATGCATAGTATCAAGATAGGTGTATCTTCATTCTCCCGCAAGAAATTGCCGAACTCATCATACGATAGAAAGTCAGGAAAAACTTCTCCTATTTTCTTTCACGTGACTACTTCCCTTTCGATCTTTATTTCAGCTTTACAAAAAACAGCCTTTTATGCGAAGACCCTCTCGCAAAGGCCTGTTGGAATATTGCTATGTTCTGACAGGCCACTTTTTCTTCTGCTTCCGCGACATCCTGACCGACCGGTCCGCGCTTTTAACAATAGTCGTGATGGGGTGCTTCGCAGAAGTATCACCAGTCTATTCACAGCGCGACAGCATCAGTCGGCAACTCGAAGATTCTGTTGCAATAGAACGTCTGACCGAGGAATTGCTCGATACGAGCCGCAGCATCCGCGCCCATGCACTTTCTGAAATACACCAGCTTGGACGATCATCACCGGACAGAGATTTCAGGAGAAGAATTGTCGACCTCCTTGCCGACAACTGCGTCGACGGGCGAGCTGCGAGCACGGGTGCGATACTCGAATACCTGAAAACGTATTCCTCCGATGACTTCGGGACAAGGTCCAGAACGCAGCTCGCCACATTATTAACCGACGACGCGTACGCGCGATTGCCGGAGATCATTCGACTCTGCGCATTTCTCGACATGCGGGAGATTGCACCGCGTATCGAAACTCTCGCGGGAGAAAAGTACAACCCGGCAGTTCGCTGGTCGGCAACGCTGGGACTAGTCAGAATGGGCGACACGCGTGCCGCGTCTACGATGATGCGACGAGTGAAACAGCATGTCATCAACGACAACATCGTGTACCGCCTGCTTCCGGACCTGGTATTCACACGCCATCCCGACGCTATACGCTTTTTGATTGAGATCGTCTACAGCGACGCCACCGACTGCATGTCACCCGATCCCGAAATTGACGATGCGATTCCGTGCGCGTATCGAGTGGCGGAATTGCTTGCCCCGGTTATCAAAGGATTCCCGGTTGCGCTCGGACCGTATGGTGACCTCGACACGGACGATTACCCGCGAGCGCTGCGCGTCATCCGTCAGTGGCTTCGCCAGCGAACGAATTTTGAGATGATAACCGAAACATATTAGACCATTGCGTTGCAAGGAGACTTACGCACGTCGAACGGCATTAGCTATCCTGATGTGTCTGCTCGCATTCACAAAAGCAAATGCATCTGCGGATACGACT
>JBIQJZ010000269.1:3100-4326 GCA_044507115.1 Flammeovirgaceae bacterium | reverse complement strand
CTCGCATCCGAGAGCACTACCGCCCCTTGGCCGAAGTAGCTCAGCAGGAGTGCAATCTTTGCGAATCCCCAGCTTACGCGAATATTGCCTTTACCCGCATGGCCAAGGTCGGAATACATCGCCTCTGCCCCGGTTGTACAGAGGAACACGGCGCCAAGTATCCAGAATCCACCGGGGTATTTTACAAGCAGTTCATAGGCATGAACCGGGTTGATCGCTTCGAGAACTTCCGGTTTCACGATAATGTGGGAGAATCCGATGACACCGATGAATGTGAACCACAGGACCATGACCGGGCCAAACGTTTTTCCGACAACCGAACTACCGAACTGCTGGAACACAAATAGCAGGATGAGAATGACAATGACGATTGTGATAATGGTCGAAGTGGAAATGTCGGGTTCGATGAGTCGGAGTCCTTCCAGCGCAGATGTAACGCTGATCGCGGGCGTAATAAATCCATCGGATATGAGTGTCGCGCAGCCGATGATCGCCGGATAGATCACCCATCGCGATTTGTAGCGCCGCACGAGCGCGTACAGTGCGAAAATACCACCTTCACCTTTGTTGTCAGCACTCAGCGCGAGGTAGACGTACTTGAACGTTGTGATCGCCGTTAGCGTCCAGAACACGCATGACAGGCCACCAAGGATCAGGTCGTCGGTGATCTCATGCGATCCAACGATGAATCGGAAGGTGTAGATGGGAGAAGTTCCGATGTCGCCATAGATGATGCCGAAGGCTATGAGAAGGCCGGCCGCCGATAGTTTCGGATGGTGTTTGCTACTGGATTCAGCCATTGGTGCACGCCGTCGCCGGGACGAGCGACCAAACAAATTTACGCGGCTTTTCGCTATCAAAAAAAAATCCTACGCGAATGTTCGGGCGCCCTTGCGGCTCCCCAGCCTGAATTTATGTTGGTTGTACCTGACTATCGAGCGGGAAATTCCTAGCTTTGTAGCACGATTCAAACACAAGACTATGTTCAGAAAATGGCTGTATCTCCTGATCATTCCTTTCTTCTTTTCATGCGAAAACCGGGACAAGGAAACGCTTCAGTTTCAGGTTGACTCCCTGAGGATGGAGCTTGAGAAGAGCCATGAAACCTCCCGGACGCTTACTGAGATCGGCAGCCTGCTGGATTCCATCGATGCCACCCGGCAGCTTCTGCGCGTCAATCTTGTCGAAGGGACGCCTTATGACGACTATAGTGGCCGCATGGAGGA
>JBIQJZ010000269.1:0-3000 GCA_044507115.1 Flammeovirgaceae bacterium | reverse complement strand
GAGACAGCCCATAGTGTGGCGCTTCCTATTGCTTTCGGAATCATTACCATTCTGCACATCGTATTCGGAGAATTGGCTCCTAAATCCTACGCGATTCAGCGACCGGAGAGTACCACACTGTGGTTAGCCGTCCCGTTGAATATCTTCTTCTGGATATTCAAGCCGTTTATTTGGCTGCTCAATGGCTTCTCAAACTGGATTCTGCGCCGGATCGGTATCACGCCGCTGAAAGAAGCGGAAGTTCACTCACCGGAGGAACTACGCCTGATGGTCGAGCAGGGTAAAAAGAGCGGTGTTATCGAGGCCCGGAAATACGAGATCATCCGCAATGCGTTTGATTTTGCAGAGCGAACGGCGCGGCAGGCAATGGTCCCGAGGACACACGTATTCGCGGTAAACAAAACTCTGCCGGTCGACAAAATTATCGAGAAGGTTCTGGAAAACGGCTACTCGCGTGTCCCAGTGTTTGAAGGAACCATCGATCACGTCGTGGGTATTCTATTCACGAAAGACCTCTTGTTAAAACTGCATGCGGGTGCGCCGTTTTCGGTGGATTCTATTCTGCGACCGGCGCACTACATCGCGTCAAACAAGAAACTCATCGACATCATGCGCGATTTTCAAAAGGAACACGTGCAGTTTGGTATCGTCGTGGATGAGTTCGGTGGCACGGAAGGTGTGATTACCATGGAGGATATCCTTGAAGAGCTTGTTGGCGAGATCCAGGACGAATATGATACTGAAACTCCTTTAATCGAACGGTTGGGCGACCGAAGGTATCGGGTTCAGGGATCTGTAGCGCTGGTGTCGCTCAACGAAAAGCTTCCGCGTGAGCTCCCGGAGAATGAAACGTACGTTACGTTAGCAGGCATGCTGATCGAACTCGTCGGGCGAATCCCAAATGTCGGCGAAAGTATTGAACACGACGACTATGTATTCACAGTGATCAAGCGTATCAAGAATCAGATTATCCTTGTCGATATATTCGACCGGTATATCGAACCGGAAGAGGAATAATCCCTATATCCCCCTATATCCATTTCTTGTAGCGGAAGAATCCCAGCATACCGGCGGCAAGGGAGAGCATCACGATCCAGACGGTAGCGTAGCCGTATTGCCATTCTAACTCGGGAAAATGCCTGAAGTTCATTCCGTATACACCGACGATGAAAGTCAATGGAATAAAGATTGTGGAGATGATCGTCAGGAGGCGGATCACATCGTTCAGCCTGCTGTTCTGAATGTTGATATACTGATCGGTCAGGCCGGCTGTGATATCCCGGTAGGTATCGAGTGAGTCGATGATATGCACAACGTGATCATATACATCCCTGAAGTAGGGGGTGTTTTCTTCCTGGATGAAATCACTCTCGTCCTTTAGAATCTTTCCGAGGGCGTCACGCAGCGGATAGAGCGCTTTGTGCAGATAGATCAGCTCTTTCTTGATTGCCTGTATACGTTGAAACGATTGATCCGGCGTGTCATTGCGGAGAGAAATTTCAATCTCGTCGATCTGCTCTCCAATGATATCGAGCACTGTGTAGTAGCTATCCACCGTGATGTCGATCAGTCGATAGAGGAGGTAGTCCGCCTGCTTCTTGCGGACGCGTCCCTGGTCTAATCGTATGCGCTCGCGAAACGGGTCGAACAGGTCTCCCTCCTTCTCTTGAAACGTGAGTAGGTAATCGCGCCCGAGTACAAAACTGATCTGCTCATAATCGATTTCGTTTCCTTGTATGCGGTAAAGCATCTTCAAGGTCACGAAAAGATACTGTTCGTATTCCTCCGCTTTGGGCCGCTGGTCGTTGAGAATATCTTCCACCAGCAATGAGTGAAGCGAGAAGTGCGATTGAAGACTTTCGATGATGGTGAGCTTGGATAACCCGTCGAGGTTCACCCAATTGACATGATCCTTCCGTATGTGCGGAATCAAATCGGCGAAGTCGTGTGCCAGATGGCGGCTGTGGTGCTGGCGATCGTAGGTAATGAGTTCGAGGATTATTTTTTCGGACCCGTTTTCGACCGGTAGGTGGGTTTGCATGTAGCTCTGTTTCTACGGGACGGACTGACAGGTGCCGACCCCTTGTTTACGAAAATATGAAAAAATACACGCCGGAGGAGGGTTTAACGGAAAACTGTTTTTACAGGGTGGGGGTCAAACGATGATCGAGGATAATATTAAAACGTTATGTATAATTGTGATCAATGTCCTTGCGCCTAGAAGATATCAAGAGTCCTATTGCCCGAGAGATGCAAGAGTTCGAGCCGAAGTTCAGGGCCTCGATGAAGACTCGCGTCCTACTGCTCGACACGATCATGAGCTACATCGTAAAGCGCAAGGGGAAGCAAATGCGTCCGATGTTTGTGTTCCTCAGCGCGGGTGCGTGTGGAGGAATCAGCGACGCAACCTTTCGGGGTGCGGCTTTGATCGAGTTGCTGCACACGGCCACCCTCGTCCACGACGATGTTGTAGACGAGGCTAACTACCGGCGTGGGTTCTTTTCGGTTAATGCACTCTGGAAAAATAAGGTAGCGGTGCTCGTCGGTGATTTCCTCCTGTCGCGAGGCCTTCTCCTTTCCATCGAAAACAACGACTTTCATCTTCTCCGGATCGTGACCAACGCCGTCAGAGAGATGAGCGAAGGCGAACTATTGCAAATCGAAAAAGCACGAAAGCTGGATATCGATGAGGATGTGTACTATGATATCATCAGGCAGAAGACAGCATCGTTGATCGCTTCCTGCTGCGCTGTGGGTGCGAGCTCTGCCGGGGCGTCGGCCGAGCTGGTCGAGAAAATGCGGACGTTTGGTGAGAAGATCGGCATGGCGTTTCAGATCAAAGATGATTTGTTCGACTACGGAGAGATCGAGATTGGCAAACCACTTGGTATAGATATTCGGGAGAAGAAGATGACTCTACCACTGATCTACGCGCTGTCCCGTTCTGACCGGAAAGAGAAGCGCCGCATCATCGGAATTGTCAGGAATGAAAGCGACAAG
>JBIQJZ010000268.1:0-4376 GCA_044507115.1 Flammeovirgaceae bacterium | reverse complement strand
CCCACTAAAATTCCCGAAATGGCGTTATTTCCGGGGATGTATGTTATTCCCTCGGCAGTGCGGACCGAACTGCCGATTTTTCCACTTATTTCCTTATTTTTGAAGGAATTCCCCATTTATGCGAAGGGCTTTGATTCTTATTCTGGGTGTATTGTCTGCTCTGGGCGCGTGCACCCAGCGAACGATCTGCCCTGCCTTTCAAAGCGCCTACATCTACGACCGCGACGAACTGCGCAAGAAATTCAGCTATTTTCAAGAGGATTCCACGCCTAAAATATTGACAGCCAGCAAGAACCGGTATCTCGTGGCAGAACCCACGCCTTACCGCAAGAAACTGCAGAAACTCCAGACTGTTGCGATGAAGCCGGTGCTGGTGGTTGTGCCTGACTCGCTGTTAAGCGCGGACAGTGTATCCGCAGAAGCCCTCGATCTCGCCGCCCGATCAGTGCTTGATACGTTGTTTATGCCCGACCTGCCTGCGGTCCCTCTTGCCGAGGAGGATAGCGTTTATGTGATTACGCGTGACAGAGAGCTCAGATTGCTCAAGTATGACGCCCCTGATAGTCTGATCTACGACGCTACTACCGGGCGATATGTCCCGGAGAAGCCCGCGTATCGCGTAAAGCATGTGCGCCTCAATGTTGATCAGGACAACTACATGTGGTACCTGCGCAACTACCTGGTACTTCCGGATGTAAAGCTGGCGCGTCAACAACAGGATGCCAGCCGCGACAGCGGACAGAAGTCGGCTAAAGGAAAGAAGGCGAAAAAAGGTCTGAAGGGTTTCTTCAAAGACCTTTTCAAGAAGAAGCCGAAGGAGTCGGATTCGACGGACATCCCCCCGCCGCCCAGGGATGAGTTCGATTTTATCGATGTCGATACAATTGCTCAGGCTGCCCCGCCAAGCGCGCAGCCAGCAGCCCGCAAAGGACTTTTTGCGGCGAGAAAACGGAAGGCGAACGAGGATGTCAACACCGAAGAGGCCAGACCCGGGCGAAGGCTTGCCAGAACATCTGCAGAGGCTGTCAGAGAAGAGGAGGAAGACAAACCCGCCACCGAACAAGGGTTCTGAGCACGGGATCTTTCAATCAAATAACGTGAGGTTTCCGTGCTGATCGGAGGGTGGGGTTGGTGTGATCAGGGACGGTACATCGATATCTTGCTGACTGATCCGGGGTGACACAGGATAGTAGTCGAGTTCTCTTGCGTCCGGCTGGGAAAGTGCTTTCAGTAGATCGTCTTCTTCCGCGGCAGGGTCCAGCCATAGTTTTTCGGTCTGAGCGGTTAGAAGTACTGGCATTCGTTCCTGTACGGTTGCGACAACAGTGTCCGCTCGTCGCGTGATCAAGCTGAATGTCTGGATCTGGTTTCCGTCCGTATCTTCGAACTCTTCCCACAAGCCGGGAAATGCGAATAATTGCTTGGACTTAAGAATGAACCGGTAAGGAATGGTTGTCTTTTTTCCTACTCGCTTCCAGCCATAGAAACCATCCGCCGGAATGATGCAGCGTTGCTTCCGGAGCGCCCGTCGGAGTGCCGCTCTCTCTGCGAAGTGTTCGGCGTTGGTATTGATGATCTTTTCACTAACCGTCTTGTTCTTTGCCCATCCCGGTGCCGTTCCCCAGTAGAAATTAGAAACGCCTTCTGGCATCGCGGCTGTAATCACCGGTAGCAAATGCGTGGGAGAGGCGTTGTAATGCGCTTTGTAAAATCCGGGAACGTCGACCGAGAATCGTTCAGCGATCTGTTCTGCTGGCGCCGTTATACTGTACCGATCAATCATGATAATTCTCCGTTACGCGCGTGTCCCGCAAAAAAGTGCACCGCCCGCTCCTCCGACCAATATAGCCCATTTTTATTGAATTGAGTGAAGCCCACGTGACCGCCGCGGGCGAGGACCTGAAGCTTCACGAATGGATGCCCCTCCGTTACGGAGCTAGGGAAGCAAGCTCGACTCAATATCGGGTCGTTCAGCGTGTTGACAATGAGCGTCGGTGTGGTGATATCGCGTAGAAAGTTGATAGAACTGCATTTGTTGTAGTAGTCTACGGCCCCGTCAAAACCATGCAGCGGCGCGGTGTATTGGTCGTCAAATTCGATTAGGGTTTTGATGTTTGCCAAGCGATCGGTTGCGAGTTCCAGGTGGGTTCGCGATTTGACGAGTACCTTTCTCTTCAGGCTTCGAAGGAATCGGTTCGCGTAAATTCGATTGGAGGGAAGGGATATTTTCTCACAGGTGGTTTTCAGGTCAAGCGGTGCAGAAAAGACAACGGCTTTGTCGACTAGCTTGTGCGGCTCTCGCTCGCCGAGGTACTTCAGGGTGAGGTTGCCACCGAGGCTGAAACCGACAAACGAAATCGACGCATAGTTCTTTTCGGCGACGTGTGTCACGACGGTATGAAGATCGTCCGTAGCACCACTGTGATAGAATCGAAGCTGGCGATTCATTTCTTCGCTGCATCCGCGGAAGTTCCATGCGACAACGTCAAAGCCATTCGCGTGAAGGGCTTTTGCCATACCTTTTATGTAGGCCCGTTTACTATTTCCTTCCAGCCCGTGTGAGATAATGACGACCTTGTCAGATCCCTGTCGAAGCCAGTCAAGGTCCAGGAAGTCATCGTCGGGCGTGGCGATTCGTTCCCGGATGTATGCATCAATCGAGACTCTTCTGATCAGCGCCGGGAAGATTGTTTCGAGGTGCGGATTAAACAAAAAGAACGGTGGAAGATAGTTGCCCGGCTCCTTCGTTTCGGCTTTTGCGGAAATACTTTGTTGGTTCAACACAACTATTCGGCAGTGAGTTACGGCCGACCTGCTGAACGAAGGGTTCGTTATTCGCTGGAAGCGGCGGCTGATTTTCTTCTCTTATCTCGCACGCGGATATTCACCATTTCAATCAGCATCGAGAATACAACAGCAAAGTAAATATATCCTTTTGGAATATCCTTGTCGAGCCCTTCCAGAAAGATCATAAACCCAATGAGAATCAGGAAGCCAAGCGCAAGAACCTCCATCGACGGGTGCTTGTGGATGAAAGCACTAATTCTTCCCGAGAAGATTATCATGATACCAATTGATACGATCACCGCAATGATCATGATGATAATATGATCCGTGAGCCCGACGGCGGTCAATATTGAGTCGAACGAGAAGATGATATCAAGGAGTATGATCTGAACAATGATTCCCGTCACGTTCACTTTTTTGCCTGTGGCTTGTTCGATTGTCTCTTCTTCTCCTTCCATCTCGTGATTGATCTCGCGCGTACTTTTCGCAATCAGAAACAAGCCTCCAAAGATGAGAATAAGATCCCGCCCACTGATTGCTTCGTCCACGCTGATCCAGCCAGGTACCCAGAACAACGGCTCTTGAAATCGCATTACCCACGTGATCGTAAGTAGCAACAAGATCCGGACGCCCATCGCCAGCAACAACCCCATGTTTCGGGTTCTCGCCCTGAGTTCTACCGGAAGTCGGTTGGATACGATCGATATAAAAATAATATTGTCAATGCCGAGCACGACTTCGAAGAACGTGAGGGTAAGTAGGGCCAGCCAAGCTTCCGGTTCAAGGAAGATTTCCATTGCAGGTGGTTAGAGAGACTTTAGGGTGACTAAAAATACGGGATGTAATATTATCGAACAAGGCGGAAAATTCACGCTGGTCGTTGATTTTCTCATGCAGAATGCTATCGCACCTGATTTCACTTTCAGTCGTGCATTACCATTACCTTCTTCTGAATTACGGCTCCCGGGGTCGACACCTGTATCAGGTAGAAACCCGCCGACAGACCTTTTGTTACCACCGTCACGATCTCTTGGCCTGCTCCGAACACTCCGGAATAGACCTCTCTTCCAAATGTGTCAAACATTCGGACCGGTGTAGCATATGGAGCCGGAGTAGGTAATGCGATGTTTATCGCTTCGTCGGCCGGGTTCGGATAGACGCGGACGCTGCGCTCAAAATCTGTTTCGATCCCGGTGACAACTTCAGGTGATGCCGTACCATCCAGCCGGACAATAGTCTGTAGCACATCTTTCGTGTGCAAGCTCTGAACGAAGGCAATGACTGCGAACGGAGCGAAGGATCCGTCTTGATTGCGTGTGACGTGCCGCATATCGTAGGATACCTGGACCTCTTGGGCTGGATCTGCCGCGGACAATGAGGTCAACGGAGTGCCGGCAGCATTTGGGAGAAGTTTTCTCAAAACGAATATCTGACCATTCACCGATTGCTCGGCGACGGCGATGAAGATATTATACTGGCCGGGAGGACCGAGGTTCTCAGTCGCCTGAACGGTGGCGCGGATGTTAAGATGATCACTGGGTTCATCATCGAAATCCAGCGCTATCGTAACCGGGGAGGTTACAAGTGTA
>JBIQJZ010000267.1:0-4382 GCA_044507115.1 Flammeovirgaceae bacterium | reverse complement strand
CTTTCTCAAACCGGATGATCGTACTGCCTATCTGATCTCCGGCGAACCCGGTGTGGCCAGGACGAATACCCGCGGCCCCTTGCGCAATCCGCGCTACAACGAGGAGATCCCGTCCCAACACACTATCCGGAATCTCGAAGTAATAGTTATCCGCGACTTTGTGCACAGAAAATAAGCCCTTTCGGTGCACCTCGCGATTGCGCATTAGGTTGTAAAAATTTCTCGGAGCCGTGAGCTGCTCGTTCCCGGCCGGCACTGACGATGGAGTCTCACGCCTGACCGTATCTTTTCGGACTGTATCCTGTTCCAGTCGGTTCAGCGCTTCAAGCGTCTGTGCCTGTGTAACAGTTGACGTTATTACCACGAAGAAAAGCAGGCTAAGAAATCTCATATGAAGTGATTAAGCGGGTGTACGAACCAGCGTACGTACTTGATGAAGTAACTGCAAAAGTAACAGAATCGTCGTCGCGATAGTGCCGTGAAAAATCACAATCATCATTCAAACAGTACACACAAATTCCTACAACTATGCCGCCGGTTCATGAAGCGCGGCATCGCGGCATAACATTTTAAAGATGCCTACACGCAAGACAATTCACACAGCCTGATCAGTCTCTGACAGGCACTTTAACAACGTTCGCATTATGAAAGAAGTATATTACAAGGGGCAGCCCTACCAGTATCAAATCGTCGAATCGGGCGAAAAGAAACAATTCCACCTGTATCAGGGCGGTGTATTAAAGCACTCCGTCGAACAGGGTGAACTTGACGTCCGGTCAATCGTGAGTTTCATTCTCGATTCTTATTACGGCAATATCGCGGCGACTCAAAAAACGAGAGGAAGTGTGGAAGCTATTCCGCACCAGGTAAATGTTCAACCACAATGATTCATAATAATCATGAATATCAGGAGCGCGATCGGCGGGCTGGCTGGAGCATGTGCTCTCACCGCACTAAATGAAAGTATGAAAAAGCTTGACCGTGACGCACCGCGTCTGGACTTGCTTGGCATGAACGCGGTAGCGCGGCTCGTAAAAGGAAATGACATTTTGCCTAAGACCGCCGGAGCGCTGTTCCCGGCGGCTCTCGCGGGAGATCTGGCAACGAATACGCTGTACTTCGGGATGGCGGACGCAGGCAGCCGGAAAGACACACTCGTTCGCGGAGCATGGCTCGGCCTGATCGCAGGGTTGGGTGCTGTGGTCCTTCCGAAAGCGTTGGGCTTGAACGAAGATGCTACGACGCGTACGTTGAAAACAAAAGTAATGACGGTGTCCTGGTACCTGCTCAGTGGACTGGTCGCAGCTGCAGCCATTAACCTTGTCGGTCAAAAGGCGGACGCAAACGGTCATTCCGAATCCATTCAGGGCTCCAGCGTGAATAGCTTGTAGCCGAAGGTCAGCTGAACCACTCGATTCTGATATTTGATTTTCTCATTGCCTTGTGCCTGTAAGGGATCGCGCACGCTGAAGAGGCCTACACAATAACGCAGACCAACAATTAGTCTGGAGGCATCAAGACGCAATCCGCCATCGAGTGATAAGTCGAACCGGTTGTTGTACGTGCTGCTCACATCTCCGTGTGCCGAGCGGGCCGAAACCAAATACGCGGGCTCAAAACCCAGTTCTACCATCACGTGATCGCCTAGTCGATACGTTCCAAGCAACGGCAAAGCGAGGTAATGCAGGTGAATATTCTCAAGACCTCGTACACCCTTATTGCTATACAATAATTCGGTCGAAATGCCGATTCGGTCTTCCAGAGCAGTACTGACAAACACTCCTGCATGAAGACCAGCCTTCAGCGTAAGGTCGTTTTCCACGTCCGGATTGACGTAGTTCGTCATCACAACATCAGAGACATTCAGTCCTGCTTTTACACCCAGTGATACCTGTCCCATTAATGTGAGGGGAAGGCACAAAAAGCAAAACATTACCGTTGAATAAATAGGCGCACGCATCTCCTGCAAGGTAAGAAACCTTTCTCACAACAGATCGCGCACTTCGCAGGGAACAACGAATTCGAGAAGCCCCTTATGCACATTAATCGATATCTCGACCGGTGCACCAAGTCGGGAGTACTCGTCGTCGACATGCACATGTCTGCCATTCCAGAACATCTTGATCTTGCTCGCCTTTAGCACCGGAAATTCGAACGGAACGTTCATGCCCTCGCACTTGTGACGCACGTACTCCGCCAGCCGGATTCGCTGTGCTTCATTTATGAGAACAACATCGAAAGCGCCATCGCCGGGATCTGCATTCGGCGCCAGTCCGAGATTCGGTCCGATCGATCGAATGTTCATAACCTCGATCAGAAGAAACTCACCTGAATAGTCTACGCCATCCATTTGCAAATCGCACTTTTTTGTTGGTGCGTTCATCACAAGGTCTAGTAGCACGGTTAGCGCAACCTTTATTTTCTCCTTTGGATCGTCAATTTCGTTGTGGCCCTGTGTCGCCATTTCCTTCATGAGTTTTGGAAATAGACCACATCCAAAACTTTCCAGAAAAAACGTGGGTTTGTCAAGACCTTCGATAGTGCCGACATCAAATCGTTTTGTAGCTGAGTTTCGCCAGGAGTTGACAATTTGCGCGGTCGAGCCATTCATACCTAACGTTTTCGCGATATTGTTGGCTGTTCCATACGGAAGTAGACCTAGCGGAAGCCGTCTTTCGAGAACCGGTCTGTTTAACATCACTTCCGCGACTTTCCGCACCGTTCCGTCACCACCGGCGAGAATCAGAAAATCAATCTCAGCGGTGTCGAGATCTTTCCAGCGAAATTCTTTTGTGGACGAATAACTACACTTGAATCCCGCCGACTCAATAGCGGCAACGATGTCCTTTCCGGAGGTTTCTCCTTCTCCAGCGCCCGGATTGTGCAGAACCACGGCTTTTTCCATTAGAATGCATGTTTTCCTGGTGAGCAATACCACATCGACCCGGTTGCGGGTGCGCATATTGCAGAATACTCTCCAAGAAGAGAGACACTCCAGCCTTTCTCAGCGAATCGCATACCGTACCAACTGTGACTTGAAACAATGAGAATCCTTCTGACAAATGACGATGGTATTTACAGCCCGGGGCTCGCTGCGTTAGCACGAGTTGCCCGCGAATTCGGCGAAGTGCGGGTTGTTGCCCCCGATGTAGAGCAATCTTCAATGGGGCACGCCATCACTGCAACGCGACCGCTGTCGTACAAGAAGTCACCGATCGCATTTGATGGTGTCGAAGCTTATCGGGTTAACGGGACGCCGGCAGATTGCGTAGCCCTCGGTACCCACCTGTGGGATAAGACCGACGTGGTGCTGTCGGGCATCAATATGGGATCGAACCTCGGAAACTCAATGTGGCACAGTGGCACACTCGCTGCAGCAAAGCAAGCCGTGTTACTCGGTATTAAGGGAGTAGCACTGAGTACACCGGCGGGAAAATCCGAGCCCGACTGGACGGCGCTGGAACCTTGTGTAAAAAAAGTGCTGTCCCTCCTGTTGCCCAAAAAGGAATTGTATCTGATGAATGTAAACTTTCCCCGGCATCCAGAAGGAATCCGGTGGACGAGGCAGTCCGTACGTCTGTATGACGGCAAGGTGGTTCCCGGCGAAGACCCAATGGGCCGCAAACATTACTGGTTTACTGTGGCACCGCTTGAACCAGCAGAAGAAGGTACAGACCGATGGGCGGTAGAAAATGGCTACGCATCCATTACACCGCTGCGACTAGATCTCACGAACGAATCCGAGCTGGTGAAGGTGCTGTCAGAAAAGTCCGATTGAAAAGTGGCCGTTGTAGAAAAAAGGCCTTACCTTAAGCCAAGTATAATTTACAAAACAAAACCAGTTTGATCATGAAAAAAAGAAATGCAACAGCTGTCTGGCAGGGATCCGGTAAAGACGGAAAGGGCAATGTCACCACCCAAAGTACAACGTTGAATAAGACGCAATACTCGTACAAGTCGCGTTTTGAAGAGGGTACAGGCACTAATCCGGAAGAACTTATCGCCGCCGCACACGCAGGTTGCTTCGTAATGAAGCTGAGTTTCGTTCTTGGGGAAGCGGGCTTCACCCCCGACGAGTTGACTGCCGTCTGCACCGTAACCCTAGATGGTCACATCACGGAATCGCATATCGAACTAACCGGTAAAGTGCCGAATATTTCACCGGAAAAATTCGCTGAGTGTGCGGAGGACGCAAAGACTAACTGCCCCATCTCCTTGTCGCTTAAGGCAAACATAACACTCGATGCAAAACTCGCGTAAGCGAAATTAAATGCATAAAAAAAGCCCTTCGACCAAAGGCGAAGGGCTTTACCTGAAAAGTGTGATCTATTAGTTAGCTAACCTTACGTTAACTGCATTCAATCCTTTCTTTCCTTCTTTCA
>JBIQJZ010000266.1:0-4382 GCA_044507115.1 Flammeovirgaceae bacterium | reverse complement strand
ACAACGAGATCCACCATCGCGCCCAAGGCTATGTGTACCTCCGGTCGCTCGGAATCACCCCTCCGCCGTTTTGGGAGAGATGAGGAGGTGAGTAGTGAGTGGTAAGTAGTGAGTGGTGAGTGGTGAGTAGTGAGTACGTCAGGACGTGTTGCACCCTTGAAATGCGCTTTATCGGCAAATGACAAATCAAGACCGACGAGATAATGGTCGGCCGCACCCACTCACCACTCACCATTCACCACTCACCATTCACCACTCACCATTCACTACTCACCACTCACCTTCGATAATTTCCCTACCTTTGCCTCATGAAATCCACATTGATCACGTTCGCGTTCGTTGCGCTTTCGGTGATGTCGCATGGGCAATCGGGGGCGTGCGAACGCGTGGAGGATGGAAAGATAACAGTCCTTGTTTTTCTCGCGACTGACTGCCCGATAAGTCAAAAATACGTACCCGTTCTCAACGCGCTGCAAGAGAAGTACGCCGGTGAACCGCTGGTGGTTCAAGCAATCGTTCCATCCGAAAACAAACGCGCGGTTAAGCGATTCAGGAGGGAATATGCCATCGCATTCCCCATACAAACGGACAAATCCTTTGCATGCGTCAAAGCGACGTCAGCAGTTGCCACTCCGGAGGTATTTGTGTTCGACGCGTACAAACAACTCCGGTATCGCGGCGCGATCAACAACTGGTTTTATGAACTTGGACGATATCGACAGCAAGCTACCGAACACTACCTCACAGATGCTGTTGAATCCCTTCTTGCCGGAACCGATGTCCGGGTAACGAGCACCACGGCCATCGGATGTCCGATCGCGATTCCGTGAAAACACACGGCATTCGCAGTTTCATTTTCCTGACATCGCAGCGGCAGAAATGCGCAAATTTATTAACTTAGACTGGTAGTCATCACGCTCCGTGTCCGGACCAATTTTAACCCTGCATCATGTCAGTACTACTTCGCAACCGAATCACGTGGTTAATCTCGTTGACCGCTATCATCATCTTCCCGAGTCAGGCGCAGGAATCCGGCAAACTGTTCACCCTGATGAAGCCTTCGGCAACCAATGTGAAATTCATCAACAATGTACGGGAGAATGACTCACTCCATATTTTCAACTATGAGTATCTGTACAATGGGCACGGAATCGGTATCGGTGACTTCAACCTCGATGGATTGCAGGATATATTTATTTCGGGCAATACAACTCCCAACAAACTCTTTCTCAACAAAGGAAATCTCGTATTCGAAGACATTACGCGACAAGCAGGCGTTCGGGGTAACGGAACCTGGAGTACGGGCGTTAGCATCGCCGACGTGAATGGCGATGGTCTTCCCGATATCTACGTCTGTCATTCCGGGAAATACCCGGAGGATAAATTGCGCAATGAATTGTTTATCAATGCAGGAACAAAGAAAGGAATCCCTCAATTCCGCGAAGAGGCCGCCCGCTATGGTCTCGACGCTCCCGGAACGCAATCGACGCAAGCAGCATTCTTCGACTATGACCGGGACGGCGACCTCGACCTGTTTCTGCTCAACCACTCCTTACATACCCACAACGCTTTTCTCAATACCAAAAAACTTCGGTCATCACCCGACTTTCGCTATGGGAACAGATTGTTCCGAAATGACAGCCATGGAGGTCAAACAAAATTCACCGACGTTACACTCGCATCCGGAATCATCAACAATCCCATCAATTACGGGCTCAACGTCAGTATCGCCGACGTCAATCAGGATGGGTGGCCCGACATCTACACAACCAGCGATTATTCCGAGCAAGATTGCTACTACGAAAACAACGGGGACGGCACCTTTACACAATCGCTTCAAAAGTCGTTTCATCATATCTCAAAGTTTTCCATGGGAAGCGACATCGCAGATTTCAATAACGATGGTTTCCCCGATGTATTCACGCTTGACATGCTCCCTGAAGACAACCATCGTCAGAAACTACTCAAAGGACCGGATCGGTATGACCACTACCAACTCTTGCTTGATAGCGGATTCTACCGCCAGCACATGCGCAATATGCTCCACTTGAACCGCGGCAAAGATTCTCACGGAACCGTACGGTTCAGTGAAATTGGACAACTCGCGGGAGTGTCTAACACCGACTGGAGTTGGGCAGCGTTGTTTGCCGACCTCGACTGCGATGGCTGGAAGGACCTCGTAGTTACCAATGGATACCTCCGCGAGTTTACCGATATGGATTTCCTGAAGTACACCATGGCCGATGCCCAGTTTGAAGCGGCGACACGGGGACAAACCAACTTCAAGACATACGATCTGGTTCAGAAAATGCCATCGAACAAGCTGAGGAATTACGTCTATCGCAATAACGGTGACCTAACCTTCAACGATGTCAGCACCGAATGGGGTCTCGACGTTCCCTGCGTTTCAAACGCAGCTGCATTTGCCGATCTTGATAACGACGGGGATGTCGATCTGGTCATCGGCAACAATAATGAGCCAGTCATGATCTGGAGAAACAACGCTCAACCAAAGCACTGGATTCAAATCGACCTCCAAGGGACGGGTGGCAATACCGGAGCATTGGGTGCCAAGATCTGGTTGTACGACGGACATGTTCAATACCAGGAGAAGTATCCCGTTCGCGGATTTCAGTCCAGCGTCTCACCAGTAATACACTTTGCTACTACTTCGCCGAAAATCGATTCGCTGGTTATTGAATGGCCATCAGGAAAGCGAACCGTACAGCGCAACATCGGCACCGGAAAAATTATCAAAGTTGCAGAGGACGACCAGCCTTCCGGAACCGCTGTTGCCAGGAAGAGGCAGCCGACGATCTTCACGAATGTGCCGAACGCCTCCGGGATCAACTTTGAACATCGTGAAAATCCCTTTATCGACTTCAAGGCCGAATTGCTGATGCCCTATCAGTTAAGCCGTATGGGGCCCGCACTCGCAGCGGGTGACGTGAACGGCGATGGCAACGACGATGTGTACGTCGGCGGGGCACTCGGCCAAGCGTCCGAACTCTTTCTTCAGTCTGACGATGGAGTATTTTCGCCAGCGCCTTCCGGACCTTGGAAATCCGCCCGGACAAGCGAAGATGTGAACGCACTTTTTTTTGACGCCGACAATGACGGGGATCTCGATCTATATGTGGTAAGCGGTGGAAATGAGTATGAAGAAGGTGCAAAGGAATTCCAGGACCGCCTGTACTTAAATAACGGTGACGGCGCATTTGCGCGCGCGGACGTTCTTCCAACAATGCTTAGCAATAAGCATGCAATCGCCGCCGGCGACTTCGACGGCGACGGTGACCTTGACCTTTTCGTGGGTGGCCGTGGTAAACCCGGACAATTCCCACTGCCATCGCCAAGCTATGTATTGCGCAATGATTCGCGCGACGGGCGCGTAGCTTTCACCGATATCACAGACACGGTGTGCCCACAACTGCGATCCGCTGGGATGATAACGGTCGCGTCATGGGCGGATCTCGACGGCGATAAAACTCCCGAATTGATCGTGGGCGGCGATTGGACGCCAATTATGGTGTTCAAATGGAAGGACAATAAGTTTGCAGATATATCCCACGCCGCAGGCTTCGCGAAAACGAGTGGACAATGGAGCGCGCTATTGGTGGCCGATATCGACCAGGACGGCGATCTTGACCTGGTCGCAGGAAATGTCGGACTCAACGCCCAGTACAAGCCATCCGCGGATGAACCCGTCACCATTCACGTCAGCGACTTCGACGGGAACGGCGTCGTGGATCCGATGCTATGCTACTTCATTCAGGGAACACGCTACCCAATGGCCAGCCGCGACGAGTTGCTCGACCACTTTCCATCACTTCGACAAAAATTCACCCGCTACGGGGCGTATGCAGATGCCACGCTCGACAAAGTTTTTTCACCCGAACAACTCCAGAAGGCACTGGTGCTAAAATGTGAGGAGGCACGCACGCTGGCATTCATCAACGAGGGAAATCTCACCTTCCGAATCCAGGAGCTTCCACTTGAATCACAATTCTCAAAGACCAACGCTATCCTTCAGGACGATTACGACCGCGACGGAATCCCCGACCTGACGTTGTTTGGGAATTTCTTTCCCTACAAAACGGAACTGGGCGAAAGTGACGCCAGCCTTGGTCTACTCCTCCGCGGATCAGCCGATGGAACATTCACTGCAATACCCGCTGCTGAAGCCGGTCTATTCTGTGACGGTGACGTCCGCGCGGCCGTAGAAGTACGAAATGCTAACGGACGGAAACAGATCGTAGTTGGGAAAAATAATGATACCGTTCAGGTGATCGCGATCACTCCCCCCAACCGGTAGTCATCGCTCAACGGAATTCCATCATCTCATCACCATCGCGGTAGGTGACGTAGACAAGAAGCATCGT
>JBIQJZ010000013.1:0-30721 GCA_044507115.1 Flammeovirgaceae bacterium | reverse complement strand
TCCCACAATAGGCCAGTGCGATGGTTTTCAATCATTACCACAATTGGCCCCTGATCGATCGCGAGGTAACGCGGCGGATACCAGTTGTTCTCTTCGCTAAAGGCATCATAGAATCCGTACTCCCCCCATACTTTTCCTCGCAGACTGTCGTATAAATAGCGAACGACCTTCATGGATTCCTCGGGCGTATAAGGGAACGAAGACAGGGCTGCCGTAGGCGTAATCACGCCGAGGTCGTTTTCAGGATGGTGAGCCGAATATCCGTTCACCGAATAGCTGGCGGTCAAACCCCAGCAGTTCTCTCCGTACCCTTCAAAGTATTTTGGATTCTGCAGACAGTATGCGCGATTGATCAACGTATGATTGCGATTGTGCTCCCAGTAGTCAGCGTACCGATCTTTCAGATCTCTTGGATCCAGGCCAAGATAGGAGTAATGCGCCCAGAAAAGGGGGCCGCCGTATTGCTGAGCACCGTTATGCCGAAGCGCTAGATGATATCCATATTGCTCGTGGCCTGGATCGTTGACGATTTCACCTCCACGCGCCCAGCCTTCGTGGTACACTTCGGGGGGTATCCCATGCGTTGGCGATGAAGCTGCAAGTATATACATGATATGGCACTCGTTGTATCCCGTAACCGCGAAGTTCATGGCCCAGGCGTGCTGCGGAGACCAATGCCAGTAGAGTACGTTCTGATTGCCACGGCGATACCAGTCCCATTCGATCTCTTTCCAAAGCTTGTCTATCTTCGCGGCCATGGCACGCTCCTGTTCGTCGCCATCTTTAAAGTATTCACGAACACAGATCAGCCCCTGGGCCAGGAACGCTGTTTCTACAAGGTCGCCCCCGTCGTCCTGAGGACTAAATGGTTTCACTTCACCAGTTTCTCCGTTCATCCAGTGCGGCCAGACACCGTGAAACCTGTCGGCCTTTTCAAGCCAATTGACCAGTTTACTCAAACGCTGAAACCCTTGCTCACGAGTGATGAACCCTCGTTCAATCCCAACAAGGACAGCCATCACGCCGAACCCGGTCCCCCCGGACGTAACGATGTGCTTGTCATTCTCGGGGTAAACGTCATCGGCGTGGAACCGTTCGCGCGCGGCACCCGATGTCGGTTCCGCGCCGTCCCAGAAATACTGGAACGTGCGGTACTGTACAAGGGTCAATAGTGAGTCGTCACTGAGCGCAGTTTCATCGACCCTACCTGCCTCCTGATTTTCCAACTGTCGGGTACATGCTGCGAATACGCATGCGCAAAGAATGATGACCAACACGTTCTTCATAATGTCATTTGCGTTGCAGCGCTCAATACCCTTCGTTCTGCGAAAGCACGTTGCCGCTGAGATCAATTTCGGTCTGCGGAATTGGCCAGAACCTGTTGTGCGGCTTCCAACCGAGCGGGCCAAATACCTCCTCCCCGCGTCCTTGTCGGATAACATCAAAGTAGCGATCGAATTCCATTGCGAGTTCCACTCTGCGCTCGTGCCAGATCGCTTGTCGCAGTTCCTCCTGATCCGTCGTTGTCACCTCGGGCAGAACGCTGTCGTCGCCTCCCCGGGCACGCGCTCTTACCATTTCGAGTACCTCAAGCGCCTCCTCGGTGTTACCCAGTTCGTTGTTAGCCTCCGCGTTCATCAACAGGACGTCTGCATAGCGTATAACCCGGATATTTTGTTCAGCACCTTCGTTGTAACCGGCAACATGTTGGCTGAAGGGCACATATGACTTCTGATTATATCGCGGATTGTCTCCGACTTCAGGGATAACATCGCCTTGCGGTGTTGTTTCACCTCGGAATATTACCGTAGCATCCATGCGAGGGTCACCTTCTTCAAACGCTGCTACCAAGTCATCCGTTGGAACATTGAAACCCCAGCCGCCGCCAGTCGAGCCGCGCACACCTTGTACTTGTGAATATTGTGAATTCGACGCGTCGGGATTTCCCTGTATAACCGCGGCCTGAATTTCGAATATCGATTCGCTGGAATTTTCGTTTTGCACGCGGAAGAGTTGTTCAAAATCCGGAAACAGCGAATAGCCGAGTGTCATCACTTCGTCGGTCAGCCGGAGAACATCGTCCCACTTATTCTGATACATAGCCACCTTCGCATGCAACGCAAGTGCCGCCCCTCGTGTAATTCGTCCAACATCGATGCCGGTGTAGGACCCCGGAAGCACCGCTGCCGCGTCGGTCAGGTCCTGTTCGATCTGTGTATACACTTCTGACTGTGTACTGCGCGGAAGATTGTATTCTTCAACATCATCCGCGACATGCAGGCGAAGCGGCACATCCCCAAAAGCGCGTGTCAATCTGAAATAAGCATATGCCCGGATAAACTTCGCCTCCGCGAGATAACGCTCTCGCAGACCTTGATCCAATGAAATGTTCGGAACATTATCAAGGACCTGATTGGCTAGATTGACAGATTGGTACTGTCCTGTCCAGAACTCAAGAAGCTGGCCATCTGTCGGCGAGACAGTGAAGTTATCGTATGTATTGAGGAACGCCGCATCGGTCGGAGAACTCCCCTTCTCTGTATCATCGGACCCGAGACTCTCTATCGCTATTGGTGCGAAAGCAACCTGCGTCCATCCTCTTAGGTTGGCATACATCGCATTAACAGCTTTGGCGGCATCATCTGCCGACACCCAGAATTGTTCTGACGGCTCCTCGCCCTGCGGAGGAACTTCAAGGAAATTTTCGTTGCAGCTCGCTGACACTGTCAGCAGGCATACCAACAGCACGCTGAATCTCTTTCCTGCGACTGTTTCAAAAAAGGCTTTCATACTTGCTGGAGTTAGAATGTCACATTGAGACCAATATTATACGTAGCAAACATGGGGTAAACGTTTGTATCAACGCCCGCCTTCGTCGGTGCGGCATCAGCGTTGGGATCACCGATAATCTCCGGAGTCATACCTCGGTACGTGAAAAAGGTCAACGCATTCTGCGCGTTTGCAAAAATCCTCAGCGAGCTGATCCTCCAACGTTCCGTTGTTGCCGTCGGCAGCGTGAAACCAAGCTGAATATTTCGCACGCGGAAATAGTCGCCGCTTTCGACAAAGAATGAATTCGATTTATAGTTATCGCCGCCACCAATGTTAACGGAGGGATATTCATTTGATGTCCCCGGTCCTCGCCACCTGTTTTCGTAGAACTCGCGAGTGAAATTCTCGGTACCGAAGCGCAGGCCGAGATTAGCGTTATACAACTCTACATCAGCGACACCCTGAAAATCCAGCGTAAGGTCAAACGCCTTGAATCGCCAGTTGGTGTTCAATCCATATGTATAACGGGGATTGGGATTACCAAGGAATACGTGGTCGCCTCCATCGATCCGGTCGTCGCCATTGATGTTCGCATATTTGAAATCACCGGGGACCGCGTTGGGCTGGAGTATCACGCCCTCATCAGACACATAAGATTCAATATCGCTTTGCGACTGAAAAATGCCAGCAACCTGGAATCCGAAGAATTGACCGATCGGTTCGCCCACGACTGTCCGTGTGTTTGGCGCGCCTCCTGTCGTTCCTACTGCCTGATCAATCGGGTTTCCGCCCGTAGCCACTTCCAATACTTCGTTCTCATTGATTCCAAGATTTGCGCTTATCGAATAGTTGAAATCGTCACCTGGCTGATCGCTCCAGGTAAGCATAAACTCAAACCCTTTGTTTCGGAAAGTGGCCTGATTCGCAACGATGGTTCCAGCACTGGTACCGAGCGAACGAAGGATCGGGATCGCAAAGATGGCGTCTCGTGTATCCTTCACGTAGTAGTCGACCTCAGCATATAACCGATAGTCAAGAAAATTCGCTTCCAGTCCGATGTCTGTCCCCACTCCGGTCTCCCAAACCGTCGTCGGTGGCGTAATGGTATTTATGCTGGCACCGGCAAGCGTTTCACCATTGCCCCCGACGTAGATGAGTTGTGGTGTCTGTGTAACGCGCAGTACCGAAGTGTTAGCAGGGACGGAGCTATTCCCGATTTTTCCCCAGCTGGCGCGCAACTTCAGATTGTCGAAAGTCGTTTGCTCTTGCATGAACCCCTCCTCACTGATAACCCAACCCACGCCGACCGAAGGGAAGTAACCCCACCGGTCGCCGGCGCCAAATTTTGACGAGCCGTCAGCTCGAAAAGAGGCGGTCAGCAAGTAGCGATCCATCAGCGAGTAGTTGACCCGCGCGAAATAAGAAGCGACAGTGCTTAGATCGCCTTCATCATCGACAAGATTGGTTCCAGGGTCTCCAAGCGTGAAGTAGTAATCACCCTCGGAATTATTCGGAACATTCTCCGCTGTTCCGATCAACTTATAGAAGCGATATTGTTGTGCTCCCTGACCGAGTAAGATCGTAAAGTCGTGTGTCTCGTCTATTTGATTCGAATATGTGAGCGTGTTCTCGACTATCCAGTTGCGCGTCTCCGATCGCTCTCTTCTCAGAAGGCTTACATCGCGTCGTTGCGACAACGTGGCTTCATACGCAGGTGTGTAGTTGCGCAATTCATTCTCTCCGAAGTCAGCACCGAGACTTGTCCGGAATGTAAAGTGCTTTAAGAAATTTAACTCTGCAAAAACATTCCCGGTCATGCGATAATTCTGCGACTCCTGATCGAAGAAGTCGATCGTCGCTCTCGGATTGTATCGCGTCGAAGAACCCGCGGCGTAGTCATTCGGATCACCGTATGACCCATCGCTTTCAAAGACAGGAGTAATCGGTGATGCGGCAAACATCTGAAGGAAAATACTGCCAGGAATGTCTTTCGAGTTGTTGATCGCACCGGTAATCGTATAACCTACATTCAGGAAATCAAAAACCTGGAAGTCATTCTGCAGTCGCGCGGTATATCGCTGGAACGAGTTTCCCTCCACGATTCCATCCTGATCGAGATAACCGAGCGAAAAGTTGAACGTTGAATGTTCTCCTCCTCCCGAGACGGAAATCTGGTGATTCCAGATTGGAGCAGCACGAAGAATCTCATCGTACCAATCCGTCGTGGAGAAACTGCCTGGCGAAGGATAACTCTCCTCCGCACCCGTGATAACGTCAAGTTCGTTTATCATCGTTGCGAATTGAGGTCCCGTTGCCATGTCAACTTTGTTTGTCACTACCTGAGTTCCAAAGAAGCCGTTGTATGTCACGGTTGCAGGGCCGTCTCGTTTGCCCTTCTTGGTGGTAACCAACACCACACCATTGGCTGCACGAACGCCGTATATCGACTGAGATGATGCATCCTTGAGAATACTGATATCGGCGATGTCGCCGGGATTCAGAAAGCTGATGTCATCATACCACACTCCATCAACGACGTATAGAGGGTTTGGATCTCCATACACGGTGCCCGTACCACGAATCCTTATCTGGGGTGATGCTCCCGGCGAACCTGAATTAGTGATCTGAACACCCGCTACGCGACCTTGTAGCGAACTGATCGGGTTCGGAGACGGTTGCCGCGAAATATCTTCGCCTTCCACGTTGGAGACAGAACCTGTGATGTCAATCTTGCGCTGTTCGCCGTAGCCAACGACTACGACTTCGTCCAGCGCCAGAATATCCGCTTCAAGCGTCACGTCAATTCTCGATCGCCCATTCACCTCCTGGGTAACGGTTCTGAAGCCCACGAACGAAAAAACAATCGTGTTCTCCCCGGAACCAAGCGTGAGGGAGTAGTTACCATCCACGTCAGTCGTGGTTCCTCTTGTCGTCCCCCCGACAACGATGTTCACACCGGGTATCGGTAGACCATCTTCGGCAGAGGTCACCGTTCCGGTAACTTCCGCCACCTGCGCCCAAGCAGCCGAAGCCAACTGCAAAGACATCAGGATCAGTAGAAATCGTTTCATACGTGCATTGTTAGTTCCACATTCAGAAACGAGGTAAAAGGCCTGTGCCAACGTGATGGCTGCTGCTTCGATGTAACACGTGCTCACTCGTGGATCCGCGGGAGACTTCGCCTGATCTTCCAGCTCTCCAGTTCTTCAAGACGGCGTCGGATTTCCTCTTCTGAAGGTTGGTGGGAAATCAGCTCGGTAAGATTGGGCTGCCCTGCATCCACCCATGCGGTATACCACAGATCGCCGGTTGCTTTGACCGACGCCCGCATTTGCTTTTCTACCATACCGCCGAGCATCCGGTGGTAGACCCGAGCGTATTCCTGTGAATGGACCTTTATGGTCGCGCTTCCACGGGCTTCAAATGAAAATCGCTTTTCGCCGAATCGCTCAGCAAGAAGCTTCTCCGTTCGCAAGACCTCCGGCACTAATGCATGCGCAGATTCTACGATCTGCCAGATCGTTTGCCGTGGATTATTCAGATAGGTTGCCTTGCCAACAAATAGCTCAAATTTTTCTGAAAAGAGTTCCGGGAGGCGGGATTCCCATAATCCGTGTATACCCTCCTGTCCCGTCAATTGGCCGTTGTAGTTCCGCGTCGTGTGTAACGGCACGTGTGCGTCCGATACATAATGTCCGAGCTCAGCAGAAAGCCGGAGAATCCGGGCAGGATCTTTCACCAGAAACGCATCCTGGAGACGTCGGTACACGGTATACAGATGCCAGGGTAGGACTCCGTGCTTCTTAAGAGTATCTTTTCCGAACGTTCTGACCGCCATGTCCCACCGCGGGGGCAACATTGCGAAAACACTGTCGCCGTAGTGGTCGGCATCCAGAAAATGCCGGGGGCCTTCGGCCTCCACCACATACCGGCGCCGATCCGGATTGACGGCGGTCTCCTCGATAAATGCCAGGTTAGCTTTGTAAAAGCCGATCATGGGAGGCGGCAGGGTGAATACAGCCAGTCGGTTTATTTTTTTATGGGCAAAAAATCCCCATGACGGCACCTCTGCCTGGGGGAGTGCCACAAGGAGGATCAATAGGGTCTTTTTCATGATTAAGAGCCTCGAAACAGCTTCCTGATGCAAAATCGCCTGTCTGGGACCTGGTTAGCAAACCCTGGACTACCGGAAAACCGTACTTTTTCCAGCTGTTGGCCGTTGGATTTTTGCCAATTCTCCTTACCTTTGCAGTCCTTATTTTGGAAAAGATCATTATGGCAAATCATAAATCAGCAGAAAAGAGAATGCGGGCGAACGAAACCAAGCGCCTGCGTAACCGGTATCAGCATAAGACCACGAGGACGTTTGTGAAGAGGCTGAAAGCGACCAAAGAGAAGTCAGAAGCCAGCGAATTGCTCAAGAAGGTTTCTGCGATGATTGACAAACTTGCGAAAAACAATGTGATCCATTGGAAGAAGGCTGCGAACCAGAAATCCAAACTCGCAAAACTCGTCAACAAACTGTAAGAAATAGTCAGGAAAACCTGCAAAAGGGAAACCCTCTACGCCTAGCCGTGGAGGGTTTTTCTTTTTACATTCGTTCAGCAACACGCTCTGCGGAAGAGAACAAAAAAAGACCTCATGAACGAACCTGCATTGCATCCGTTGAAGATCAAAAGTTGGTCTCCGGAAGACAGACCCCGCGAAAAACTGCTCGCAAAAGGAACGCCCGTACTAACCGATGCCGAACTAGTCGCGATACTTCTTGGCAGCGGCACTTCTACAATCAGCGCCGTCGACTTGGCCAAGTGTGTCCTGAAGACCGTCGACCACAATCTTCATGAACTAGCGCGATTGTCGGTCAGAGATTTGATGAAAGTCAAAGGTATTGGAGAAGCAAAAGCTATGGCCATCATCGCAGCGTTGGAACTCGGAAGGAGACGACGCGAAACGCTGTTGGATGAGAAGCCTGTGATAACGTGCTCCACCGATTGCTACGAAATCCTTCGACCACACCTCCAGGACATTCCCCATGAAGAGTTCTGGATAATTTTGCTAAACCGCGCGAACAGAATGATCCGCAAGTGCCAGATCAGCCAGGGCGGAATTGCTGGCACTGTTGCGGATACGAAAATCATTTTCAAACTTGCCATCGCAGAACTGGCCAGCGGAATCATTCTGGCACATAATCACCCTTCCGGGAACCTGACGGCCAGCCGTGCAGATCGCGATCTGACGAAGCGAATAATCAATGCGAGCAAATTACTTGAGATCGACGTGCTCGACCACCTGATCATCGGCGGGCAGGATTATATTAGCTTCGCCGACGAGGGTATTTTGTTTGGGCAGACATAAGCAGCTGACAATGGGTGTGCGTGGCTAGAGAGCCGTGATTTGTCATCCGCGGACTGTCTACAGTAACTATCCTATGTTCAGAAAGAGAGTTTATGGAAGTATAGTATTGATTCTGATCATCGTTTCCGGATTGGTGATCAACTTCAATGCCGGGCATGACACTGTTGAAGAAGTGCAGGTAGCACAAGAGCTGATTGCGCCCCCCCTGCCAAATCCCTATATCGAGAGACTCCTTGCAGAATACGAGGCGGAGGTCACCGACATGTTCGCCGACACGCAAACGCCAGCCCTCGCCATCGCCATCGTAAAAGACAATACTATTCTGTTCATGAAGGCGTATGGGGTGCGGGACGCGACCAAACAAGACTCGGTGGATGTCCATACTGTATTTCGCCTGGCATCCGTGTCGAAATGCTTTGCCCCGTTGCTCACCGGCGTGCTCGTCGAAGACAGCGTCCTTGAATGGAACGACCGAGTTGTCCAACACCTCCCTGACTTTGAGCTGAAATCCAGGGAAGATACCGACAGTCTCCGCCTCGCTCACGTACTCTCGCACACCACTGGTCTTCCATACCATACTTACACCACCCTTGTCGAGGATGGGCTGGAACTACCCGCGATGCTTGAGCAGCTTCGCAACGTAAGTACGATTGCCAGACCCGGCGAGCTGTACAGTTACCAGAACGTCGCCTACAGCATTATCGCCGAGGTAATCCGTGCCCGTACGGGAAAAACGTACGAAGCCCTTATGCATGAGAAGATTTTTAGTCCGCTAGGCATGGCAGATGCGTCGATGAACTATGAGTCAATCACTCAAAACAACAACGTGGCACAACCCCATTTGCACTGGCGGAACGGCTGGAAACCAACGACGATATCAAATACATATTACAATGTCGGACCCGCTGGTGGAGTGAACGCCAGCATCTCGGATATGGCGGAGTGGCTCAAGGCGATGCTTGGGGGACAAGAGCAGATAGTCTCCAAAGAGACGCTTGACAAGATCTTTACGCCCATGATAAAGGCGCGTACCAGGAACAGATACTTCCGCAAGTGGGTTGGCCGCTCCGACTCACACTATGCACTTGGATGGCGGGTCCTCAATTTCAAGACAGACACCCTGCTATACCACGGCGGATATGTGACCGGATACCGGAGCGAAGTCGCCATTGATCGCCACAGCGGGGTGGCAATCTGCGCCTTGAGCAATGGCCCCGGAAAATTGATTGACAATGTCGTACCGCTGTTCTTCAACCGGTTCTATCATAAACGCGATTCCATATTATATTGGCAGCGCGAGCAGCGGTCTGCGAGATTGAACAGCGCCCATGATCTGAATAGCGCGAAATGAAAAACAGAAACATAATAATCATTGTTGTCGCCGTCGTTGCGCTGATAACTGTATTTTACTCCTTTGAAGGCAGTCAGGATAAAGGTGCCTACACGGCGCAAATCGAAAAGGACCGAAACGAACGAGACCGCTTCATGCGCTCTTCTACCGAATCACCGTTCGCCAGCAAACCTGACGACTATACGGGGTTGAAATTTTTTCCACCGAACATCAAATACCGAATTATCGCCAGCCTCGAACCCATCCAGCGCAAAAAGCCGGTCGTCCTCGCAACAAATGATGGAAAAGAACAGCGCTATTTTGAATACGCGTGGGCAACGTTCAAACTCGATGGAAAGGAACAAAGGCTGCTGATACTTGAGATCGCGGATATGGGACCTTTCCGCGGAAAATTGTTTCTCGCGTTTGGCGATGAAACGAGTGCTGTTGAAACTTATGGCGCGGGGCGATATCTCGATGTAGCGGCTCCGCCGGGCAGCAGCACGATTACCCTCGACTTCAACCATGCATACAATCCCTATTGCGCGTACGACGAGAGTTTTTCCTGCCCCCTGCCGCCGCGTGACAATATTCTTACCGTCCCTATCCGGGCCGGCGAGAAGCTGTATCATTAGTTCGCGCAAAGTCGTATTTTTGAATCTTATTCACCACGCAAGCAATGACGATCGCATATAACTGGCTAAAAGACTATATCGACATCCCTGAATCCGCAGAAGAGATCGGCAAATTACTGACATCAACGGGGCTGGAAGTAGAAAGCGTGGAGACATTCGAGTCCGTAAGAGGCGGCTTGGCGGGTTTGCTGATCGGCGAGGTGCTCACGAGGGAAAAACACCCTAATGCTGACAAGCTATCTTTGACAACAGTCAATGTAGGTCGCGAAGAACCTTTGAAAATCGTTTGCGGTGCGCCAAACGTGGCACAAGGACAGAAGGTGGTCGTCGCTGTTCCCGGTGCTACCATACATCCGATAAAAGGCGAACCCTTCACCATTAAGACCACTCGTATCCGCGGGGAAGTTTCAGAAGGCATGATCTGCGCCGAGGATGAGATCGGACTCGGTGAGGGCCACGACGGTATCATGGTCCTGGCCAGCGACGCCGTTCCCGGCACCGAAGCTTCGGAGTACTTCGGAGTGCAAACGGATCACATCATTGAAATCGGACTGACGCCGAACCGCGCAGACGCGACATCCCATATTGGTGTGGCGCGCGATATCCGCGCCGTTACAGGCCGGCCAGTGAAATGGCCCGATACCGCGAAATTCAGCGCGGACAACAACGAACTTCAAATATCCGTCGACGTTGAAAACACCGAGGCTTGCCCACGGTATTCGGCGCTGACTATAAGCGGTGTACAAGTGAAGGCGTCACCCGAATGGTTGCAGCTGCGATTGCGCTCCATCGGCCTCACGCCAATAAATAACATTGTTGATATCACCAATTTCGTCTGCCACGAGCTCGGGCAACCTCTCCACGCGTTTGATGCCGACGCGATTAAGGGAAAGAAGGTGATTGTCAAAACGCTCCCGCAAGGCACACCCTTCGAGACACTCGACGGCAAGACACGCACCCTTCATGCAACCGATCTGATGATCTGCAACGCCGGCAACGGGCCCGGATCAGAGGAGGGAATGTGCATCGCCGGCGTATTCGGTGGAATTTCCTCGGGCATAACCAACAAGACGACCAACATATTCCTGGAGAGCGCCTACTTCGCTTCTTCCTGGATTCGACGTACTGCACTGACTCATCAGTTGAAGACCGACGCCTCTTTTCGTTTCGAGCGGGGAACAGACCCCAACATCACTGTTTACGCACTGAAACGCGCAGCATTGCTGATCCGGGAGATTGCCGGAGGTAAAATTTCGTCGGATATCATAGACAACTATCCGAGTGCGGTATCACCCCGTGTCATCCAGATGAAGGACCGCAATGTCGATCGGCTGATCGGAAAACGTATTCCCCGGGAGCAGGTCCTATCCATTCTTGAGCGTCTCGACATCGAGGTAACCGGTACCGCTGACGACCACTATACGGTCTCCGTTCCGCCATACCGCGTGGATGTCGTGCAGGAGGTGGATGTTATTGAAGAGATCCTGCGCATCTACGGCTTTAACAACATTGAGCTTGCCGACACTGCGAAGAGTGATTTCCTGGCGAGCTTTCCGAACAGGGATCCCGACAAGTTTAAGAGGTCAATCGGCGAATTCCTGGTAGCGAATGGATTCTACGAGATCTGGACTAACTCCTTGACCAGTCAATCGCATCAGCGCCGGCACAGCCTGAGTTTTGACGGGGAGACCGTCGAAATACTGAACAAGCTTAGCGAAGAACAGGGCGTCATGCGACAGACCATGCTCTTCACCGGACTGGAAGTATGCGCGCACAACATCAATCGCAAGCAGAAAGATCTGAAACTGTATGAGTTCGGAAAAATCTACGACCGCGCTGATGGAAGGTACCGCGAACGCGAGCGGCTCGGTCTGTTTTTAACGGGTAATACGGAGGCTGAAAACTGGCGCCACAAGGTGCAGTCCATCGGGTATTACGACCTTGCGCAGTATGTGCACGACCTTGCTAAGAAAGGCGGGATTAACGGGTTGCGCTTCGAGGCCCATCAGGATCAATTGTTTGATTTTGCAGCCAGAATCACCGTCGGAAAAGAGCTACTGGGAATAGCTGGTAAAGTGAAATCCGCCTTGCAAAAAGATTTTGGCATTAAGCAGGAAATATTTTTTGCCGAGCTCGACGCATCCTTGCTTTTCAGGTTGGCAAACCCTAAGTTAGTAATTCAGGAAGTAGCAAAATTTCCAGAAGTTAAACGGGATTTGTCCCTCGTATTGGATGCCCCGGTAATCTTCGACGAGATACGAAACCTGATACTTAATACCGAGAAGCGGTTGATCAAACAGATTGGTGTCTTCGATGTCTATGAGGGTGAGAACATTCCCAAAGGCAAGAAAGCTTATGCTTTGAGTTTCACATTGCAGGACGAAACCAAGACTCTAACGGACGAGGAGATTGAAAAGACGATGCAGCGGCTGATAGCCGCTTTTGAACAAAAGCTGGGCGCGGTTATCAGAACGTGAGAGACAACGAACAGACATATCATTCTGCCGGGCATGAACAATATGCGACCATTCTTGAATCAAGTGCAGGCACAGCCATACAAGAAACCCCAGATAGTCAAATGGATCAAGAGGTACTAAAATCCAATCTTAATGGGTTGGAGCGCAAACTCCTGGTGCTGATAAACGAGCACAAAAGCCTTAAAGACGAGTTGAAGACGCTCAGTACTGAGAACCAGGAGCTGAAAGCAGCCATCAAAATCCGCGACGAAGAAATTGCGGGCTTTCATAATCAACTGAAAATCACTAAAATTGTTGATAATTTACACCCGGAAGACGGAAGTGTTTCGGAGTTGAAGAAAAAAGTGGACGAATACATCAGAGAGATAGACAAGTGCATAGCTCACTTGAGCAGGTAGCAACCAGTAAGATCATTTGATGGAGGAACTTTCAATCAAGATTAGAATAGCCGACCGCGAGTACCCGATGAAGGTGAAGCGCACGGATGAGGAGAGGGTAAGAACCGCCGGCAAGCTCATCAACGAAAAACTGAGATCTTACCGTGAGCGATTTGGCATCGATGACAAACAAGACCTCATGGCAATGGTGGCGTTTGACTGTCTCGTCGATAAAATGACAGCTGAAGAGACACATCAGGTCATCGACCAGACTGTGTTTGAGAAAGTGAAGCAGCTGAATCATCTGGTTTCTCAATCTATACTTTAACTTCCCTCCGTTTCTTCCAGCCAAAGCGGCAAACCGGGTTTTCTTACATAAACCTATTCATTATTTATGTTGACAAACCTGACCATAATCATCGCGATCGCGTCCTCTATTGTCGTTATAGTGCTGATCGTCGGCATCCTCCTTATCAAACGCAGGTCGTCGAAACGAATCGAAGAGACTGAACAAAAATCACGTCTCATCATAAAAGAGGCTGAGATCGCAGCCGAAAATCTGAAAAGGGACAAGATTCTCGAAGCAAAGGAAAAGATTCTCAAAATGCGGTCGGAATTTGAAGATGAAGCCAACCGGAAGAAAAGTCAGATTATCTCAAACGAGCAAAAAATCAAACAACGGGAACAGACCCTTAGCAAAGAACTCGAGAACATTAAGCGGAAGGAAGGTGAATTGGAAGATATCCGGACAGACTTGGCGGCTCAGCTCGAACACGTCAAGAAAAGAAAGGAGGATCTCGACAAATTCAACCAGCAAAAGATTCAGATACTTGAAAATCTGTCCAAGCTAACAGCCGATGAAGCCCGTGAGCAACTCATCGCTACACTGCGCGACGAAGCACAGACCAAGGCTTCAAGTTATATCAAAGACATCGTCGAGCAGGCCAAGCTCACCGCGACAAAGGAGGCTAAAAAGATTGTTGTCGAAACCATTCAACGTACGGCTACTGAAAATGCGATTGAAAACTGCGTGTCAGTGTTTAACATTGAAAGCGACGACATCAAAGGTAAGATCATCGGGCGGGAAGGTCGCAATATACGCGCGCTGGAGGCCGCTACCGGCGTTGAGATCATCGTTGATGACACACCAGAAGCGATCATCATCTCGGGCTTTGACCCCGTACGACGAGAGATTGCCCGCCTCAGCCTGCACCGCCTGGTCCAGGACGGACGTATCCATCCCGCGCGCATAGAGGAGATCGTAGCCAAAACGACCAAGAACATCGAGGACGAAATTATCGAGATTGGTGAGCGGACGGTCATCGACCTTGGAATACACGGTCTTCACCCCGAACTGGTAAAAATGGTCGGGCGTATGCGCTTCAGGTCCTCTTATGGGCAAAACCTCCTGCAGCACTCACGCGAAGTTGCAAACCTCTGTGCCATCATGGCGGCGGAACTGGGCCTGAACGTCAAACAAGCTAAACGCGCCGGACTCCTCCACGATATCGGAAAAGTGTGGACCGAGGAGCTCGAGAAGCCACATGCCATTGTAGGTATGGAACTCGCGCAGAAATACAAAGAACACCCGGCCATCTGCAATGCTATCGGCGCACACCACGACGAGATTGAGATGAACAACATCATCTCTCCTATCGTCCAATCCTGCGATGCGATTAGCGGGGCAAGACCTGGTGCGCGGCGCGAAGTAATGGAGCAATACATCAAGCGGCTCCGCGAATTGGAGGATGTGGGGCTCAGTTTCGACGGAGTTGAAAAATGCTACGCCATCCAGGCGGGTCGTGAACTCCGTGTTATTGTCGACGCCGAAAAGGCAAATGACGAACGCGCCAGTCAGCTCAGTTTTGATATCTCGCAGAAAATCGAGCGCGACATGCAGTATCCAGGTCAGATCAAGGTGACCGTGATTCGCGAAATGCGAAGTGTCGCGTATGCCAAATAACGGCGGATAGCGGGAAAACCCGCGGCGCACAAGTTGCTTTGTAGCGGAAAAAGTATATTTTTCGCAATCCGTTGCCAATCTGCGCCTCGATGAAGTTCAAACTGTGCCTGTGCCTTCCCGCACTAATCGTTTGCTTTTCCGCCCTCTCTCAATCGCGGAGTGATACATCCTTTGTCGCCTTGGCGAAGCAGTACGCGCGAGGTTTGCATGAAGCCGCTCTCGGCACCCAGGCACGCCTGTATAACGGCAGTCGTTATGTAGATCCGGTGTTCAATGACGAAGAACATCCATTCTTCCTGTCGGAGGATTGGCTCACCGGGTCTGTCGTTTACGACGGCGAAGAGTTCATCGATGTTCCGTTGATGTTCGACATGATGAACCAGGCCCTCGTTGCAGAACACAGGCCGAGTGGACATGCGATCCGCCTCATCGATGAAAAGCTAACTCAATTCTCCATAAACGGACGCAAGTTTGAACGGATCGAAATCGCCTCCGTCCAGAACTCCCTGCCGGCATCCGGCCCCTATGAGGTACTATATGACGGTCCTTCAAAGCTACTTGCACGGCGTGTAAAGTTCCGCCGGGATAATATAGAGGCGCATCAAGTCGTCGTGTCGTATGAACTGCGCGAGCGATATTTCATTCTCCGCAACGGTGTGTACTTCCCTGTTCGAAAGAAATCATCCCTTCTTCGCGTGCTGAGCGACAAGAAACAACAGCTGAAGCATTTTCTGAAACAACAAGGTCTTCGATTTTCCAGTGAACGTGAACGCGCGCTGATAGCAGCGGCTGAATTCTACGACTCATCACGATGAAGAACACGTCCTCCGCCCTCATGATCATCTTCGCCGTGTTAGTCGCCGGCCACGCCAGCGCACAGCGCGACAGAACGCTGAACCTGAGCATCCAGTCCATTGGGATCGACGAAGTCGCGGCCGCGATTGAACGACAGGCCGGCTACCGCGTTCACTACGACAAGCGGCAGACCGACACCTTGAACGTAGCGATCAATGTAACCAACGCCACAGTACCGGTTGTACTCGAGACCATTTTCTCCGGCACCCCGTTTCAGTTCACCATTGCGCCGGACCGGCGAATCTACATTACATACGAACGTCCAATTCTCTCGGAACTACCGCCAGGCTTCTTCCGCCCCGACACAACACCCGAGCGAGAACTAGCTTTTGACCTTTCGGCATATGAGAAAAAGGGGTTGGAAATGAAACTCGCGGAACACAAAACCCATATCATCGGTCGCAACACTGGAAATCCCAACGGAACAGCCACGGTCGCGGGTAACGTGAAGGACGGTCGCACTGGTGAACCTCTTCCGGGCGCATCTGTTTATATCGAGAATCCGCTGATCGGCATCACGACAGACCAGTTCGGCTATTTTGCCCTAACAATTCCAAAGGGAAGGCACGAACTCAAGATCCAGAGCGTAGGCATGAAGCCGGCCACGCGACATATCCTCCTGTACTCAGCAGGGAGGCTTGATATTGAACTTGATGAGGATATCAAGCCATTGAAAGAGGTTGTGGTCGAGGCAGATGGAGACGCACACGTCATGGGTATGCAGATGGGGATGGAAAAACTCGACATCAAGACGATGAAACAGATTCCGCTCGCGTTGGGAGAAACTGATATCATGAAGGTTGTACTGACCCTACCCGGAGTCCAGAGCGTCGGCGAAGGAACCGTCGGCCTGAATGTGCGCGGTGGCAGCGCCAACCAGAATCTCATTCTGTTAAACGATGCGGTCGTATACAACCCCTCACACCTATTCGGTTTCTTCTCGACGTTCAATCCCGATGTCCTCAAGAACGTGGAGCTGTATAAAAGTGGAATTCAAGCGGAGTACGGCGGGCGATTATCATCCGTGCTGGACGTTCACACACGGGAAGGGAACACACGAGAGTTCACGGGTTCGGGCGGGATCAGTCCCATCACGGGCCGCGTAAGCCTTGAAGGACCTATCATACGCGACAAAACATCATTTATCATCGGAGCACGATCAACGTACTCGGGATGGCTATTGCGTCAGCTCGATCGAAAAGAATTTCGGAACAGCACCGCTTCGTTCTACGACGTGAGTACACACGTCACCCATAAGGTCAACGACAACAACAACCTGTACTTGTCCGTCTACCGAAGCCAGGACCGGTTCAGACTTAACGGTGATACCACATACCGGTACAGTGACCAGAATGGCTCCATCAAATGGAAGCACATCTTCAACAACAAACTATACGGCGTTCTCACCGGCGGATACAGCCGATACAATTACGCCATCGACAGCGATGTACTGGAAGCTATGGCGTTCCGGATGGACTTTCAAATACAACAGATCAACGCCCGCGCCGATTTTAGCTTCTTTCCCAATTCCCGACATTCACTCAACGCCGGTATCCACGCTGTCCGGTACACGTTAGACCCCGGGAAATTTATGCCTTCGGGTTCCGAATCGCTGGTAGCAGCAGATGTTGTTCCGCGTGAGCAAGGCCTGGAAACAGCAGCCTATGTAAGCGAAACGTTTGAGTTGACTCAGAACATATCACTGTATGGCGGACTGCGGTTTTCATGGTTTCAGTCACTCGGACCCAGGGATGTTTATCGATATGAACTCGGTACACCCGTCCAGAGTAGCAACATAACGGATACGGTACGGTACGCTTCTGGGAAATCGATTGCCTCCTATCACGGCGCTGAACCACGCCTGTCCCTGCGCTACGCAATCTCGAATAAAGCGAGTATCAAGATCGGATACAACCGGATGATCCAATATATCCAGATGCTTTCCAATACGGCGGCAATCAACCCGACAGATATCTGGAAACTCAGCGATAGTTATGTCACGCCGCAGATCGGCGACCAATATTCCCTTGGGTTTTACCACTATCTCAAGGGAAACACAATTGAAACCTCAGTTGAAACCTACTACAAGTCAACGGAGAACCTCACTGAATACAAAAACGGTGCTCAGTTGCTGATGAATCATCACATCGAAACTGACCTGTTGGCCGCGCAGGGTAAAGCATACGGGGTTGAACTAATGATCAAGAAACTGACTGGCAAACTCAACGGCTGGGTAAGCTACACATACTCGCGGTCATTCGTCCGTGCAGACGGCACCCAGCCAGACGAGGTGATTAACAATGGTGACTGGTACCCCAGCAACTTCGACAAGCCGCACTCCCTTAACTTTATCGGGAACTACAGGTTTAATCGGAGATTTAACCTGTCGCTCAATTTCATTTACAGCACGGGACGCCCTATTACCCTACCCGCGGCGAAATACTACATCGACGGCGCAATGCGAGTCCACTATACAGACCGGAATCAGGAGAGGATTCCCGATTATTTCCGCACAGACATCTCGATCAACGTGGAAGGAAATCATAAAGTGCAAAAACTTGCGCACAGTTCATGGACGTTCGCAGTGTACAACTTGTTGGGTCGTTCAAACCCGTACTCCGTCTACTACGAAAGTAAGAATGGCCAGATACGCGCCTATCAGCTGTCGATCTTCGCGCGACCCATTCCAACCATCACCTACAACTTCAAGTTCTGATGATGAGCCTCTTACTCAAGTATGGTCGAATCGCAATGCTGGTGCTCGTCGCCTGTTCGTGCATCGAGCCATATGATCCGCCGTTGAACGACAGCAATATGAATTTTCTGGTCGTGGAGGCTTTTCTCAATGGCACAGATGGAATCGCCACTGTAAAACTCAGCCGGAGCTTACCGGTAAGAAGCTCCGATCCCATTCCGGTTGTAGAAGGCGCTACCGTCCAGATTGAACGAGAGGGCGGCTCCATCCATTCACTCGCTCACGTGGAAGCAGGGGTTTATACCGGGCAAATACCGAATCCCGCAACAGGAGCACGGTACCGCCTCATCGTCCGTTCGGATGACGAGCACGAATACGCTTCGGATTTTACCAGCCTGTTAGCAACACCCCCGATTGATTCAATCACATGGTCCGCACACCGAGACGGTATTCAGTTCGAAGTAAATGCACATGACGCTACCGGCAACACGAAGTACGTCAAATGGGACTACACAGAGACGTACGAGTATCAGTCGAAACTGCCTTCCTATTTTATGTTTGAATCAGAAGGTATCGTTGTTGAGCGTCCCAGGGAGTTGTGGATAATGGATTGCTGGAAGACTGACCACTCCACCAGCATCGTCATCGGATCGTTGACGCATTTGCAGACAAGTACGTTGCGGAAACATCCCGTGGCTATCGTGCCGTATGGTTCGCGAAAACTCTTTAAGAGATACCACATCGTCATTCGGCAACAGGCCCTGACGGAAGAGACGTACAACTACTGGCATAACCTAGCCAGGAGCACCGAAAACCTTGGTGGCTTGTTCGATCCACTTCCATCAGAAGTTCGCGGAAACATACATTGTACGCGCCATCCCGGTGAGTCCGCGCTCGGATTGTTCAGCGCGGCAGTGGTGACGGAGCGCGAATTTTTCCTGCGCAGAAGCGAATTGCCAAGTGATCTGATCGTGCGCTTTCTCGATCAAACCTACTGTCCGCCAGATACAATCTGGATGGAAGACCTCCCTTTGATACATCCGAATACCCTGCTCGCTGACGAGATATTTGGCTTGGGCCCCGAACCAGTCGGATATACTAGCAGTACGCCAAGCTGTATCGATTGCCGTTACTGGGGCGGCACCACGACAAAACCACCATTCTGGGAATAGATCACGAAGCACATGATAAGAACGCTGCTATCGGTTATTTTGCTCTTCACAGTGGTGTGGTCTCCGGCACAGGAGCGTGTACTTGACACGCTGCGCAATCGATTTGAACAGTACCGTGTAGAACACCTTACCGAAAAAATATACGCCCACCTCGACCGTAACTTCTATCTCACCGGCGAGACACTATGGTTCAAGGTATACGCCGTCGACGGCACGCTTCACCAGCCACTCGACATGAGTGTTGTCGCCTATGTTGAACTTCTGGATAACGTCGGAAACGCCGTCCTGCAAGCAAAAATACAACTAGAAGACAGTCGCGGCCACGGCTCGCTGTTTCTGCCCGCCTCCCTGTCAAGTGGCAACTATACCTTCCGCGCATATACGAGCTGGATGAAAAATTTTCCTCCCGAATACTTCTATACGCAAGTTATCAGTATTGCGAATCCCTTTCTCACGCCCGATCGCGCGCCGACAAAAACGGTCGCCCTCCGTGCAGAATTCTTTCCGGAAGGGGGGCATCTGGTCGCAGGTGTTCGGTCGAAGATCGCGTTCCACATTGCCGAGCACAACGGGAAGGGAACTGACTGCGGCGGCGTAGTCGAAACAGCCGCGGGCGATCTCGTCACAACCTTCAAATCGTCCAGGTCCGGCTTTGGCCTTGGAAGCTTTTCCTTTACTCCCCAGGTGGGCGTCGACTACCGTGCAGTGTTGACTGGCACTAACGGTAACCGCGTGGTCCAGCAACTACCCCAGGTCTATCCCGCGGGCTATACGCTGTCGGTTCGAGATTCCTCGAACACCCTATTTATCGAAATAGAAACGAGGGGAGTTCCTGATGATCACGTCTATCTCTTTGTTCATGCACGCCAGATGATTTCACATTCGCTTGCCGGGCAGATTGTACACAGTAAAGCGACTTTTCGTATCGATAAAAATGAGCTCGCGAAAGGCATCTCCCACCTGACACTCTTCAACGCGCAGCTGCAGCCCGTGTGCGAACGTCTCTATTTTTCTGCTCCGCCACCACAGCTGGATATCAAAATAGAGACCAGTCAAAAGGTCGTATCGCCACGCACCAAGATTTCGATTTCGCTGCAAACAAATTCTAATGGTTCCCCTGCCGTTACAAACGCGTCGCTCGCCGTGTACCGCAAGGATTCGCTCACCTCAAACACAGGCGCCCATATCCATCCTCACCTCTGGCTAACTTCTGACCTTGCGTCGGCGATCGAATCGCCCGGCTTTTTCTTCGGCAATCCTGACGATGAGTCAGTTGATAGGCTGGCCGATCTTCTGATGATGACTCAGGGCTGGCGCCGATTCGACTGGGACGACATCCTGAATGGCAGATCCACGCCTGCATTTCTGCCAGAAATCCGGGAGCACATAGTCACGGCAATTGTAAGCAGCGATGATGACAATAATCGCAGTCACTTTGTCTATCTCGGATCACCGGGAAAAATCGTGCGCGCGTACGGGTCGTGGACAAATCGCGATGGTGAGGCGCGATTCGAAATCAAAGACTTTTACGGGCCGCGCCGGATCATCGTGCAAGCCGCTGTCGATTCCATGCACTCGTACAAAATCGAAATTGCCGATCCATTCTCGTCAAAACGCGACGGCCGAAGGGTTGCAGAGCTCATCATCAGCGACGCAATGGAAGAGGATCTCACGGCGCGGAGCATCGCCATGCAGGTACAGGACATCTACTACTATGAGGAGTTCGGAACACTCACTGAGTTGCCTCAAGTGGATAGCTCTGCGTTCTATGGGAAAGCAGACAACACATATATGTTGGACGATTACACCCGTTTTCCCGTGATGGAGGAGGTTATGCGTGAGTACGTGCCAGGTGTGTTCGTCCGCAAACGCAGAGATGGGTTTCACTTTGTCGTAGTGGACTATTCCCAAGGTGGAATTCTGCCAGGCGATCCGATGGTCCTACTGGATGGCGTTCCAGTGCCCGATGTCGATAACATTATGCGTGTCGACCCGTTGCGTGTCCGGAAACTGGAAGTCATCAAACGCCCCTATCACCTCGGCCAGGCAGTGTTCTCCGGTATTGTAAGTTATACGACTTACAATGGAGACCTCGGGGGACTCGAACTCGACCCGCAAAGTATCTCACTTGATTACGAAGGATTGCAATTGAAGCGAATCTTTCACAAACCGGCATACAAACGAGACGAGACTGAAAACCATATGCCCGATCAGCGGTTCCTTCTCCATTGGGAACCCGACATCCGCACCGGCCCAGACGGCCGATACGAGCTTGACTTCTACACCTCAGACGTACCGGGAGAATACGTGGTTGTGATCGAAGGTATAACCGACGCTGGACACTCGGGCACCGGCACGTATACGTTTACCGTTAAGGAATAGACTTCCGTCACTCCATATAGGAAGTGATTGCATTCTCATCGATCCTTATATCGTCTTCGCCGATTTCATCGAACGGGTGTTCGAGATGGTCCTGGATATTGTCAAGGCTCACAAGGATAAAACTGTAGAGAATTGGCATGACATACTCAAGGTTGGCAGAGAAGTCACCAAACGTGCTAGCGAAGTAAGGTCCGTAGATGACCGGAAAGATATAGATGAATACTTTGCTATACGCGCGCAAAGTCACTGGAGTTCGGTACGTATGGACCACCTGCAGGTTATCAAAGGCGATAATCATTTTGCTGACGTACTGGTTCACCCGAGACGTTTCACTCGTCTGGACCCCATGCGCACGCATCGCATTCGTAATCCCTGAAAGGGTAGAGAAGTGGGCATATATCTTCCGTTCATTCTCAAGCAGGTCTGCGCGATTGTCAGAAGCGAACATCTTGCGCATAATGGCCATCATTTCGGTAACAATCCGGCGGACCTGTTGTGGTAAATCGTGATTTTTGTCCGTCGTCCAATCCCGAGTGGCATAAAAGATAGCAAGCGCGTGTCCTTTGAAATCAGAGAATCGTTGCAGCGCCCCCTCCCTCCTGTTGTACGCAGAGCCAATTGAAAACACAACGGGGAAGACAATCGCAACTCCAACCAGCATGTCGGGAAATCGGGCGGTAAAACCAAATCGGTAGCAGACGTACGTAGAAATGACTGATGCAGTTGTGACGATGAGCGTCTTGTAGTTGATGATCAGCAGGAAGCTTTTCAAAACTCTTTTCATAGGCAGGGGTTACAAGGCAAAAATCAGAAAAAAAATTTGACAAATTTATAAATCTCCGCTAATAGTGCCATCAAATAGTCCTGGTCTGCGGAGGGTGATAAAGCATCCCTGTCAGGAAACCGCATCCATATCCCCACAATTGTATAAGCGCAGATACCACGGACAGCACTGCGACGCCGCAGTGGCGATTCACGGCAAGAGCATGTAGGAAGATCGCGACGAGGTAGAGTGCCAGCAGACCGACCCCAACCGCGAATAGCAGAGTAGAGACAAGCCATAGGAGAGGAAGCGCAAGTGTGCCTATCAGAAAAACTGCGGGAAACCAGTGCGTCAGTTTCACTTCTCCGGGATGCACGCGAGCGATCATCGCCCGGCCCCTGCCGAAGTTAAACACCTGGCGGAAGAATCCAGCGAAGCTGGTGCGGCGCTTGTGAAAGACATAGGCATCCGGAATCAAACCCGTCTGAAATCCGTCCTTTCGCATTCGGATGCTAAATTCAATGTCTTCCGCGAAGCGGTCAAAGGCAAAACCCTGCGTCCGTTCATAGACCGTTCGGGATATTCCCATATTGAAGCTACGGGGCTGGAACGTTCCGATATGCCGCCGACCGCCCCGTATCCCTCCCGTTGTGAGAATGGATGACATCGTATAGGCCATTGCCCGCTGTTTAGCCGTGAAATCCCTATGTGCGCGGTCTGGACCTCCCCATGCGTCCAGCGACCCTGCAGCCAAGGCCCCATCTACAGCCTCGAAGTAGGTAGGAGGAAGGATGCAGTCACTGTCAAACACAACATAATACTGCCCTTTTGCATGAGCAAATCCGAAGTTGCGCGCGGGTCCAGGCCCTGCATTCGGCTTAACATAGTAGCTAACATCAAGATCCTCGGAAAAGCCGTGAACAACCGATTCGGATGATACGGAAGAGCCGTCTTCAACCACTATGACTTCGAAGTCCTTCAAGGTCTGTTCGACCAGACTAGCGAGTAAGTCACGCAGTTCATCAGGTCGGTTGTATACCGGAATGACGACAGAATACTTTGGAGCGTGTGGGGGTACATCGGCCATAAAACGAATAGAGGTCAATGATAATCACACGCGGGTTGGAACAGGTACCCGCGGACCTCTGATCTCGGTTTCTTCGCCGTCAAAACCAACCCGATCAATAACCAGGTAGTCACGCTTCGTCAATGATTGCATTGCAAACATTTCAGCGAGGAACCCTGTGACGAACAACTGCACCCCAATGATCAACGCCACAAGTGCGAGGTAAAAGAGCGGTTGTTCCGTAATGTCGCGACTAAGCGGAACCTTTGAAAAGTACAAGGCGTCCATCTTATGCCAGAAGATCTTCACTGTAAAAATAAATCCAATGACAAATGAAAGTATCCCAAGCGTTCCAAAGAAGTGCATAGGTTTTTGCCGGAAGCGGCTCACGAATGTAATTGAGAGCAAGTCAAGGAAACCATTTACAAAACGCTCAATACCGAACTTGGTTCGGCCGTACTTTCGCTCCTGATGCTCAACGGGCTTTTCCCCGATACGGGTGAAGCCCGCCCACTTGGCAATCAAGGGGATGTAGCGATGCATTTCGCCATAGACGTTGATGTTACGCACAACGGCGAGATCATACGCCTTGAGTCCGCAGTTGAAATCGTGCAACTCAATACCTGACAATTTTCGTGTCACGTAATTGAAGAACTTTGAAGGGATTGTTTTCGAAAGGGGGTCGTACCGTTTCTTCTTCCAGCCCGACACCAAGTGGTATCCCTGGTGCCGAATCATGGTATACAGTTCGGGGATTTCATCGGGGCTATCCTGGAGGTCTGCATCCATGGTGATTACCACCGCGCCAGTAGCCGCGCGGAAGCCGGTTTGCAATGCCGCCGACTTTCCAAAATTTCGATTAAAACGAATACCCTTAAACCGCGGATCGCGCTCACTTTCTTCCAGTATCTTCTGCCATGTAGAGTCCGTACTGCCGTCGTCGATAATGATGACTTCAAATGAAAAATCATGGGTCGTCATGACACGACCTATCCATTGGCAAAGCTCAGGTATCGACTCCCCCTCGTCCTGCGCCGGAATAATGACAGAAATATCCGGTTTTCTCATGAATCAGAAGACTGGTTGCGGGTTCTTCTTCTGGGTAAAAATACTGACCACAACTCCGACTAGAACACCGAACAACAATCCGAAAAACAAGTAGATCGGCCAGAAAAGTTTCCGAGTCCATCCCACCGCCACATCAATCTGATCATCCTGCATTCCCTGCTTGGACATTTGCTCGATCTGCGCCTCGTAAAACAAATCCATAGCGCCGGTATCGATGAAATTCACGTACAAATAGGTTACCAGGAAGCTCAACGCCAGCGACACCAGTGCGACCCAGAAACCAATCGCAATACCCTGCCCGTAAGACATGTAGCCGTCACCTGTGTCTTTGAATTCCTTGTGCGCCAAGAAAACCAGGACTATTGAGATAACCAGGCCGATCCAGTTCCACTTGTTGTCAAACGCGTTCTGCCCGGAAAAAATCAGGACGAGAAAAAACACGATGGAGATAAGAGCCGAGATAAGGCCCCACTTCACTCCAACGGACCTGGTTGTAACAGCCGGTGTAGTATTCGTTTCCATAATTTATAGGGGGTTAGGTTTTGGGTTCTCTTCTTAAAGTTACTGATAAAATTATGCTAATGAAAAAACTGATCGCAAAGCTCCTCACACAATACGTCATGATGAACTGTCCTGCCGTGGTCGCAGGCAGCGATTCGATATTACGCTGGATCTCCTCCCTCCCGATCCGATCCGCTTCCTCCGCTGGTAATGACTTGAGGTAATCCAACCCGATGGAAATATAGCTCGACACAAATCCAGGTTCAATGTAAGCGAATAATGCCATCGCCGTCGCCGCAATCGCGGCATAGCACACAGTTAAGATAAAACTACCGATCAACCCTTGCCAAAAATAAAGAACTCCATTCTGATGATAGTCTCGGACCTCCCGGAGAGAAAAAAAAATAAAGACTCCGAATACGATTATCGTAAAGTCCGCGTACGGAGGAATCCAAAGCGGATGCCGGCCCAGGTAATACAGTGCGATCAGCAACGCGGATCCGATCATCCCCGCCAATACTCCGTAGCGGAGGGATACTTTTAGTAATGGATTCATTTAGCGATCAAGCCAGTGTTTTCCGTTGTTGAATACGGCAACTGCTTTTCCAGTCAACTCCTGACCGTACCAGGGAGAATTCTTCGACTTTGATAGATTCGTGTCATCATCGAGCACCCATTTGTGATTCGGGTCGAACAACGTAAGGTTAGCAGTAACATCCTCTTCAATTGTAGGGTGCTCCATCTTGAGAATCTCACGTGGCCCACGTGTGACCTTCTCAATTAGTACATCCCAATCAATTGATTGCGATAGGGTGGTTAGATGTGCACCGAAGGTCTGCAGGGTGATGATCCCGAATTCAGCGCGATCGAATTCCAGGTTCTTGCTCTCCTCGTCCTGCGGCATATGCCCCGAGCACAACACATCGATCGTATTATCACGCAGTCCCTTGAGCAGGCCCTCGTTATCTGCTCGCTCGCGCAAAGGAGGATTGACTTTGTAGTTCGTATCAAATCCTGCCAGTGTTGAGTCGTCAAGCAGCATCTGGTATACAGCAACATCACACGTGACCTTGTGTTTTCGCTTGGCAGCTTTGATGAGTTCAACCGAGCGAGGGGTCGAGACGCGAGCAACGTGTAGTCGTCCCCCGGCATATTGAAGCAGTTCAAGATTTTTTCCAATGGCGATCTCCTCCGCAATCCGTGGCATGCCCTTCAACCCCAGGCGCGTACTGTTCACGCCCTCGTGCATTTGACCAAAGAGGTTCAGCCAATAGTCTTCAGGGTGGTCGACGAGCACCCCGTCAAACTTCTGCAAGTATTGCAGCGCTTTCAGAAAGATATCGGTATGCCAAACCGGCTTAAGTCCGTCAGTAAACGCAACCGCCCCCGCGGTGTGAAGGTCAATCATTTCGGTCAGTTCCTCCCCTTTGTTATTCAGCGTCACAGCTGCCATAGGATGGACTTGCACGAGTCTACCAGGATTTCCACGGGTGATGTAGCTGATCTCGTTCTTGCTTTGTACACATGGATTCGTGTTCGGCAGAATAGCCAACGCTGTAAAGCCACCTGCCATTGCGGCCCGTGTTCCTGAATCAATATCCTCTTTGTACTCAAGCCCGGGATCACCAAAGAACGCGCCCAGGTCAAACCATCCGACCGAAAGTTTCATACCCTCCGCCTTAATAACTTTGTCGGCTGCGAAATTTTTGTCACCGATCGCTGAAATCCGACCGTTATGGATCAATACATTTTTTTCTTTTTGATGAAAGGGGGAGCCTGAATCAAGAATTTCAGCTGATTGGATCAAAATTTTCATCAATCTCTATTTTAGGAAACGGACGAGTAGTACCTCGGCAAGAAGAAAGAACAGCGCAACTATCAAAGCGTACTTCCACAAAGGTTTGCCCAAATATCTTTCTTTTATTTCGTTACTGAAAGCCTCGGCCGATGTCGCCTCAAAAATACTGATATTGTCCGCTCCGCCCATCTGAGCTTTCATCTCGCTACCCGTAAATTGATCCAGAAGCGACTCAGCCTTGTCGAGATTGAATGCAATCAATCCCACTGCATCCTCCCCGACGAAAACATCGTAAAAACCCTGTGAAATCGAAAACTTCGGCAGCTCGAGAAATACCTGCTCATTGACCACCCGCTGCCCGGGAATAACCTCCTGAGCACCCTTCAGCCGAAATGGTTGATCTGCGGGCAAGCTATCAACTTTCATGGTGATGAAGTTCTCGTGCAACGTGTAGTACAAACGCGTATCGTTTTTCCGACTGCTGCCCGCGATACGGTACATCACCGGCACAAAGAGCGCGTGCTGATGAAAGTCTGTGAACGAATGGTGAAGAGGTGTGGCCAGGAGAAACAGCTTACCGGACGACTCCAGACTTGACAAAAAGGGCTGATCATTCGCAAACCGCAAAATGGCCGAGCGATCCGGTCCCCATCGCAATACCTGCGAAGCGCGAGGCATAGCAATAGAAGCAGACCGCTCCTCAAATACATTTTCGAAGAAAGGATTATTGTAGTCGGGGCGGTCGAGCGCCTGAAGAACGGGGTTATCGGACGGGGCGGAGACAAGTGAAATGCCGGTTAGTTGCCGGAGCGACTCAATATCGGGAATAGCACCCGGTACGAGCAGTAGGGTTCCGCCTTGATGAAGATAATTTCGCAGTGAAAGATTGAGCGCGGCGTTGGGCTGATCAATCCCGTTGGCAACGACAAGATCTGCCTGGTCGAGGAGGCTATAGTTGAAGTTCTCCACGGTGTAACTCCTGAAATTGAACACCTGCCTGTTTCCAAAGACGCGCTCCACCGGAGTGACTTCTGAGACACCCTTGATCTCGATCACAGATATCTTGTTAGCGAAATTGAGCGCAAGAAAAAATTCGTTGTCGAAACTCACCGGGAAGTCATTGAAGGTGATCACCGCACGATTGAAACCAGTCAGCCCGGTGGTAAGGTCAAAGTGAGTTTCCGTCTGCCCTCCTGCGGGGATATTTACGGTGGCGGTTCCCGCCTGGATATCATTGATTGCGAGTTTTAGATTGAGTTGATTAACTTCCTCGTCCCCGTCGTTTCGCACGATGACCGTCAACACATTGCGTTCTCCCCCGGCGGCAAAGGGGTTCTCCAGATACGCCGAGTCAACGAAGACGTTTGGAGCGGAAAAAAAAGTGATCGGAACCAGGTGCCAGCGGGAAACGCTGTCCCAATCACTCGGGATGGCACCAAGTGTGGACTTCTGAAAATCGGAGATCCAGAAGAACTCATGCGATCTTCCCTCCTGCTGAGTCAGTCTGTTTCGCACCTCGTCCATGGTGCGGGACACCGGTGAGGCCCGCACTTGTGCGAGAATGTCGAGGGCTTCGGTTTTCGTCTTAAATGTATTTGAGAACGGTGCAAAATCGTTAGTGATGATGCGGTAGCGAGTATCGGCCGGGAAAAGATCTACGATTCCGCGAGAAAAGCTAAGGGCAGCATCAAGCGCGGGAGTCTTGTCTGGCATCTGCGCCGACATGCTTTGTGAATTGTCAAGATAAAGCACGACGCTCCGACTTGCGTCAAGCTGTTCCGTTGCCGGGATAATAGGTTGCGCAAATGCCAGCACAAGAAACAGCAGGAATAGCAGACGTGATGTGAGGATAAGATAATGCTTGAGCCGGCGACGTGCGGTTGTCACTTCCCTCACTTCACGGAGAAAACGGGTGTTTGAAAAAAAGACGCGCGTCGTTCTCCGGAAATTAAAAAGGTGAATGACGATGGGTATCAGAAGAGCCGTCAGGGCCCAAAGGAAAGAAGGATACAGGAACGTCATCTGGGCAAAACTAAGAAAAACCCTCTTGCCAGTCTACTAACTGATTTGGAGATCGACGGATCGCCTGCACGGCAGATTTACCTGCCGCTACAGGCGTCCCCAGCCCCGGCCGCTCCCTGGATACGACTCGGGGTATCCAACATCAGTCGGACTTGTTACTCCCTCCGAGCAATACCAGGTCATTCACACTAACTTCCGTGATGAAGCGTTTTTCTCCGTTTGTTTCATACACGCGGTGCACCAGTTTGCCTTCAATGGCTACCTCGTTACCCTTCCGCAAATATTTTTCGGCTATTCCTGCGAGTTTACCCCAGATGACAACGTTGTGCCACTGCGTATCTTCGACTTTCTCACCCTTCTGATTCTTGTACGAATCAGAAGTTGCGATGGAGAAGGATGCCTTCTTTTTGTCGTTGAAGACTTTGACGTCGGGATCCTTCCCCAATCGGCCAATGAGATGAACACTGTTGCGTAAGCTTTTCATGAGCGTGAGTATTAGTTGTTAAACATGATATTCAGCTGTCAGGAAAATCTGACTGCCACAGAGTAAAGTTGCAAATCAAATGGGCGGCAGTCGTATGTTACGCGCGTATAATCGAGTATATTCGACTGCATAAGTTTCTGAAACGTAAATACAAAATGCCCTCTCACACATCAAGACCATGCCTTGAATGCGGCGAGCCATTCAGGGGCAGGGCCGATAAAAAATTCTGTTCAGATATTTGCCGCACAGCCTTCAACAACCGCCTGAACAGCATCGACACGCGCTATGTACGGGATGTCAACAACATCCTGCGGAAGAACAGGAGAATCCTGAAAAGCATGAACCCCACTGGACGGATCACCGTGAGCTGCGAAAAACTAAAAGCACGCGGATTCGATTTCAACTATTTTACAAATACCTGGAGCACACCTCAGGGAACTCGCTACTACTTTTGCTATGATCAGGGCTACCTCCCCCTCGAAAATGACTTGGTACTCCTGATAATGAAGGAACATTTCCGCGATGGTTGACTAGCGGCGACAAAGCGGAACGGCTCACGATGCCACCGACACCAACGAAGTGGACACTGGCTGTCGCATTTCATTCGCGTAGATAAACGCGAGGTCCCGGCACCCACCCAAGGCCGGGTCAGTGGGCTCAATGCACACGCTGACCAATCAGGCTCGGCCGAAAAACTTCCAGCAAAAGACTTGAACATTCCAGGAAATAGTCGTTACTTTTACCATACACACGTTTCCTCTCTTTGCCGTATGTGTGGTCACGAGACCGGGATTGCTAGTTGAATGTTCATCTGCTCCCCTTCAGGGGGCATCGCTATATGTTGCAGAAGTCGACCGGGAAAAAGCGCCATCATTTGCCACGTCAGGTGGGAAGCTGGCGCCAGTAAGCCAGTTATAACTGGTGCGATGGGAATAATCCAGGCGATGGCCGACCACTGGTTATGTGAACCTCATACTAAGACTAATCAAATAGACCATGGCAAAGG
>JBIQJZ010000265.1:0-4447 GCA_044507115.1 Flammeovirgaceae bacterium | reverse complement strand
CCCCATAGACTCTGAGTTGTTCGTTGAACGCGCCTGAATCAATGTTGTAAAACTCGTCATACTGACCTGGAGCCACATATACCCGGCTGGCAGCATCGCCAGTGGTCGCACTTTGCGGACCCTGAGGCTTGCAGCTTTGAAGAGCAAGGACCGCAGTTACTACTGCGACGGTTGCGAAAAATCTATTTCTATTCATATAGTTGTACATTAAGTGAGGTTCTTATTGTTCACCATCGTTTTGACGCATAAACTCCAGAATATCGCGCGCGTCACCGATGCTCACGTTCTGGTTGGGCATGCGAACAAGACAAAGTTCAAGTAATTTGCGTGCTTCTGGATCCTGATCGAGCATCACATCGACGTTCGTGATCATATTCATGATCCACTCCGGCTTCCTGGTCTTGGTAATATCTTTCCAGCCCGGACCTACGACACGCGTATCGTCCAACTTGTGGCAGGCACTGCACTTCATCTCGTAGATGGAGATGCCGCGTTTCACACGATCCTGCTCAAGTGGTGTGTTGAGGGTGACATTCTTAACTTCGCCGATGCCCTTGCCATCCATGATGTTGGCGGCCACCGCGTCATCCAGACCCTTGTTTGATCCTTGCTGGTTTTCCATGGGTTTATCGGGCGCGCATGACGTGAAGAAAAAAATGATCGCTACGAGGGAAAGTAACTTTTTCATATTTGCGGTTTTTGGTTTCTAAGTCAAAACAACTTGTTCGTTTTCTCCGGCACTAAACTATGCTGCGCAAAATCTTCCTCTTATGATCTGGATCATAGCTTTTCATGCAATGACCAATAGGGCGACTGTTTGAAAGAACGTACGTAATTTAATGATCCCGTTGTCAAAGTGAAAGTATTTCATCGGTTATTTATCAATCAGTTCATTCCTTTAAAGTCGCCAATGTGCAAAAAAAAGCATGCCCATCAAATCGACCTGCTGAAAAGGGGTGTTGCTGTCTGAAGTTTTGATTCGGACAGCAGCGTTCGGTCAAACGTCGCGCAGATGTTCCGGATGAATGCCCGTCCTTTTTTCGTGACACTAAACCCGTGCTCGTCTTCTCTAAGTATGCCTTCTCGCTTGAATTGCTTAAGTTTTTCCAGGAATTCTTTCTCTGAAAAGATCGCTAGCGTCTCTCGCCTTATTTGGCCCTGGCACGCTACCTGAAGTATGGCATCGCGCGACTGAATATCCTGCTCAGACATAATATGGCCTTTCGAGAAGGCCATTTGACCATTTGAGAGTGCTTCGTTGTAGCTTTCTACTTTCTTGAGATTTTGTACATACGCGTACTTTGCATCACTAATAGCGGAGGCACCCAATCCGATGAGAAGATCGGTCTGCGTATGCGTATAGCCCATGAAGTTTCGATGGAGCTGGCCAGATTGCTGGGCCTTGTACAGCGTGTCGTGCGGTAGCGCAAAGTGGTCCATACCGATCTCCTGGTAGCCTTCGAGTTGAAGCAGTTCGCGCCCGGTTTCGTAAAGGTTTCTTTTTTCGTTGGGGCTGGGAAGATCGGACTCGCCGTATCCGCGTTGTCCGGGACTTACCCAGGGCACATGCGCATAGCTGTAAAACGAGATGCGATCGGGACGTAGAGTGAGAACGCGACGGATTGTTTCTCTGATCGTCTCGACAGTCTGGAATGGCAATCCATAAATCAGGTCAAAACTAATCGATTGATATCCGATGTTGCGGCTTTGCGCGGTCACCCGTTCGAGATTTTCGAAGGGTTGAATTCGATTGATCGTCTGTTGAACCTTGGTGTCGAGATCCTGAACACCGAAACTTACCCGCCGAAAACCGAGGTCGTACAATGTTTGCAAGTGTGCGTTGGTTGTATTGTTCGGATGTCCCTCAAAGCTGAATTCGGGATTTGGATGTACGGTTCCTTCTTCCAGAAGCCATGAGATCAACCATTTCAGATTTTCAGGGCTGAAGAATGTGGGTGTACCTCCACCAAGATGAAGCTCGCGGATGTGTGGTTTCCTGCCGAATATCGCGATATAGTTGCTCCATTCTTTCAGAAGCGAACGAACATAGCTAATCTCGACAGCGTGATTCTTCGTTATTCTCTTGTTGCAAGCGCAGTAGGTACACAGGCTTTCGCAAAACGGGAGGTGGAGGTAAAGACTGATACCGCGCTGGTCGTTCGATTCTTCAAAGATACGTCGGACTATTTTTTCCCAGGATTCGACCGAAAACTCTTCGGTTTTCCAGAACGGGACCGTTGGATAGCTGGTGTACCGCGGCGTAGGCACGTCGTACTTCGCTATCAGCTCCGATGGGGTGGGAGACGTGTTCATACCGCAATGTACCCGCCGGAGGATGCGGGCTGCATGACTCGCGTCAAGAGATTGAGTGATTTTTATCAGGCTTTATGTTGACGGAGACGAGCACCACGGAAAATCCCACGAACATCAAAGCGGAGAATACAAAGATCCACAGCGATGGAGATGTCATGATTCCTAGCTGGCTCCACCATGGTAGTAGCACGAGACACAGTTCCGATCCTAGAAAACCAGCAACTAACAGAGGTATGCCTGCCTTTGCGCGTTTGTAATGAAGGAGCTGGCGGTCGAAGTACCAACCGAGCAGGAAGAACGTAACAACTCCGACGAGGACGAGATGCAGGTAGCCAATGACTATTGGGCGCATGGAATAGGCCATCGAAGCAACTTCCGAATGCGCGGAGACGACCTGCAGTATGTTTTTTGCGACGAAGGAAACAGCGGCAAACTTGAACAATATCATCACGTGTGGACGGAAGTGCCGGCTCAGGTCTGCCCTTATGCGGAAAACGTGTTGCGCGAAGTATCCAAGCGCAATCAATTGCCCTGTCGCTGCCAATAGTCCGATCCAGTTGAACAACAAGCCCGGCTTGGCAAATAATACGCTGAGGGTATACGCGGGAACGCAGGCGAACGCTGTCCACTTGCCAAATCGGAGTGCGGCGCGCCGGGAGAATGGAATCTTCCTGGATTCGAGTAAGTGGAAGAACAGGCTGAGGATTCCGAAAATAAAGAAGCCGTTGTATTGAAAATGCAGGTAATAGTAAATCGAGAAGTTGTACCAAACGGAGTTTCCCATGCCGTTTGCCATGAGATATCCGAGCGAGAAGGGACCTGCAGTTGAGATAGTGAAAAATATCCACGCCGCCCGCGCGAACCATGCGGAGACCGTCGTGTCGCCCTTTGCCCGCACGAAGAAGATGGGTACGAAGGCCATGATAGCGAGCGTATGCAACGTGGAGAAGATGATAGACCACACGCTGTAGCCCTGGATCGGAAATGAGATAGCCATGGCGACGACGAGTAATTGAAGAGCTCCAAAAAATATTGCGTATTGTCGCATTTTTCGGACGGCCAGGTGATGTTCGGTGAAAGCCAGGAAAAGAATATTGAACACCCATCCGAGGAACATGAGGTGCGAATGTGCGTGGAGAAAATAGGTGTATCGAATGCCGGGAGTTGGGAGCAGGAACTGCCACCGCAGGAAGAGACCAAGGCCACCGGCGATGAACAGGAATACTATCGGGATGCTATAGTAACTTCTCGGGTACACGTTGACTTCTTATTGTTAGGTATGCAAGGGTCGCAAAGTAACCCAGGATAGCGACAGAACTCGTCCATCCGGTAATCTTTCGAACTTCCAGGTTGATGGTGAGGTCGCCGTATAGCCGAACGACAAGGGACGCGTGAAGTACGATTAGCCACGCGTATAGAATAGGATGCCATGGCTTTGCCGAAATACCCAGCACACCGGGCAAGATAACCGGCCCGTGTGCGAAGATCATGGAGAACGTAAATCCGAGAAAGAAGGTATGAACAACTGCATCATATCCAAACGCAAGGTTTCCAAGTGTGATGAGGAAGACGCCTGTAATCAGCATAGCGATGTAGCCGCAGAGAAGGGAGGAAGCGATGAACCGTGGGAGCCGGTTTTTTTTGATCGACACCCCGACGATGTCGTACTTCATCAACCAAATAGCAACACCGATCAACGCCGCCGCGCTGAGCAGGTTCCCTCCGGCGTGAAAGGTATATCCAACACCTCCGGCGTAGGTCAAGAGCAAGCCGATCAAGAGCCACTTAGACGAGGCGGGTACGGGGAGGAATTGTGTCAGTTCTAAACGCTCGGCGGTGATAATAAAAAGCACAAAACCCATCCACCATGGGAAGGCTGCGGGGTAGAACTTATGGCTGATCAACGTCAGGTTGCCGAAGAGCCAGCACAGGCCTCCACATAACATAACGAAATAGATCAGGTGCTTGGTCCGGATCAGGTAAGTGAGAAACACTGCAGAAAGGCCCGCGGAAGCGATCGCTAGCAGAACGAAGGAAACCTCGGGTTCCTGGAAGAAGAATGTGATTATGCTGGCCCCGCTGAAAAAAGGTATCAGCACCAGAAACTTCCGCTTGAGCGGAATGATCTTTTCAA
>JBIQJZ010000264.1:0-4538 GCA_044507115.1 Flammeovirgaceae bacterium | reverse complement strand
CTGTTGAGAAAGGTTTTCATCTTTCCCATCCGTGTCTATCAACTCACACTATCTCCGCTGCTGGGAACGCACTGCCGGCATACGCCTTCTTGTTCGCAATACGCAATTGACGCCATATCGGAATGGGGTCCGTTGAAGGGAATATGGTTGGGTATAAAACGTATTTCGCGCTGCCACCCATGGGGAACCAGCGGATACGACCCGGTACCCAAGAAAAAAAAGAACACCAGCAATTAATAGCTCCGCGCTCCGTGGACCGTGTGAACTACTAAAATCCGCCGAAAACGATTACGGTCACATAGTTATCAAAAGAATGCAATCGTTTCCTGTGATGTTTACTTGATAAAGATTACATTTAACCGAATCTATACCTTCAATTATGCCTCAACTTCAGATAAAAAAGAGTCCAAAGACGTACGACGTTTGTATTGTCGGATCAGGTGCCGGCGGAGGAATGGCTGCCTACATGCTTGCGAATGCCGGCATAAAAGTGGCGCTGCTCGAAGCAGGACCGATGTACGATCCTAAGAAGAACATCACCCAAATGAAGTGGTCGTATGAGTCGCCGCGACGCGGTGCGAGTACCCCGCTTCGTCATTTCGGCGACTTCGATGCTGCCTATGGCGGGTGGCAAATCGAAGGTGAGCCCTACACTCACAAGAATGGAACGGAGTTCGACTGGTTCCGTTCGCGGATGCTGGGTGGAAGAACGAACCACTGGGGCCGCATATCGCTGCGATTCAGCCAGAAGGACTTTAAACATAAGAGTTTCGATGGTCTTGGCGAAGACTGGCCAATCGACTACAACGATATTAAACCCTACTACGACCGCGTGGACCGCCTGATCGGCGTCTTCGGATCAATTGAAAACATGCCTGACGAGCCGGATGGAATTTTCCTTCCGCCGCCGAAACCTCGCCTGATCGATCTCTACTTCAAGCAGGCGGGAAGCAAACTCGGCATTCCCGTTATTCCGTCCAGGCTTTCGATTCTGACGAAACAATTGCCGGGCAATGACAAACGCGGTGCCTGCTTCTTTTGCTCACAGTGCAACCGGGGTTGCCAGGTCTACGGTGACTTCTCATCGTCTTCGGTGCTGGTATTGCCTGCGGTCGAAACAGGAAACGTCGACGTCTTCCCATTTGCGATGGCTCGGGAGGTCATGACTGATGAGCGTGGACTCGCGACCGGTATATCGTACGTCGACAAGAATGACATGCAGGAGTACGCCGTCAACGCAAAGATCGTCGTGCTCGCCGCGAGCGCGTGTGAATCTGCGCGCCTTCTGCTGAACTCGAGGTCTTCACAACATCCGAACGGACTCGCCAACTCAAGCAATATCGTGGGCAAATACCTGCACGACTCTACCGGTGCATCTATGGGCGGAGTACTTCCGCAACTGCTCGGGCGCAAACGCTTCAACGAGGACGGCGTCGGCGGCATGCACGTATATACCCCGTGGTGGCTTGACAACCGTAAACTCGACTTCCCGCGCGGATACCATATTGAGTTCAATGGCCGGATGGGCATGCCTGGATACGGTTTTGGTTTCGGTATGGAAGGCATGAACGGAAAATTCCCCGGACGCGACGGTCAGAAAAAAGAGGCAGGTGGTTATGGCGCCTCACTGAAGGACGACTACCGATACTTCTACGGCGCAACTTTTGGCATGGCCGGACGTGGAGAAGCAATCGCTCGCGAAGACAACTACTGCGAGATCGATCCGAACACCGTCGACAAGTACGGCATTCCGGTTCTGCGCTTCCATTACAAGTGGAGCGATTACGAGATCAAGCAGGCCAAGCACATGAAAGAGACCTTTAAGGAAATCATTCATAATATGGGCGGCGTGATCACGTACGGCGGCAACGATGGACCTGAAAACAACTACGGGCTTGCTGCCCCCGGAAGGATCATCCACGAAGTGGGTACCACGCGCATGGGGGACGACCCGAAAAAATCGGCCGTCAACAAATACAATCAGGCGCACGATTGCAAGAACCTGTTTGTCGTGGACGGCGGACCGTTCGTATCACAAGCGGACAAGAACCCAACTTGGACGATCCTCGCGTTGGCAATGCGCGCCTCGGAGTATATGATCGAAGAGATCAAAAAACAAAACCTGGCCTGATTTATGAAAGCCAGCACCCTGAACGTTAAATACTGAATTCTGAAATATGGACAGAAGAAAATACCTGAAATCAATGGCAGCCGGAACCGTAGGCGCCGGCCTGTTGATCCAATGCGAACCGTCGAAGACAGGAACGGCTACTCCTCCTGCCAACAACCTTTCATACGATCGCACAGCTGAAGAAATTGAACGCGAGCGAAAACTCACGTCCGAGACGTTCTTTGATGAGCACGAAATGAAGACAATCACGGAACTAAGTGATATCATCATTCCAAAGGATGAAAAATCCGGAAGCGCGTCGGAAGCAGGCGTGCCTGATTTCATCGAGTTCATGGTCAAAGACCGCCCCGAACACAAGGTGCCCCTGCGCGGTGGCATCAAGTGGCTTGACCTCCAATGTATGCGGCGATTTAACGCTGACTTCGTCTCGTGCAGTCCTCAACAACAGATTGAAATCGTCGACGAGATCGCTTTCCCTGGAAAGGCCAAGCCAGAAATGTCGGCTGGTGTCGCATTCTTCAACAGGATGCGCGATCTGACCGCGTGCGGATTCTTCACCAGCAAGATGGGTATAGAGGATCTCGGGTATGTTGGAAACCGACCGAATCAATGGAACGGAGTTCCGCAGGACGTGCTTGATCAATACGGCCTCGCATACGACGAGCGCACACTTGAGATATGCCTTAACTTCGATTCATAAGCCTTTTATTAACTACCGTTATGTCTCTCAGAAAGAATAAGAAATCGACCGGAAGCGATGTTTCGCGAAGAAAATTCATTCAGTCGGCCGGGGTCGCGGCTGCAGCGTTTACGATCGTACCCAGGTTCGTGCTCGGAAAGGGATACCGTGCTCCCAGTGACACGCTCTATGTTGCAGGAATCGGAGTGGGCGGAAAAGGTGAAAGCGATATCGCGAGTTTTGCAAAGAGTGGCAAAGCCGAAATTACATTCCTGTGCGACGTCGACGATCGCCGCGCGGCCAAGTCGATCGCCTCATTTCCGAAAGCCAAATACTACAGAGATTTTCGCGAGATGCTCGACAAAGAACACCGTACGATTGATGCGGTTTCGGTATCGACCCCCGACCACAACCACGCGGTCCAGGCACTCGCGGCAATGCAGCTTGGGAAGCACGTCTACGTGCAGAAACCGCTTACACATGATATCTACGAAGCACGCGTCCTAACAGAAGCGGCGAAAAAATATAAGGTTGTTACCCAAATGGGGAACCAGGGCGCATCTGGCGACGGCGTGCGTCAACTACGGGAGTGGTACAACGCTGGTCTCATCGGAGATGTTCACACCGTTTACGTGTGGACGAACAGACCGGTTTGGCCGCAAGGTATCCAGTGGCCAACGCAACCGACCCCGGTACCCAAAGAGCTCGACTGGGATCTTTGGCTGGGTACTGCCCCCTACAAGGAATACGTTGACAAGATCGTTCCATTCAATTGGCGCGGATGGTGGGATTACGGTACAGGAGCTTTGGGAGACATGGCATGTCACCTGGTTGAACCACCGTTCCGGGTACTCAACCTGAATTATCCGCTGGATGTAACAGCGAGTGTCGGCAGTGTTTATGTCGACGAGTTTCAACGCGGATATTTTCCGGAAAGCTGTCCTCCGTCTTCTTACGTCATCTTTACCTTCCCGGGCAAAGGCAAACAAAACCTTAAACTCCACTGGATGGACGGTGGTATTCAGCCGCCGAGGCCAGATGAACTTGGTCCGAATGAGATCATGGGTGATGGCGGTAACGGCGTGATCTTCGTGGGGTCGAAAGGAAAAATGATGTGTAGCACCTACGGCGCTAACCCGCAACTGTTGCCGACATCCAAGACAGCCGAAGTCAAAGTTAAGCAATCAATTCCCCGAGTTCCCGATGGAGCGAATGGCCACTACGCACAATGGGTAGAGGCATGTCTCGCAGGTTATGGCAAGATGGAAGTGAGTTCACCATTCGAAATCGCCGGCCCGCTTACCGAGACGATCCTAATGGGTAATCTCGCGATACGGAGCCACGATATCCGTGAACCGCGCCAGGATAGACCTGGACAATTCAACTATCCGGGACGCAACATCAAACTGATGTGGGATGGTCAAAACATGAAGATCACCAACTTCGATCCCGCTAACCAGTTTGTGAAGCGCGAGTATCGCCAAGGCTGGAAGTTGGGTAACTAGAACTCGATGTGATCAGGCTTGTCAGAAAATGCGGGAGAACAGGAGCATGAGAAAGGTAACAGGCGGATCTTCCAGAAGAGAGTTCCTCAAGAACGCGGCCATTGCAGGCGCGGCCTTCACGATCATTCCGAGATTTGTCCTGGGCGGGAAAGGATATGTCCCGCCCAGCGACACTGTTTACATCGCTGGTATTGGCGTGGGAGGAAAAGGCACGAGCGACCTG
>JBIQJZ010000263.1:0-4540 GCA_044507115.1 Flammeovirgaceae bacterium | reverse complement strand
AACCCCATCCATAGGGGCCACAACAGAGGTTTTCCGGTAATTTTCCTGAGCCTCGCGGAGAGACGCCTCGGTGCTCTGGATAACGTAGCGCGCCGCTTCCACCCCCTTTTCCGCAGCGGTAACCTCCGTCTGCGCGATCCTGAAATTCTGCTCGGCCAATTGCCAGTCGGCGAGTGATATCACATTCTCGTCACGCAATCGCTTCTGACGATTGTACTCCTGTTCAGCGCGAATAAATCCTGCCCGGGAGGCATTCAGGCTAGCCTCGGCCTGTGCGAGATTTGCCCGCTGTTGACTCAGCGCCGCCTGCGCGCGCTGCAATTGACTCTCCCAGGTGTCGGGACGGATCTTTACAAGGAGCTGCCCGCGTTTTACGGAATCACCTTCCTCGACAAGCAGTTCGATAATCTCACCGGAGACCTCCGGGGCTATCTTCACTTCCGTGACCGGCTGAACAGTGCCAGACGCGCTCACTTTCTCGACAATAGTGGTGCGCTTGACCTTGGCTAATTCCACTTCGATTTCCCGCGGCTTCCCAATCCAACCCGCGCTCTTGGCAGCGACGAGAAATAGGACGATTGCGACCAGTGCGCCAATGAGCCAGTAAATAAGTCGGTTAGATCTTTGAGTTCTTTTTGCCATTGAGTGGGTATTAAAATCCGAGAGAGTTGCCCAGATAAAAGTCGAGGACTTTCTTTCTGAAAATGAATTCATATTTCGCACGGCTCAAATCACTGCGAGCCTGGAAGAGGTCATTCTCGGCCACTTGGTATTCCACAAAGTTTGCCGCTCCAACGTCGTAGCGCTGCCCGACCATGCGGAACGCCTCCTCACGTGCATCCACCTGACGCAGGGAAGCGCTGTACGATTTGGACGCAGCAATCGCATTATTGTACGATGTCTCGACGTTCTGACGAAGGATATTCTCAACTTCCCGGGCATTGATCCTCGCCTGTTCGTTGCTGATCATCGCTCTTTGCAGGCCAGTCCTCGCGGTGAGTCCGTTAAAGATGGGAATAGAAAGACGCAAACTCACCGACTTATACAAGTTGTCCTTGAGTTGGTCATTAAATCCGTATATATCCTGATACGTTCCATGCGGCTCAAGGCCATAGATCGGAGCATTTGTTCCCTCCACGAAGTAGCGGGTCGGTTGCTGTGTGAACGTACCATCCGGCACAAAACGAGTGGCGGACGAACTCGAGTAGTTACTGTTGATCGATCCGGAGACGTTCAGTCTCGGATAGAGCGCGCCACGCGCGGCTTTGATACCGTAACCCGTACTTTCAATCCGCAGCTTGGAACTCCTGATCTCAGGCATCGTTCCCATCGCTATGCGGAAAATCTCGTCGCGCGTTTGCTCAAGGATGAGATCCTCCGCCGTAATCTCCGGAATCTCAACATCAAACTCGTACGAAGCTGGAATTTGCAACGCCTGCTGCAGTTGAAGCAAGGACAGGTTCAGAGCATTTTCCTGATTAATAACGTTCACCTCGTTGGTCGCTACCTGCGCGTCGAGATTCAGTTCTTCCGACTTGGGAAGTGAGCCAGCCGCCACTAGTCGTCGGATTCGATCGCGTTGCTGCTCGCTCGACGAAAGTTGCCAGCGCGCATTCTCAAGTAGTTCCCGGTTGAATACAACGTTCACAAAAAGTGAGATCACATTCAGTGTAACATCGTTTCGCGTCTTATCCAAATCTTGTTCGGATGCCTCCAGATCCGTGCTTGCCTGTTTGAGCGTATGCTGCAGGCGCAGGCCATTAAACAGGTCCATGTCGCCACTTGCTCCTATCTGCGTGTACCCGTTCCGCTGCGACGATACGAACTGATTTGTCACAGGATCTATGCCGCGGCCCCAGTTAAAGCCATAGGATGCAAAGGCGTTGGCGGAGGGCAGCATGGCCATCGTAGCCTGTCGTTTGTCCAGGTTGCTCAACTGCAGGGAAAGCTCGCTGCGTCTCACATCCAGATTATTCGCCAGCGCATACTCCACGCATTCGCGCAACGTCCACGCCGACCGGTCTGGCACCGAATCCGGTCGTTGCGCCCACGCGGGACTGACGCAATACACTACTAGCAACGAAAGAAACAGAGCTCTGATACCCATTCTATTAACGATCTATGTCGGGGATATAAATAACTTCCTGTATCCAGGTAAGACTGCGGAGGTAGTCCAGTGTGAGGGATCGCAACCCCGAATCCATTTCAATGACAAGGCACGCCAGGTCGTGTCGACCTTTTCGCGAGACGCTCATTGTAGCAATATTGCAGTCGTCGTGCGCAAGAACGTCGGAAATAAAAGCAATACTGCCCTTTACGTCTTTCGCAGTGATAACGAGTGTGTGAAGACTGGCGCTGAAATCGGCTTTAAAGCCGTTGACCTCCGCTATATTGATCAAGCCACCTCCCCTGCTTTCACCGACCAGCTCGACAGTTCGGTCACCGCGCCGAAGCGTCAACCGGATCGTGTTCGGGTGCAATGTAGAGGCGTTGCCGACTGACTTGAAACGAAAGTTGACACCCTCTTCAGGTGCAAGAACCAGCGCATCCTTAATCCGCTTGTCATCGGTCTTCATGTCGAGTAGCCCCGCGATGATGGCGCGGTCACTGCCATGTCCCTCATATGTGCGCGCGAAGGAATTGTAAAACACGATTTCCGCATGATCCGGTCTGTCGCCGAGCAGGCGACGGGCGACACGCCCGACTCTGACCACCCCGGCCGTGTGCGAACTCGAAGGCCCAATCATGACCGGACCAATCATATCAAAAACGCTGCTTTTTTCAGCCATCTTCGTTCAATACGCAATCTGTCGACAAAAAGATGTGCAAGTTACACTAAATCAGCTGCAGATTAACTCATCTTCCACACCACCAACCGTCGCAAGCCCAATCTCATGAAAAATGTAACGCTGGTTAGATGCTGAAATACAAGCCTTTACAACAAGCACGTCGCCATATCAGACGGCGATCGGCGCCTTGATCGCCGGATGCGACTGGTAATTGACTATTTCAAAATCTTCGAACACGTACCCAAAGATGGACTCGGGCTTCCGGCGGATGTTCAATACCGGCAACGGATAAGGTGTTCGGGTGAGTTGAAGGCTCGCCTGCTCCAAATGATTCGTATATAAATGAACATCGCCACCCGTCCATACGAACTCGCCAGGCAAAAGTTCGCACTGCTGCGCAAACATATATGTCAGCAATGCGTAAGAGGCAATATTGAAAGGTACTCCGAGGAAGTAATCCGCGCTCCTCTGATAGAGCTGGCAGGACAGTTTGCCGTCGGCGACATAGAACTGAAACATCGCGTGACACGGCGGCAACGCCATCTTATCCACTTCCGCAGGATTCCACGCGGTGACAATATGCCGCCTGGAATCCGGTTTCTGGCGAATCTGATCAATCACTTGGGCGATCTGATCAATTGATTTGCCGTCGGGCGACGGCCAGCTTCTCCACTGGTAGCCGTATACGGGACCGAGCTCGCCGTTCTCGTCGGCCCACTCGTCCCAGATAGTCACGCCGTTATCACGAAGATACTTGATATTGGTATCGCCTTTCAAAAACCACAAAAGCTCGTGGATGATTGAGCGAAGATGGAGCTTTTTCGTGGTGACAAGGGGAAAGCCTTCGGCAAGATCAAACCGGAGTTGCCTGCCAAAAACTGAGAGGGTGCCTGTCCCTGTCCGATCAGTCTTTCTTGAGCCATTGTCAAGAATATCCTTCATTAGCGCGAGATACTGCTTCATACGTGTCTTCTTGGAGTAGCAAATATAAGATAATTGCACGTCTGCACTGGCGGGACCACTCCCCGTTGGCAGAACTTTTGGTAACTTGTTGACTACATCTCACAACAAACTTCATTATGGTCGCTGTCCGCTATCGATGCTTCGCCATCCTGCTGCTTTTCTTCCTCGTAACCGAAGCACTGGCGCAATCGCAGATAAAAATTGCCAAACTCAAATACGGTGGCGGTGGCGATTGGTACGCAAACAAAACGGCGCTTCCCAATCTGATCAAGTTCTGCAACCAGGAACTGGGCATGACGATATATCCTGAAGAGGATGTCGTGGAGGTAGCAAGTTCGGATATTTTCCTCTATCCCTACGTGTACATGACGGGCCACGGCAACGTGGTATTTTCGGAAGCAGAGGCCGCAAACCTGCGAAAGTACCTGGCCGCCGGCGGATTTCTCCATATTGACGACAACTATGGACTCGACAAATTCATCCGCATCGAACTGAAAAAAGTCTTCCCGGAACTCGAGTTGATTGAGGTGCCATTCGACCACCCTATTTATCACCAGAAATTCAGTTTCCCAAGAGGTCTCCCCAAGATCCACGAACACGACGCCAAACCGGCGCAAGGACTCGGACTAATCTACCAGGGTCGACTCGTCGTGTTCTATTCGTATGAATCAGACCTCGGCAACGGCTGGGAAGATCAGCGAATCCACAACGACCCCGAAGAAAAACGCCAGCAAGCTTTGAAGATGGGAGCGAATATTATCGCGTACTGTTTTACGGAGAGCCTTTAG
>JBIQJZ010000012.1:22959-31801 GCA_044507115.1 Flammeovirgaceae bacterium | reverse complement strand
GTTATCCGGCACAAAGAAGTGCTTTGTTTCTTCATTGAAAGCGTAGCATCTGCTCGCAATTGGATTCTCTTCACGCGTCTTTAACGAGAGAAGTCCCCGGTTGGGCAATTCCCATGGACTAAGCGTCGCGGTAGGGTAGTCCTTAATGTGCTCAACATTTCGTCCCCGTTCCAGTACGAGGGTTTTCAAGCCCTTCTCGCATAATTCCTTCGCAGCCCACCCGCCGCTGATACCAGAGCCGACCACGATCGCATCGAAGGTGTTTTGGGAAACTGCCCTGAGGTTGAGGTTAACCGTATGAATTGAACTTACTTCAGCCATTGTTTCACCACCCGAATACACGTTTTACATACTCACGACTTACTTTCCAGCTTTCTCGCAGCGGTTTCTCCGGAGGTCGATCTGCTGCCAGTTCAATTGCTACTTCTCCGCCGAAGCCAGTCTGTTTCAAGGCGCGCGCAATCGCATGAAAATCAGTAACCCCCTCGCCCACCGCTTCCGTCCAAAGTCCTTCTGCATTCTGGTCACGAATGTGCAGATAAACAATCCTGTCGCCATAAGTATGAATGAACGCAACCGGATCTACCCCTGCGCGGATTAGCCAATTGACGTCAGGCCCCAGTTTCAATTGTGGCACCCGGGAGATCGTGCCCCTTAAGTCATGGAGATCATTAACAACCTCAAAGGTGTGGTTGTGAAGATTCGCAAGAAGATTCCGCTCGTCACATATTTTCAGAATTCGCGCGAGTACATCCGCCTGCACATCCAACTCGTCCTCTGTCTTTATTCTACCGGCATCACCTACTGTAATCCCGACATTCCTTCCTCCCAACCGCTGAAGGCGCTCCGCTACCGCGTCAAAGTCTTCTACTATCTGAGTATGTTGGTGCCGATCCCACATGTCGCCGTAGTACGAAATACCGGTAACCGGTATTTGATATTTGTCTACCAGCGCCGCGATGGGTTGCACCGCATCCTCACGCCGCAGGTTTACTTCCATCATCTCAACCCCTTCAATGCCGGCGTACTGAAAATCCTGAAACACTTCTTCAAGTACCGGCGTTGAATCCCAATGTGGCGGAAATCTGCTGGCGTATATCCACAAGTGTCCATTGACGCGCACATTGCGCGTCCGCTGGCAAGATTGAGGTAGCGACAATGCCGAGGCAGCTATTGCAAAACTCGCTGATCTCCTTAAAAACTCCCTGCGGGATACACCGCTCATCTCGTCTCTGGTAATGCAAATGCTACATATGAATCGCCGGAACGTGTGCCGAGCTTTCCGCCGCCGGCAGCGATCACGATGTATTGTCGACTTCCAACTTCATACGTTGCGGGAGTCGCAAAACCCGACGCCGGCAGGTCGGTCTCCCATAACAATTCTCCCGAAAACTTGTTGAATGCGCGGAACTTCGAATCCTTGGTTGCCGCGATAAACAAGAGGCCTCCTTTTGTCACAACCGGGCCACCATAATTCTCGGTTCCGGTTTCAGTCGCTCCGAGTGCCTTCATCTTCTTGTCCTCTCCCAGGACAACCTTCCACACATGGTCCCCGGAATTCAAATCGATCGCCGTGAGTGTACCCCATGGCGGAGCGATAGCCGGATAGCCTTCCTTGCTTAGGAACTTATTGTATCCGGAAATATTGTAGGGAAGTTTTCTGAATTGCTCCGCTTCCGACAGTACACGCTCAAAATTGCGTGTGTGTTCGTTTTTCAGATCGAGAATGAAGGTTGCAATCGCATCCTTCTCTTCGGTGCTCAAATGTTGAAAACCGGGCATCATCCTCCGTCCGGCGTTTACAAACTCGACAAGTGATTGCGGATTGTATTTCTCACCGAGATTGATCAACGATGGATTAACACCCCCACCTTTCCGGTCAGCTCCGTGACAAGACATGCAGTGTTGTTTGTAGAGACGCTGACCTGCCTGGAGATAATTTTCCGACTTTTCGGAGTCGTCGGCGTCCCACATCTCGAGCACCCAGGGCATCTCGTTTGCATTCACGTAAAGGATGCCGGACGTCGGGTCGACAGCAGGGCCACCCCATTCCGCACCCCCATCAAAACCAGGAAAGATGATCGTACCGTCCTTCGACTGCGGAGTGAACAGCTTACCCGTATGAAGCCTCCTAAGTTCGTTGAGGATTTCCTGCCGTGATTCTTCCGGTAAGAAAGGATTGATATCCTTCTCGGTAAACGTCTGTCTGACAAAAGGTGCCGGCGCCTGCGGAATGGGTTGAGTCGGCCAAAGCTTTTCACCCACGAGTTGCGTCACAGTGTCAACCGGAGTTTCCACTATGGGAAACACAGATTCGCCGGTTTCGCGGTCAAAAGCGAAGACAAAGCCCGTTTTGGATGTTTGAACGACAACATCCACTTTCCGTCCCTCGCGCTCGATTGTCGCGAGCACCGGGTAAGACGACGGATCCCAATCCCAGGTATCGTGGTGGATATATTGGAAGTGCCACAGTAGTTTTCCTGTACTTGCCTCCAACGCAAGCAGGCAGTCGGTATAAAGGTTGGAGCCCAGTCTTTTCCCCCCGTAGAAATCCATCGCCGCAGATCCGGTTGGAACAAAGGCGATACCGCGTTCGTGATCGATGGTCATGCCCATCCAGTTGTTCCCACCTCCGGTGTACTTCCAGGCGTTCGGGTCTTCCCATGTCTCGTATCCTGGCTCGCCTGGTTGTGGAATCGTATGAAATATCCACTTCATCTCACCTGTCCTCACGTCAAACGCCCGAATATGACCAGGGGCAGCATCCATGGCCTCCGACACTCGGGTACCAGTAATAAGAAGATCTTTATAGATGGAGGGAGCAGATGTATGAGTAACAAAAAGGTCGCTAAACTCCTCTCCCAGTCCCGTGTGAAGATCAACGCGACCGCCGTCGCCAAAGCTTTCAACCAGTTTGCCGGTATTTGCGTCGATCGCCTGCATATAGGGACCAGCGGCGTAGAAAATGCGGTTGTCGCCTTTGCCATCGCTCCAATAAGCGACGCCCCGATTGTTATTGAGGTTAAAGTGGCCAAAGCGATCTCCCCGAATCGAATCGAACGGAGTGAATGACCATTTCTCCTGACCGGTGGCAGCATCAATTGCGAAGAGTTTCAGTTGAGGTGACGTTCCGTAGAGGACGTTGTCGACGATGATCGGATTACATTGTATCTGCGAATGCGCGGCTGTATCCGCATCCCGCGTGTGATATTCCCACGCAACTTCTAATAAATGTACGTTTGATGTGTCGATCTGCGCAAGCGATGAATACTTATTGCCGTTGACATTACCGCCTACGATATCCCACTTTCCATAGTCGGGGGACTTCGCCGGGTCACAAGCGGTGAACACCAGCGGAAGGACAAAGCCTAATACCAAAAGCTTGATAGAAAATTGCCTGATCATTTCAAAAGTGGGAGAGTTGTACATATCGATTTTCAGAGAATCAAATAATATGAAAAAAAAATGAAAAGCAGGTATCCAATTCCGCTACCGGCATAAGATACCTGCTTTTACTGGTTCTCAATTACTCATATCCGGGATTCTGTTGAAGCGCCGGATTAGACGTCCTGATCTGGAAGGGGATCGGATAAAGCTCGCGTGTCTTCGGACTCGCGGGCTTCTCCCACCACTCATCGCCAAACTTACCAAAACGAATAAGGTCCTCACGTCTCTTCATCTCATAGGCAAATTCGCGACCGCGCTCATCCAGGAGTTCATCTAGTGTAAGCGTAGTAGTCGTGTAGGTTGCATCCGGATCGCCAGGATCGAAGCTGCGCGCGCGCACTTCGTTGATCAATTCAACTGCTTCCTCCGTTGCGACGCCACCGTTTTTGCGCATCAACGCTTCTGCCTTGATGAACATGATCTCAGACAAACGGAACAGTACAAAGTCGTTGTTATTAGCCCAGATCACCCCTTTTTCCACTTCGTATTTAACATTTCGCACTCCGTCACCATACCCACCGGTCTGGTTGTTGAGTTTTTCAATCTGCGGCCTGATGACAAGTTGCTGGCCGTCCTGATCCCACCAGCCCCAAACAATCTGTTCGTCACCATTGTCGTCGATGTAGGTTTGTGGTCCTACGAGCCATTGGTTAATGCGATGGTCGTTGGGTTGAAACAAATTGTAAAACGATTCCTGTGTCACAGTCTTCCCCCACGGATAATCGGGGAAGCTGTATGCATCGCGCATCGCGCCGGGGAGATTCTGAGTTGAGATATTGAATCCCGTCGCGTAGTTCGCATCGAATGGCACTACCAAAATGTTCTCCTGACTGTGCTGATTCTGAGCTTTAAAGGGAGCGTCCCACGTGGGATCCAACACGTATTTACCGGATTCCAGTATCGCATTGCATGCGGTGATCGCATCATCCCAACGCGCGGTACCTGTAAAAACTTCAGCGTTGATGTACATCCTCGCCAGCAACGCATTCGCTGCGGTCTTGGTGAAATGACCATACCATCCCGGATCTCCTTTCTCGCTCAACGCGCCGATGTTGTCCAGTATCTCCCTCTCGATGAAAGCAAAGACCTCGCTGCGCGGACGCGTTGGTGGATTCGGTTCGCCTACGCGTTCAACAATCGGCACGTTTCCATAAATGCCCATCATAAAATAGTAGTAGAGGGCACGCAGCATTTTCACTTCCGCAATCATGCGCTCCTGACTGACCGGAAGGTTCATCGAACTGAAGTCTTTTTGCTCGAGGACTCCCAGGAACTGATTGCAGAAACCTATTCCCTGCGTTAAGTTGTACCATTCCCACAGAATGAAATCAAGACTGGAACTCCAGGTGTGCTGATGGAACTGAATCCATCGTCCGTTCTCAAAGCCCTGGCCGTTCTTCACAGTGGCTACTGCTTCATCCGTAGACATCGTCTCTAGCGACCAGTGAATGTCGTAGACGACAGCTGTCAAGAAACTATACGGCAGCAGGTATGCGGCAACTACCTGGTCAGGTGTGGTGTAGAAATTCTCCGTCGTAACCGCGCTGTAAACCTTCTCGTCGAGATCATTACAGGCATGTACACCCAATAGCGTGATAGCAGCCACAACGAGTATCGATCTTCTAAGTATATTTTTCATATCGGTTCTCTTTGCTGGTTTTTAGAATTGTGCTGAAACGCCCACGGTAAAGCTACGCGTGCGCGGATAGTAGTTGTCGTTAAACTCCACACCCGCACCGGAACTCGAGCCTACTTGCGAGTACGGGTTTATACCCAGTTCAGGATCCATTCCGGAGAAGCCTGTCAACACAGCGAGGTTAGCTCCCGTCACATACAACCGCAGGTTGTAGAAAGGGAACGTATAACCGATTGTGACGTTGTCGATCTTCAGGTAATCGCCCTTTTCCAGGTAATAGCTTGAAAATGTCTGATCTCCGCTATGCTTGGGTTCCGGTCTCCCGGTCGTGGGGTACGCCGGATCGGGTATCCAGTTTAACTCTGACGCAAATAGATTGGTAACACCAAAGTTATTAATGTTATCATGAAACATTCTCTTTGCATTCAGCACATTGTAATCAAGCGCACTTCGGATCAAGATTGAAGCGTCGAAACGGCCAAGCGAAAATGTGTTGGTAATGGCAAGGTTCCAGCGCGGGATACTATGGCCGAGGTAGTCAAAGTCGTCGTCCCCAATTTGATTTGAAGGCACCGCTTCGCCATCCTTATTTCGGAACAACCACTGACCGTTTTCGTCAAATCCTGCGAAAACTTTCCCGTAAAACGCATTCACGGGTTGTCTTTCAGCAAGTCGTTGTACTTCCTGGCCCCAGCCGAGTCCGACATCCGTTATGCTCTGTGCCGACCCAAAGAACTGATCGCTTGAAATTGAGACAATTTCGTTCTTATTTCTCGCACCGACGAACGTTGCATTCCACCGGAAGTTCTTGCGATTGAATAGCCGCGCCTCAAGAAGCATTTCCACGCCCTGGTTTCTCATTTCGCCTGCGTTCGCAAAAATGAGTGGATAAATATTTGGAGGCAGCTGAGCAGTAAAATTACCAATCAGGTCAAGTATCCGACGATCATAGTAGTCGATCGAGCCGCTTAGCCAACTACCATTGAACAAGGCAAAGTCTAGACCGGCATTTATCTCCTTCTTTGTTTCCCATCGAAGGTTCTCATTCGGATTGATGGTGGGTCCGTAGGAAAGCACCCACGATCCATCATCGGGAGTTCCGTAATATGCATGCATAGTCCACCATGGGAAAGGTCCGACTGTTGCGAGCGACTGATATGGGCTAAGCGCGTTCTGATTTCCCGTGACACCATAGCCCGCCCTCAACTTTAAGTTGCTGATGCCTGAAACGCCCGACATAAAATTCTCTTTCGTCAATATCCATCCGGCAGAGACCCCCGCAAACGTACCCCATTTGTTGGCCACACCTAGCACAGAAGCACCCTCTCTCCTCACACTGGCGTTCAGGAGGTAACGCTCCTGATAGTCGTAGATCAATCGGCCGAACCAGGCAATAAGAGTTCTCTCTGATGCAAAACTGTTCATAAAGACACCATCGCGACGTGCACCGGGCGTCAGATTGTTAAGCGCAGATCCCGCGCCCAGATTGTAGAAAAGGAAGGCGTTGGTATTGAAGTTATTGTTTCCAGCACCGAATCCCTCCTGAAAGATGTTCTGGTAAGAATAACCTCCCAGCACGTTGAACGTGTGGTCACCCACCTGTCGTTGATAGTCAACCATTGCTTCAAGGACATTATTTGTCTCGTTGTTTTGGCTTCGCGAAGCCTGCCCCAGAAGTCCGCTGGACTGCATGTATTGCAACCTGCTGTCTGTATATGATCCGGAAAGGATATCGAGGAACGTGTAGGAATACGATAGCCGTCCGGTGAGAGCAGGTGTAAATGAATATGCGAGGTTGGCCGTTCCAAGCATCCTCTTTTCCTTGCTCTGATTAGTGTTGTAGCGCGTATTCGCGACTGGATTCCATTGACTTCCCTGCGCGATGTGCGGTGCTTCAAAAAAGCTCCCGTCATCATTATATACAGGGAATGTCGGATTCATATTCAGCGCCTGGCCAAAACCCCAATACTCTGCAAAACTCTTGTTGTCGAAAGAGTTCGTCAGCATTACAGAAAAGTCTAGTTTGTCGGAGAGCGCCTTGGTATTCAAACGGAAGGTACCGTTCACAAATCTTCGCGAAGACACGAGATCCATTCCTTCGAAGTCCTGGAAATTCACCGAAGTAAAATACGTGGTCTTTCCTGATCCTCCGCTGACAGACAAATTATGAGCGTGGCTAACGGGTCTCCTGGTCAACTCGTCAAACCAGTCAGTTGAAGCACCCTGATCATTCGCAGGACGCCCTGTAGCTTGTGCAACCGCGCGAAACTGGTCGGGTGTGAGAACGTCGTATTTTTTTGCAACAAAATCCGTCGACGTGTACCCACTATATGAAACTTTCGCTGGACCCTCAGTCCCTCTCTTCGTCGTCACGATGATGACGCCCCCGGTAGCGCGTGAGCCATAGATCGCCGCTGCGGATCCATCCTTCAATACGTCCATTGACTCAATATCCTGAGGTGCGATGGTCCTGAGATCACCGCCCGGAACACCGTCGATGACAATCAGAGGTTGTGCACTTCCTTCCCTTGAAACCGCGCCGCGCAGTGAAAAGTCAACGGTAGCGTTCGGGTCTGCACCGTTGGGCCGTGTAATGGCAAGCCCGGCTACTTTACCTGTGATGAGGCTGATGGGATCCATGATAACACCGGGATTGAAATCGGTAGATTGGATCGTAGCAATAGAGCCCGTAACAGTCTCTCTGCGTTGCGTCCCATAACCTATGACCACAACCTCACCCAGCGTTTTGATGTCAGCTTCGAGCACAACATCAATCTGTGAACGGTTTCCAACCGGAAGTTCAATTGTCTGAAATCCGACGAAGGAGTACGTTAACACGGCGTCACCCGCGACATGAATCGTATAATTACCTTCACTATCAGTAGTGACACCATTGGTCGTGCCTCTTTCGAGTACGTTGACTCCCGGCAATGTTTCTCCGTCCTCGCTGGTAATCCGCCCTGAAACGGCGTAAGTCTGCGCGTGCGTGTTGAGGTGTGCAAAAAGCAACACCACAAGACAAATTAGCCAACGCGGCTTTAATGCAGTAAACGTGATCTTTTCCATAGGCATTTGTTGGTTAGTTGTTTTGAGCACTTAGGGTCTCGCGCAAAAAGCGTCCCACCGAAATCGATTTCAATGCGATCATAAAAATCATGAACGGGCACCATTATAGCTAACCAAATATTCCCGGTTCAGCTAATCCCATCAAAGGCGAAAATGACAATCAAACGACTAATCGTTTCGCAAAAAGCATATAGACGCCGCGATTATTGATATCTCGGTCAACCCTAAAGGGAAGATTATTTGAAAAGCAGCCAGCGGACGCTATAGGGCTCGAGCGGAACCTCGCTCAATTGAAATTTCTGCCCGGTTAACACGTCCTTGTATTTACGTCTTGATCGAACCGGCTGTATCGCTGTCACAGCTTGACTTCCAAGGTTCACCAGAATAAGAAATTGTTCACGATCATCCCACCTTCGAAATCCAAGCACAGGCCCCTCTGCAACGACGGCGACCTCCTCCGTACGCCCGGTTCGAAGAGCGGAATGGGCACTGCGCAAAGTGATGAGTTTACGATAGAACTCAAATCTCGCGGGCATGACTGAATAAATATCCTTCTCTCTGGAGAACACCGAATGTCTTGTATAGGGATGCGCCTCGACACCGACTTCCTGTCCATTGTATAACATCGGTATGCCCGGAAGTGAAAACAAGAGCGCAGCTGCCATTAGTGTCTGCGCTTCGCTGTGATGAACA